>NZ_LRQV01000073.1 GCF_001567585.1 Micromonospora rosaria
ACATGCCCTCCGACACGCCCCCCTCGCCGCGCACCAACCGACACGACACACACCCGGATACCGAAGGCGACCACCCACGCAGCCTGCGGGCCAGAATCATCCCAGCGGTGACCGCCGGCATTGCTGGCGGCATCGCCCGAGCAGTCACCGCTTGGCTTCTCGACCGTCCGGATGGCCCGCCGTGACACGGAGCAGGGTTTGGGCTGGCGTCGCGGGTAGATCCGGGCACCAGGCGATTCAGCCGCGTGGTGGCGCGCCCAGCGAGCTGACCGCGCCCTGCTCCGGTCCATACAGGAGTCGGGTGTGGCACGTGGCCGGTGTAGGGTCGCCTGCACGGATGGCGGCATCGTTGTACGGAGGCAGTGGTGGAACGTCGTGGCGAGGCTCGCGGTGTCGATCTGCGAACGGACCGGGCGCACGGCGCACGAATCTACGACTACATCCTGGGCGGCAAGGACAACTTCGCCGCCGACCGCGAGGCCGGCGAGAGCTCGTTGCGGATATGGCCCGCGTTGAGGGTTCACATGCAGGCGAACCGGTCCTTCATGCACCGGGTGGCGCGTTTCCTGGCCGCCGAGTGTGGGATTCGACAGTTCCTGGACATCGGCACCGGGCTGCCGACATCACCGAATCTCCACGAGATCGTGCAGTCGGTTGACCCGACCGCACGTGTGGTCTACACCGACAACGATCCGCTCGTGCTCGCGCACGCGCGTGCGCTGATGGTCGGGACAGCGCAGGGACGCACGGCCTACGTGGCGGCGGACATGCGCGATCCCCAGGCGATCATCTCCGCGCCGGAGTTCCTGCGGGCCCTCGACCTGAGCCAGCCGGTGGGGTTGCTGCTGATCGCGATCGTGCACTTCATCGAGGACGACGCGGAGGCACTCCGGGTCGTACGGCAGGTCGTGGATGTGCTGCCGGCGGGCAGCTACCTGGCGATGTCCATCGCGACCGACGAGTTCGACCCGATCCCGCTGGCCGAGGTCCAGCGGCAGTACAACAGGCTCGGTGAGACCCTCGTGTTCCGCGATCGCGCCACAGCGCTGGGGTTCTTCGACGGCTTGGAGTTGGTCGAGCCGGGGCTGGTCCAGGTCCATAAGTGGCGTCCGGACGGGTCCGGGGCTCCAGGTGTCGCAGACAAGGACATCGCGATGTACGGGGCGGTCGCGCGTAAGGCCTAGGGTCTGCCTCGGTTTTCCAGGAGCCCGGGCCGCGTTGGAGCACACCCGGCGGGCGCTGGAACTCTTCGAGCGTGCCGGTCACCGTCCCGGGCAGGCCCGCGCGTACAACGGCCTGGGCTGGCAGCATGCGTTGCTCGGCGACTACGAGGTCGCGCTCGCCTCCTGCGCCCGCGCCCTCGACCTGATGCGGGCGGTCGGGGACCGGCTCGGGCAGGCCCAGGCCTGGGACAGTATCGGCTTCGCCCACCACGGGCTCCGGCAGTACGGGGAAGCGGTCACCGCCTACCGGCGCGCGCTGGCCCTCATCCGCCGGATCGGTGAGCGGAACAACGAGGCGGAGATGTTGGTCCATCTGGGCGACACCCACCAGGCGGCCGGCTCACCGGAGGCGGCCGGCCGTGCGTGGCGGCAGGCGCTCACGATCCTCGACGAGCTCGGCGTCTCCGAATCGGCCGCCGTCCGGGCACGGCTCGACGGAACACCGCCCGCGCGGCCGGCAGCGCACCCCGGCTGACGCGGACGGCGCCGTCCCGCCACCGGCGGCTCCTGTTGCGTCGTCGTGCCGCAGGTTGTTCGGCAGCACGTCAGCGCTGGTGGCGGGACCGAACCGGCCCGGCGAGTCATCCGTTGACAGCATCACTCCCGCCTCCATACGCTTAACCTTCTGGTTAAGTGAAGGGAGCTTGCGATGGCTGGCGATCAGCTCAGCGCGGTGTTCTCGGCGCTCGCCGACCCGACTCGACGGGCGATCATCGCCGAGCTGGCCGAACGCGACGCCACGGTCACCGAGCTCACCGCCCCCCTGTCCATCTCGATGCCGGCGGTGTCGCGGCACCTCAAGGTGCTCGAGCGCGCCGCGCTCATCTCGCGGTCGCGGTCGGGCAAGTGGCGCGCGAGCCACCTCGAAGCTGCCCCTCTGCGCGAGGCAGCCGACTGGATCGCGCGCTACCGGCGGTTCTGGGACTCGTCCCTCACCCGCCTCGACGCCCACCTCGCCGCGGTACAGGCCGCCGGACCGGCAACGGACCGGATGGCCGACGACCCCAGGGAGCTCGGATGAACACCGGAACTCCGCAGCTCGTCATCTCCCGCGTGTTCGACGCGCCCCGGGAGCTCGTCTACCGAGCCTTCACCGATCCCGACCACCTGGCGGCGTGGTGGGGCCCGACCGGCAACTCACTACCGCGCGACAAGATCGAGTTCGACGTACGCCCCGGCGGCTATCAACGGTGGACGGAGGTCAACCCAGCCGAACCCGACCTTCGCGTGCACGTCCACGTCGACCTCACCGACGTCACCGACGGCGAACTGCTCGACGGCGTCATGCACGTCAGTGGCCGACTGCAGGAGGGCATCGAGCCGTTCGATACCAGAATCCGGATCGAGTTCCACGACGAGCCCGACGGACGGACGCGACTCGAGATCCGCCAGTGGCTCCCCGCACGCCTGGCGCACCCCAGCGGGGAGGGTTGGCGCCAGGCGTTCACCAAGCTGGACGCCACGCTGATGGGTGTCCAGGCTGTTGCAGCTCACCATCGGGAGGCGGAGGCATGGCCAAACTGATCTACCTGACGAACGTGTCGCTTGACGGCTACATCGAGGACGATAGCGGTACCTTCGCCTGGCTCCCACCCGACGACGAGGTGTTCGCGTTCACCACCGACCTCCTGCGGTCTGTGGGCACGTTCCTCTACGGTCGGCGACTGTACGAGGCGATGGCCGTCTGGGAGACCGACGCCGCCCTGGCCGCGCAGTCCGACCTCACGGCCGACTTCGCGCGCGCCTGGCAGGCGCCGAGCAAAGTCGTGTACTCCACGACCCTCGCTGCGGTGTCGACTGCCGACACCCGGCTCGAACGCCGTTTCGACCCCGCCGCCGTACAGGAGCTGAAGGCCACGGCCAGGGGCGATCTCACCGTCGGAGGTGCCGACCTCGCGACGCAGGCTTTCAGGGCCGGGCTGGTCGACGAGTGCCAGCTGTTCGTCCTGCCCCTTGTCGTCGGCGGGGGCAAGCCAGGGCTACCGACCGACATGCGCGTCGACCTTGAGCTCCTCGATGAGCGCCGGTTCCGCAACGGCGTCGTGCACCTCCGCTACCGCGTACTCGGACGGTGAACGACAGCCCTGTCCGATCGCCGGCGACTGGATTACCAGTGCTTCGTGTGGGCGGCATACTTGACCGGCGGCTTCTCGCTGCCCGTCGCACCGTGGCCGCGAAGTCTCCACCGACCCGGGCGGCAACTGGGTCCTGCGCTGACCTCACACTTGGGGAACGAAGTGCTGATTCTGGATACGGCTGACCTTCCGGTGTCCGAGCGGGCCGAGGCGTACCACGCTGCGGCGTCGGGCGAGACCGGTAGTTGCTCCATCGAGCAGGAACCGTCCGGCACCGGCGTGTGGAAGCGGCTCGAAGCCTGGAGGTTCGGCCCGCTGACCCTGTTCGCCACCCACGGCTCAGGGATGACCATCCGGCGGACCGCGCGTAACGCGCGCTTCGACTCGATGAACACCGTCTCGATCATCACCCAGAGCCAGGGCCGGGGCGCCTTCACCTGGAACGGTCATCAACAGCACGTCGGACCGGACACCCTGGCCCTGGCGCAGAAGAGCGCGGGCTACGCGTACGGGTGGTCCGGGACGGGGCTGTCGCTCGCCTTCATGGTCGATGCCGACCGGCTGGACCTGCCGGAACACCTGGTACGGGCGGCGATCCCCTTCCTGCGCCACAGCAGGATCAGCGCTCTGCTCCTCCAGCACATCCGCGCCCTGCACCGGGACGCGGACCAGCTCAGCACGGGCCCCGCAGGCGATCATCTCGCCGCAGCCACCATGGAGCTGACCCGCGCCCTGATCGCCTCGGTGTCCGCGCACGGGCCGGTACGCCGGGCGGTCGCCGAGGACACGCTGCTGGTCAGGATCCTGGCCTACGTCCGCGCGCACCTGACGGACCCCGGGCTCACCCCACACCGCATCGCGTCGGTCCACAACATCTCGCTCCGGACCCTCTACCGCCTCTGCGAGGAAGGCGAGGTCAGTCTGGAGCAGTGGATCATCCGGCAGCGGCTCGACGGGAGCCGCCGTGCTCTCACCTCCCCGGAACACGCCCACCGCACCATCGGCGCCATCGCCCGCTCGTGGGGCTTCAGCAGCCCGGTGTTCTTTTCCCGTCGGTTCCGGCAGGCATACGGGTTGTCCCCGGTGGAGTGGCGACGCCACCACCGATGAACTCCCGTACCGCGCCGAGCTGACAGCGGTCGGCAGGGAGAGTTCAGGTGACGGCACGGACGGTTGCGACATCCGTCCCCGGCCCTGCCAAGGTATCGACATCAACTAGTGGGCCGAGCCCGCGCCGACAAGCCTCGGCGCGGCCGATCGGCACCGTGACGGAAGGTGGTCCGATGAAAACGACGGGACGGCGGTGGCTGGGTTCGGTGGCCGTTGTCGCTGCCATGGTCAGCGCCATGACAGTCGGCACGGCTGCTCCGGCCTCGGCGGACGGATACGTCAACACCTTCATCCAGATCTTCAACTTGGACATCCGCTGTTTCCTGGCCAGGGACAGCCTGAACGCCAACCTTCCCGCGAACACTCCTCCGGACACCTACTACTACTGCGTCGAGAACAGCGTCCCGTACAGCCATTCCTACTACGCACTCTGGTACCGGCACTGGGTCGACTGAGGCCCGACAACGGCAGTCACTACTTCAGTCTGGCTTCGCGCACGGGCGGCGGCGTCTGTCCAAGGGCAGCCCCGACGGGGCGCCGCGCGCCATCCGCGTCCATCTGACGGCGGGGCAGGGCAGCGCCGCGCCGCTGTTGTTCGTGGCCTGTATGGCGATCATCGTCGCTTTGCTGGCCGTCACCGCCGCGAGCGTCATCGTCCGCTTCGCCGTCGTCATCGTGGTGACCGCCGCGGCTCCCCTCGCGTTGGCCTGCCGGCCGACGCCGGTTCGACTGTCACCCTGTTCGTGGTGATGGTCATGCTGTGGACCACGCTGCGGGTGCCGTCGCTGATCCACCGCCACCTCGCCGCCCCCGGCGGCGGCCGGCAAAGCACGGTTCTCGGCGGGGCGGCGCGGGTTTCGTGGTGCAGCAGCTCACCCGCGCGGTGCCCGGCCTCGGCGCCGGACTGCGGGCGGTGAGCCGATGACCACCGACGACCGGCCGCCGGGACGGACGCGGGTGCCGACGGGCGTTGCCTCCTGCCTGGTCTGTGGCTGACGGGTGGGTTGTCGCTATCCCTTGCGCCGGTACCGGCCGGGGGCTGTCCCGTACCGGCGTTTGAACGCGTGGGCGAAGGCGAACTCGGAGGTGTAGCCGACTCGTCCCGCGATGGCGCTCAGCGGCGTGTCGGACTGGTGGAGAAGCCGGGCGGCGGTGGTCATCCGCCACCACGTCAGGTACGTCAGGGGCGGCTGGCCGAGCAGCGCGGTGAACCGGCGGGCGAACGCTGCCCGGGACAGCCCCGCTTCGGCGGCGAGCGTCGCGACAGTCCACGGTCGCGCGGGGTCGTGGTGGATGGCCTGCAGCGCGGCCGCGGTGGCCGGATCCTTGAGCGCCGCCGCCCAGCCCGTGGTGGCGGCTCCGGGTGCCGGGTGCTGGTCGAGCCAGGCCCGCAGGATGTGCAGGAGCAGGGTGTCGAGCAGCGCCGGGATGATGGCGTCGGTACCGAGGCGGGGCCGTTCCAGTTCGGTGGCGAGCAGGTCCACGGTGGCGCGCAGGGCGGGGTGCCGCCCGAGGTGCGCGGGAAGATGGATGAGCTCGGGCAGGTCGTGCAGCAGCGGATGGGCGTGGGTCGGATCCAGCTGGTACGCGCCGCACAGGGTGACCGTGGCGGGGGCGCCGATGTCGGCGGCAGCGCCGGCGACACCGGTGGCGAAGCGCGGGACCGGCGGGTCGTTCGGGTCGCAGGCGGGCGCGGCGGATGAGGTCGATGGGCTGTCAGCCAGCGTGTGGCCCCGACCGTGCGGCCGGAACACGATGTCCCCGGCCGCGAGCGGCACCGGGCCGCTGTCCGGGGCGATGAGCCAGCACGGTCCCTGCAGGACGACCTGGAAGCCGGCGGAGCCGGGCACGGAGGCGAACTGCTGCGCCCACGGGGCATGCCACGCGAGCCGCGCGGAGCGCGGTTCGCCGGCCCGCATGACCGTGATCACATCGCTGAGTACGTCCACCCGGCGAGCGTATTACCGGGGAGACGAACACGCATGAACCGAGGACTGTGGAGCATGGATCGTCTCCGACCGCCGCCATAGGTTCGAGCGATGAGAGCCATCCGAATCCACCAGTACGGTGATGCCTCGGTCATCGCCGAGGACGACGTACCGCGCCCCGTGCCGGGCCGCGGTGACGTCCTGATCCAGGTCGCCGCGACCTCGTTCAACCCGTCCGACATCGGGCTGCGCCGCGGGCTGCTGCGCTCCGTCCTCCCGCTGAATCTGCCGTACACCCTCGGCGGGGACGTCGCCGGCACGGTCGTCGCGCTCGGCGACGGCGTGGACACCCTCGCTGTGGGCGACCGGGTCATCGGGCGGCTCGACACGGGCGGTGCCGCCGCCGAGTACGTCACCGCCGCGGCTGACACCGTTGTCGCGGCGCCCACCACCGTTCCCCTCCCCCACGCCGCCGCCATCCCCATCGCCGGTGTCACCGCCTGGCAGGCGGTGTTCGAGCACGCGGGCATCACGCCTGGGCAGCGGGTGCTGGTCAACGGGGCGGGCGGTGGCGTCGGCGGGTTCGCGGTCCAGCTCGCCAAGCACGCCGGGGCGCACGTCATCGCCACCGCCAGCCCGCGCAGCACAGACGTGGTCCGTCAGCTCGGAGCCGACGAGGTCGTCGACTACACGGCCACGCCCCTCGGTGCCGCGCTCGACGACCCGGTCGATGTGATCCTCAATCTGGTGGTGGTCAGCGCGCGGCACGCCGCGACGCTGATGTCGCTGGTACGGCCGGGTGGCGTTGTCGTGTCCGCCACCGTTGCGCTGGACGCACCCGCCGGGTCTCCGGTGACGGCAGTGCGCTTTGTGGCCCGCAACGACACCGGCCACCTCGCCGCCCTCGTCGAGCTCGTCGACGCCGGGGCCGTTCGTGTCGACATCGCCGCGTCGCGTCCTCTCACCGACCTGGCCTCGGTGCACCGCGACGCCGAGTCCGGCCACGTCCGGGGCAAGACGATCCTTGTTCCGTCAGGGAGCCTCGGATGACCGCCACGGCGGCCTCGTCGCGCACTGTGCCGCTGCGCGTCGGCGTTCTCGCGGTCGGCGGTGCCGCCCTCATGGTGGCGGCGCTGTGGGCAGCCGCCCAGATCCTGGGTATCGAGCTGCGTGTCGATCCCGGGGACGGCAGGGCACCCGGAGTTGTCAGCCTGCCGTTCGCTGTCACTGTCAGCCTCGCCGTCTCCCTCGTCGGCTGGGGTGCTCGTGTGCTGCTGGATCGGCTGATCCGCCGGTCATCCGTCGTCTGGACCGTGCTCGCCATCCTGGTGTTGCTCGCGTCCTTCCCGCCCCTGGTCACCGTCGAGGCGACCGCCGCCGCCACGGCGGTCCTGGCGTTGATGCACGTCGCAGTAGCGGCCGTGCTGATCCCGGTCTTCGGCCGCCGGGCTCCTTGATCACCGCTGCGCGGCCGGGCCACGCAGATCAGCTGCTACGGCGACGTGGCGGCCCCCCACACGTATCGACAGGGGCGGTGTCGCCTTCGACCGGCGGCACCTCGATGCCTCGGGTCGGCTCACCGGCACCACATCCCGGACCGGGAAGCTGATACCGGATGTGGTGCCGGGGCGGCCGGCACGTGCGGCCTGGGCTCTGGCGACGGCGCCTCTACGCGGCGACAAGGTCAGCGACGGTGCAGGCGATGTTGTCCGGCGCGCCCGCGGGCCTCGGCGGGCCACTGGCTCCCCGCGCCGATTCGACGAGGTGGAGCGCTCCGGCTCGGCGTCGTCGGTTCAGTAGCCTTCGACTTCGCGCACGGCGTCGGGGTGGGGGAAGAAGGCACCGGGATAGCGCGGCGGGTATCGCAGGGCGACGTCGCGGTCATCGGGCGGAAAGGCCCGATTGATGCCGAGTGCCACCTCGTAGCCGCCGTGCAGGAGTAACGGTTTCGCTCCCGGAATGTACTCGTTCTCGACGTGGTACCGCAGCTCGGTGAACTTGGCCTGCACCGCGTTGCCGAGTGCCGCCAGATTCAGGGCCTCGGGACCGCCGTCGACCCCCGCCTGCAGCGCGCCGGTGAGGGTGCTTGTGAATGGGTCGATCTCGCTCCCGAACAGCATCACCCGGCCAGCGCCCAGCAGCGACAACTGTGCACCGTGCCGGTGACCGGCCGGCGTGTCCGGCCGGGTGAAGTGCCGCGCGGCGACCTGCGCGGAACCGCAGTCCAGCAGGACGACGAGTCGGGTGGCCGCACTGTCCCGCATCAGGTCGGCGACCCTGCTGAGCACGGACCGCCGGCTGCCCGGATCCTCGGTCCACTGCTCCGCGCCCTCGGGGGTCTCCCCGTGTTCCGGGCCAGTCGCGGCGTAGGAGAACAGCAACGTGTCCGTTGCCGTCGCGGCGGCCCGGCACACGGCGTCGATCACCGCGTCAGGAGACTCCCCATGCACGAGTTGTTCGGTGTGCGGGCAGGAGCGGATGTCGCCGTGGGGCCACGTCGGCTGGCATCACTCCATCATCGAGCCTGAGAGCCAGCCAGTCGATGTCCCCGGCCGTGTCGGTGTCCGGGGAGAGCACGGGCCGGCCGGCACCGCCCGCATGCTGTCAGCTGATTCTGGCGAGCAGGTCCCGGCAGGCCTGCTCGCAGGCGCGGCACGCCTCGGCGCAGATCCGGCAGTGCTCGTGCGTGTCGGCGTGACCGGCGCACTCGTCCCCACACGACCGGCACGCCGTGGCGCACGCCTCCAGCAGCGTACGGCTGATGTTCGCGTCGTAGCCGGTGTGCCGGGACAGCACCCGGGCCGTGGTCGCGCAGATGTCGGCGCAGTCCAGGTTCGTCCGGACACACGTCGTCAGGTCGGCGACCATGTCCTCGCTCAGGCAGGCGTCCGCGCACGCGGTGCAGGCCTGGGCGCAGTCGTTGAGGGCGTCGATCGCCGCCGCCAGCTCCGCGCGGTCCAGGTTGATCGCCTTCGGGTACGTCTCCAGCATCGCCATCGTGCGGCTCGGCATCAGCAGGTCCCCTCTCCCGGTTGCCCGTGCTCTACCCGAAGACGCCCGACGCACACTGCCGGAGCCGAAGCCGGAGCGGGTGCAGGACCGAGGCCCGTTCCGTCGGTGTCATCGGCGGGCAAGCGGGTAACAGACGACGATGACGCCCACCAGCAGAGCGTTGATCGCCGGTGCGGTCAGCGCGTCCGCGATGAACACCGTCACCTACCTGGACATGGCGGTGCGGGCCCGGCCGGCCAGCAGCGCGGGAGAGGGCAGCGCCGGCCGCCTGGCCGACCTGGCCCACGTCGGCCTCAAGGCGCTGCGATGACGGCCCCGGTGGGCGACCAGCCGGCCGGCGAGCTGGAGGTCGTGCATACCTTCACCGGGCCGATGCCCACGGGCGTCAGCGTCTCGCACACCGGTCGGATCTTCGTCAACTTCCCCCAGTGGGGGGACGAGGTGCCCGCCACGGTGGTCGAGCTACGCGACGGTGTGGAAGTGCCCTTTCCCGACCAGACGTGGAACAGCCCCTCGGCCGACGACGACGCGGAAGCCTTCGTGTCGGTGCAGAGCATCGTCGTCGACCCCGCCGACCGGCTCTGGGTCCTCGACACCGGCAGCCCGATGTTCCAACCCACCCGACCCGGCGGACCGAAACTCGTCCGGGTCGACCTGGACACCGACACCGTCGCCCAGGTGATCACCTTCCCCACCGACGTCGCGCTGCCCAGCACCTACCTCAACGACGTCCGGTTCGACCTGCGCCGCGCCGACGCCGGGGTCGCCTACATCACCGACTCCTCCGACTCCGGCCCCAACGGGATCATCGTGGTCGACCTGGCCAGCGGCGCCTCGTGGCGCCGCCTCCACGAGCACCCGTCCACCAAGGCGGAAACGTTGGCCACGTTCCGGCCGGTGGTCGAGGGCCGACCGTTCCTCGAACGCCCCCCGCACGGGGATCCGAAACCGGTGAGCATGGGCGCCGACGGCATCGCCATCTCCGCCGACGGCTCCCGCCTGTACTACTGCCCACTGGCGTCCCGCCGCTGGTACAGCGTCGCCACCGACGCCCTCGCCGACCCCACGGTCAGCGCGGACGAGGTGGCCGCCACCGTGGTCGACGAGGGCGACAAGGGCGGCGGCTCCGACGGGCTGGAGACCGACGACGCCGGCCGGCTCTACCTCACCTCCTACGAGCACAACGCGGTGCTGCGCCGCCGCACCGACAACGAATACGAGACGCTCGTGCACGACCCGCGACTGCTGTGGCCCGACACCATGTCCGTGGCCGCCGACGGGCACCTGTACGTGACCGCCAACCAGCTGCACCGCCAGGCGAAGTACCAGCGCGGCGAGGACCTGCGCCGCAAGCCGTACGTCCTGTTCCGCACCCGTATCGATGCGGGCCCGGTCCTGTTGCGCTGAGCGTCGACCGGGTCATGATGCGGCCACCGCGGTGTTCCAGTCCGACGCGACGAGAGCTGTGTCGAAGTCGGTCGCAGCCACTCGGCCCGGTTGCGTTCGAGCGCGGGCGGTGACCGAGACCAGCGGCATGCCGGTGACCCAGGTGGTGATGTCCAGGTCGGGGGTGGCGAGGTCGAGCACCACGCCGAGATCGCGAATCCTCGGCGGGTAGGGCCCTTGACGCCGGGTGGTGATCTGGGATCGCGATGGAACCCATCGGCGCGTCGGACCCGGATGGCTTCCAGCGCGGGGTTGCCTCGTTCGAGGACCCATTGAGCACCGGGCCGTACCCTCACGACGCCCGGAGGCCACCCCCCATGCTGGGAGGTGACCTCCGGGTGTGATCACCCGGTGCGGCTGGCTGCCGTACCGGCTCTATGGCTTGATCACCAGTACTTGGGCAGCTGGTAGAAGTCGGCGTGGTTCAGGGTGTCGACAGACCCGTCCGCCATCCGCTCGGCGATCCCGACGATGCCGGCCTCGACGGCCTTGGTCAGCTGACCCTTCTGCTTCTGGCCCCAGGCGTGGGACTGGCCCCGTACCTCGAACAGGACGGTCGCGCTGCCGTTGAGGGCGAACGCCGACCGGGCCTGCCCGGCGTAGTCGCGGTCGAAGCTGTACCCGTCGGAGACCTGGTAGTGCACGTACTGGCTGACCCCGCCGACGAACGGCGAGTTCTGGGCGTTGCCGTTACCGCCGTGCTGGATCATGCCCTGGGCGGCGGCAAGCGCGTGCCGACGGGAGCTGTCCTGGTCGAGCAGCGGCCAGTCGGCGTACCGCGGGTTGCCGTCGACCTCGGAGCCGAGCGGCGGGAAGTCCAGGGCCACCGTCACGTACTGGTCGCTGTCGTTGTTCTGGTTGCACGGGCCCATGTGGTGCAGGTCGACGTAGGCGTGGACCTTGCCGAACTCGCTGCGCAGGCTCACGTACAGGTCACGCAGCGCCCGGGACTCGTTGGTCACATACATGCCGGGAAGGGTCTCGTTCGCCGGCCGGGTCGCCGGCGACGGCTCGGCGGTGAGGTCCGCGCTGAAGTCCCGGTTGACGTCGAAGCCCTGTGCGCCGTTGCTGTAGTAGTACGGCGGGTTTGTCCCGGCCAGCTGCGGGAACTTCTCGACCGCCTCGCTCCACGGGAAGTCGTTCTGCCGGCGGTTCAGCTCAGCGGCGTCGGGGTTGAACTTCGGGACGGCGACGATGGTCAGGTTGTCGCGGATCAACTTGGCCTGCGGACTGCCGCTGGACCCGAGGGTCTTGAGCATCTGCAGCAGCGCCTCGGTGCCGGTCTTCTCGTTGCCGTGGATCTCGCTCGTGATCAGCAGCACGCGGTCACCGGTGCCGACCCGCGCCGCGTAGATGTCCCGGCCCCGCTGGGACTGTCCGATGACGTCCACGTCGACGCGGCCGTGGCTGGTCGCCTCGATCTGGGCGAGTTGCTTGCCGAGCTCCTCGTAGTTCGTCCAGCCGGAGGCGGACGGGGTACCGGGCAGGTTCTCGCAGTTGGCGTTTCCGTTCTCCGCTGCCGACGACGGTGCGAACAACGTTACGGCACACATTGTTGCGACAGTTGTCGACAGCAAAAGACGTCGGTTCATCAGATCTCCTCTACGTGCAGAAGGTCAGCGCCCGGTGCATCATTCGAGTGTCGGCCGGCTGCCCGGATCCCTCGGTCAACCTGCCTCCTTCCGAGTGACGTATCGCCTGCGTACGGTGGGTGGCCACCACCAATTGGATACGGCAAAACTAAAGTGGACGGCGAATTGGATCGGTCCCAGTCGGAGCATTTGAGGCAATCTTGAGGTTCATGGCGGTCGACGTGGTACCGCGTCGGCTGATCCCGGCTGACCCCACGGCGGTAGACGACGCCGGCAGTTGCCGAACGGATCCGCGACGTCCTGGCGCTCGTTGACGTCGCGCCCCCGCCCCGGCCGGGAGAGAGTCCCCGTAGGGGAGTCGGGTTTGTCAGCGGCGCGTACCGGCACCCGTCGTGGTCGATGCCGGGCAGGCTGGGCACCTGACCGGTCCGGTACGCCGACCGCGTTCGGGGCCTCGTCTCGCGGACGCCCCCAACCGAGCCCTCGGTGCCGCACCCAACCGGGCCCCCACCCGCGCCGCCTGGTCGTGCCGGTCGACGGGGCACCCGGTCGCGGCCGGTGTGCGGCGGCCACGGAGCAACCGGACGCGTGCCCCTGTCAACCGGCACGAGCGGACCGGCCGGGCCGCCTTGAACACGTAGAGCAACTGCGAAGACACCGGGGCGGTCCCGCAGGGCCGTCTGGTGGGCCGCTACCCGGCTCGTGGCTTGTCTCCGCACGCATCGCCGGTGCCGGCGCTCTCACACGGTCTGTCAGGGCCGCTCAGAGCCGCTGTGACAGTCGAGTGTCCCGGCCGCGCTACCGGCCGGCGCGGTGATCGCCCGGGCCCGAAAGCCCTGCCCCACGCGCGGAGGTGACAGAGCCTGAAGGCTCCCGGGCTGCTCGGACATGCGAACCGGGCCCCGTGGGTCAGGTCATGGCTGCGCAGGTGCGCGTGCTGCCGCGACCAGGGCGACCGTCTCCATGGGCAGGTCAGCTTTCCGTTCGACGTCCAGGCCGGCCCGGTCCAGCAGCGCGGTGATCCGTTCCCGGCTGCGGTGCCCGCCGCCGGTGGTCATCAGCAGGTGCAGGTCCCACAGGGAGGGCAGCACGGTGGGGTTCTGGTCCTCGACGAAGCGGTCGAGGAGCAGCAGCCGGGCGGAGGAATCGGCCATGGCACGGCGGCAGTTCTCGAAGACCGTGACGACCGCCTCGTCGTCCCAGGCGGCCAGCACCCGGCAGAGGATGTAGACGTCCCCGCCCTTCGGGACGTCGGTGAACATGTCACCCCCGACCAGCTCGACACGGTCGAGGCCGACCGTGGCGGCCAGGTGCTCACCGGCCTTGGGCATCATGTGCTCGCGGTCGAGGAGCGTGCCCCGGGCGTCCGGGGTGGCGCCGAGGATCGAGGCGAGCAGCTCACCACCACCTCCGCCCACGTCCACGACCATCTTCCCGGAGAAGTCGAAGACCTCGGGTACCTGGTGGAAGAACATGCTCGCGGCGTTCAGCGTGTGGTGGAATCGTCGGGCGGTGTCCGCGTGGTGACCGAGGTAGTCGTAGAACGGCTGGCCGTAGGCGACCTCGAAGCCCGAGCTGACCGTGCTGATGGCGTGGTGGGCGTGCTGCCAGGCGACGTAGAACTCCTCGCCGTAGAGCAGGCACATGTCGCGCAGCGAGCCGGGGCCGTCGAGCAGCGCCGCGCTCACGTCGGTGTTCCGGTAGCCGGTCGACCCGTTGCCCGCGAAGACGCCCGTGGCCACCAGCAGGCGCATGAGGCGGTGGATGCCCTCCTCGCTCGCCCCGGTGGACTCGGCCAGTTCGGCGCCAGTGGTGCGGCCGGCCTCGATATGGTCCGCCAGCCCGAGTTTGACCGCCGTGTAGAGGGCCTGGGCCCTCCATCCACCGGTGATCATTTCGATCACCTCTCGGGTGGCCTGCACGTTGACTGTCATATCACCCTCACTGCATCAACATGGTCTTCGCGGCTATGCGTAGAGCGTTCCCCGGGCGACGACGACGGCCGATCCCGCCACCTGGACCGACTCGATCCGGTCCGGCGCTCCCCCGGCCCGCGCCCGCATCGTCGAGGGACGGCCGATCTCGACGCCCTGGCGGATCTCGATCCACTCCCCGAACGGGACCAGACCGTGCCGGGCCAGGTGCACCGCGAGCGAGCCGGCGGCCGAGCCGGTGGCCGCGTCCTCCACCACCCCGTACGCGGGCGAGAACATCCGCAGTCTCCATCGCGTGCCCGATCCGGCGAAGCAGTTGGCGGCCATGTGGGGCAGCCGGGCGAGGATCCTCTGGTCCGGATCGAGGGCGGAGAGCGCGGCCACGCTGTCCAGGCCGACGAACACGTGTCGCGGACCGTTGTGGTAGACCTCCACCGGCAGGGTGCAGGCGGACGCCGCCAGGCCGAGACCGGCGAGCAGTTCGTCCGCGCGGTCGTAGGGCTCCCAGGTGGGGATGGGTTGCCACATCCCGGCCGCGCCGACCCGGCCGTCGCCGGCGCGGTCGAGATCGAACGTGACGGTGCCCATGGCGGTCTCCATCCGGAGCTGCTTCCCCGGTGTCGACTCACCGAGCGCGATGGCGGTGCCCAGGGTCGGGTGCCCGGCGAACGGCAGCTCGTTCACCGGGGTGAAGATCCGGACCCGCACGTCACCGTCGTCCTCGGGCGGGAGGACGAACACGGTCTCCGACAGGTGCATCTCCTGGGCGATCTGCTGCATGCGCTCAGGAGAGAGAGCGGCGGAGTCGACGAAGACCGCGACCGGGTTTCCTTCCAGCGGGGTGTCGGTGAAGACGTCGACCACCACGTACTCGTACGTACCCATGGGGCTCCCTCTACGACGGTCGGTCACCCCCTCAGGTGGGGATGCCGCCCCGGTTGATCGTCGGCACCTCGATCCCCAGCGCCCGCAGCTGCTGGAACGGGTTCATGAACTCGCGTTGCTGCTTGATCTTGCCGTTCTCCAGCAGGAACGAGTGGATGAAGTGGTTCGTGTAGTAGCCGGGCGGGTAGGCCGGGTACAGGATCTGCCCTTCACCGTCACACTCGACCCAGAACCTGTTGGGGTCCTGCGTGTCGAAGATCTCCACGTTCTTCCACTCCCAGTCGGGGAACATCCGCAACGACCACTCGCCGTGCGCCTTGAGCTTCTCGTGGCCGTGGGAGGCGACCGGTTGGCCGGTGTCGCTGGTCCACAGGCCGGCGCTGCCGTCGGAGGTGAACAGCAGGTACCGCGTCAGCCGGTTCTCGCCCTTGCGGCTCATGTAGTCGGCGACGACGGCACGGTGCCGGTCCCGCAGGTCGACGTCGGTGGCGAACACCTCGGACGAGGCCTCGTCGATGGTCATGCCGGATCCCTTCGGCTCGTGGGTTGCGTGCTCTGGTCTGCTGGCCCCTCGACTGGCGACCGGGGTCAGAGCCGGAGTTGGGGGCGGTAGATGTCCAGCCAGGTGCTCAGGTCGAGCACCCGCTCCATCCGGTTGCGATATTCGAGGGACATGGTGGCCGAGTCCCGCCGGGTGAGGTCCTCCAGCTCACCGCGGTCGACCAGCTCGAACACCGGGCCGTCGGTGCTGAGCAGTTCCTTGCACTGCTGGATCAGCGAGCCCGCGTACAGCGGATCCAGCGTGCCCGGGTAGGGAGACTTCACCCGGTTCAGCACCGACGAGGGCAGCAGGTCGGCGGTCGCGGCACGCAGCAGGCTCTTCTCCCTGCCGTCGAAGGTCTTCACCGACCACGGGGTGTTGTAGACGTACTCCACGAGCCGGTGGTCGCAGAACGGCACCCGGACCTCCAACCCGACGGCCATGCTGATCCGGTCCTTACGCTCCAGGAGCATCCGGACGAAACGGGTCAGGTGCAGGTGGCACATCACCCTCATCCGCATCTCGTGGTCGCTCTCCCCGTCGGCCCGCTCGACCTCGGCGACCGCCTGGGCGTAGCGGTCGCGGATGTAGCCGCGCAGGTCGAGGGCGGCGGTGAGGTCGGCGTTGAACCGGTCGGGTGCCTGGGCCCGCGCGCCGCTGACGGGGACGGCCATCCACGGGAACGTCTCCGCGGCCTGCGCCTCCGGTTGGTGGAACCACCGGTACCCGCCGAAGACCTCGTCGGCGGACTCCCCGGACAGGGCGACCGTGGAGTGCTGACGGATGGCCTGGAACAGCAGGTACAGGGAGGTGTCCAGGTCACCAAAGCTGATCGGGCTGTCCCGCGCGGTGATCACCGCGCGGCGCACCGCCGGGTCGGCGATCGTGGCCTGGTCGAGGACGACGGCCTGATGCTGGGAGCCGACGCGGGCGGCCACGTCGAGCGCGTACGGGGCGTCCGGGGTGGCCCGGAACTCGTCGGCGACGAAGTCGTGGTCCCGTCCGACAAAGTCCACAGTGAAGCTGCGCACCTGCTCGCCGCGCCGGCCGAGGTTCGCGGCGGCCAGGGCGGTGATCACGCTGGAGTCCAGCCCACCGGAGAGCAGGGTGCAGCGGGGGACGTCGGAGACCAACTGCCGGTCCACGACGTCCTCGAGCAACTCGCGGATGGTGGCGACGGTGGTCGTCAGGTCGTCGGTGTGCGCCCGGGTCGGCAGGGTCCAGTAGCGGCGTTCCCGCAGTCCGGCACGGTCGACGGTGACCACACCACCCGGCAGCACCTCGCGCATCCCGCGCCACACCGCGGCGCCCGGGGTCTGGGTGAAGCTGGCCAGCTCACGCAGCCCGTCGAGGTCGACCGTCCGGTCGGCCAGCGGGTTGGCGAGGATCGCCTTCGGTTCGGAGCCGAACAGCACCCCGTCGTCGGTACGGGCGACGTAGAGCGGTTTGACGCCCAGCCGGTCGCGGATCAGCACCAGCCTGTCGACCCGGCCGTCCCAGACGGCGAAGGCGTACATGCCGTTGAGCCGGTCGGCGACCGCCTCGCCCCACTCCAGGTAGCCGTGCAGCACCACCTCGGTGTCGCTGCGGGTCCGGAACCGGTGACCGCGACGGAGCAGCTCACCGCGCAGCTCGACGAAGTTGTAGACCTCACCGCTGTAGGTGATCGCCACCGCGCCGTCGTCGGTGTCCACCCCCATGGGCTGGCTGCCACCCTCGACGTCGATGACCGCCAGCCGGCGGTGGCCGAACGCGGCGCACCGATCGAGCCAGACGCCGTCGGCGTCCGGACCTCGGCAGGCCATGGTCGCGGTCATCGCGTCCAGGTCCGCGCGGTGCCTGGTCAGATCCCGCTCGAACGAGACCCAACCCGTGATGCCACACATCGATCTGCTGTCCTCTCGCGTGCGCCGCCAGGACGGGGGTCAGGGTTGCAGCCGGCCGGCCCGCCAGCCGGTCCCGTCGCGCTCGTAGAGCAGCCGCTGGTGCAGGCGGCCGGGGTCGGCCTGCCAGAACTCGACCGATTCGAGTCCGAGCAGGTACCCCAGCCAGGCGGCCGGGCGTGGCAGCGGCACGCCGTCACGACCCAGGTGCGCGGCCTGCCTTCGCAGCTCGTCCTCGTCCAGCAGGGGTGCGCTCTGCTGTGCGGCCACCGACATCGGGTGGGTGCCGACGGGCCGGGCGGCCCACAGGGCCTCGGCCTCCTCGTCGGGTAGCGGACCGGTGGGGCCGGTCACGACCACCTGCCGGCCGGCCTCGCGCCAGTAGAGAACGCCGGAGGCCCAGCCGTTCTCCGCCAGCTCCCGGCCCTTGCGGCTGGTGGCGTGGGTGGTGAACACCAGACCCGAGTCGCGGATCCCGAGGACCTGCACGATGCGGGTGGAGGCGCGGCCCCGGGCATCCGCGGTGGCCAGCGCCAGCGCGCCCGGCTCGCGGACGCCGTCGGCGACCGCGCGGTCCCACCAGGCCCGCAGCAGACCCACCGGTTCGACGGGCGGGGCGGAGAACTCGTCGGTGCCCAGGGGCCGGGACGGGGCGCTCACGACGGCCTCCTGACCGGCTCGAAGGCCAGGCCACCGCCGAGCGCCTCACCGGAGTGGACCCCCTCGACGATGGCCTCGACGTCGGTCGTCATCCGCAGGCTCGGCGGGTATCCGATGAGCTCGGTGGCCCGGTTCGGCGGCATCGGCGCCGTCAGGTCGGCGGTCGACTCCCACAGCACCACCGCGCCCCAGCGGTTGGTCTGCCGGTCGGAGATCCAGAACTTCAGGCGCAGCCCCTGGACCCGTTCCCACGGCTGCACCCCCTCGTCACGCAGGTAGGCGCGTAGGGATTCGATGGTCTGGTCGGACCCGGACAGGTCCCACCAGGAGATGGTGGCTTTCATCAGAAGCCGCCCGTGAAACCCCTGGCTTCAGCCATGGGGAGGTAGGGGCGGTCGGGTGTTGCGCTGGTGTTGGACATAACTCTTGACAACCTCCAAGGTCGCGTCGCCCACGGTGGCGACGAAGTACGAGTGGTCCACAGGGTGGGTGACCGGGACCGCAGGGACGGGAACTCGGAACGCAGCAGACGCGACGTGCGCCCCTTTGATCTGTGTGACGAGGCGGTGGATGCCGTACTGGGGGTCGCAGGTGACGAACAGACGCACGTGGCTGGGCATCGTCTCCAGTTCCAGGATGGGTGCGTCGCATTCGGCGTACACCTCTCGGACGATGTGCTTGGGCGGGTGTCGGTGTCGCCGGTGATGACGGGTGTCGGTATATGGGGCACCGGACGACGTGGTGGGTGCAGCGGTGAACGACGGTGTTGTGCGAGCGGATCTCGTCCATCCCGGCAGTACGCGGCCCAATGGTGCATAGTGTCTGTTGTGGATGAGATAGTGCGCTTCACGTACCGGTTGCGCCCCGGCGCGACCGCACGTGGCGCGCTTCTCGCCGAGTGGGGCCGCTGCCGGTGGCTGTGGAACGAGGCCGTTCACCAGCAGAAGACCGGCCGCAGACCCACCTTTCGCACACTGTCGAAGCTGCTCACCGAGGCCCGCGCCCGACTGTCGTGGCTGCGTGAGGGTTCCCAGGTGGCCCAGCAGCAGACCCTGCGCACCTACGCCCTCGCCCTCCAGCACTCCTACAAGATCACAAGGCGCGGTCGACCGGCGTTCAAGCCGCGTAGCAAGACGCTGCCCAGCCTCGAATACACCCTGCGCGGGTTCACCATCCGCGACCGTCGTCTGCGTCTGGCCGGTGGCATCACCATCCCGGTGGTGTGGTCCCGGGAACTGCCGTCCGATCCGACCAGCGTCCGCGTCTACCAAGACTCTCTCGGCCACTGGTACGCCTCGTTCGTCGTCCGCCGTGACACCGCGCCCACGCCCGCGCCGGCGGCTGAGACGGCGATCGGTGTGGACTGGGGTGTCACCGTCACCGCCACCACCACCGACCCCGCCTACGATCTGCCGCACCTCGGCCACCGCAGACGGTGTGCCGCCGAACTGGCCCGGATGCAGCGCAGGATGAGCCGACGCCGCCGACCCCGGGGCAACCCGCCGTCGAAGGGCTACCTGCGGGCCAGACGGCAGGCAGCGAAGCTGCACAGGAAGGCAGCCCGGCAGAACACCCACGACGCCCGCCAGTGGGCCAAAAGGGTGGTGGCCGATCATGCCGTGATCGCCGTGGAGGACTTCAGACCGAGGTTCCTGGCCCGATCCACCATGGCGCGGAAGGTCGCGGACGTCGCGGTCGGGGCGGCCAAACGGGAACTGATCGACCTGGGCGTGCGGGCGGGCCGGAAGGTGGTGTTGGTGGCGCCCGCCTACACCACGATGACCTGCTCGCAGTGCGGTACGAGAGCCAAGGAACGCCTCGGGCTGGGTATCCGGACCTTCCGGTGCGGCGACTGCGGGTACACCGCGTGCCGCGACCGGAACGCCGCGAGGACGATCCTCGCCACGGTAGAGCGCGACCGTGCTGGTGCCGACGACGTCAGACACGTGATCACCTCCCTTCGGGCTGGTGGTGGCGTGCGGTCCGAGCCAGAAATCCCCCGACTTCCAACCGTGGGGAAGCGTTAAACGTTCAGTACCTCCTCGGTCTGCGTCAGCGGCGTCAACAGCTCACCCAGGACCCGTTCGCCGTCCTGGGTGAGGACCGACTCGATGTGGAACTGCACCGAGGTGAAGGACGGCCCGCGCAGGGCGTGCACCTCGCCCGTGCCGGCGTCCAGGCTGACCTGCACGGCGCCGACGCCGGGGCGGTCCACCTGCTCGGCCCGCCCGTAGGCCTCGTAGGAGTTGTAGAAGCCCACGCGCTCGCGGGAGCCGAACAGGTCGATCTCGCGCTGGGTGCCCTGGTTCGGGACCGCCCGACGCCGCAGCGCGAACCCGAGGTGCCGGCACAGCAACTGGTGGCTCAGGCACACCGCCAGGAAGGGGATGCGCCGGGACAGCAGACGCTCGATCGCCGCCGTGAGGTGGGCCATCCTCGGGTCGTCGGCGTCCCTCGGGTCACCGGGACCGGGCCCCAGGATGACGAGATCGTGCTCCTCGAAGCGGTGGGGCGCGTCGAAGCGGGCGAGGTGCACCGTCAGTCCGATGGCCCGCAACTGGTGGGCCAGCATCGCGCTGAAGGTGTCCTCGGCGTCGACGACCAGCGCCCGGCGGCCGGTCAACGCCGGCTGCGGGTGCGTGCGCGAGCCGGTGTCGGTGAGCCAGAACCGCGCGATCGTGCTGTTGCGTCTGCTCAGCGCCTCGCGGATCAGCGGATTCTGGTGGAGGCGGTCGCGGGCGGCCAGCGCCGAGAGCAGACCGGCGGCCTTGGTGCGGGTCTCGGCAACCTCGGCGGCGGGGTCGGAGTGCCGGACCAGGGTCGCCCCGACCCCGACCTCGACGCGCGCGTCGTCGTCGCGCTCGGAGGTGGTGATGTCGGCGGTGCGGATGAGGATGGCGGAGTCCAGCGTCCGCGCGCCGGTGGCGTCCCGGCCGATGAGAGCCGCGATACCGCCGTAGTACCCGCGCCCGCGCGGCTCGTAGCGGGCGATGACCCGGCAGGCGTTCTCCAGCGGGCTGCCGGTCACGGTGGGCGCGAACATCGTCTCGCGCAGGATGTCGCGGGGGTCGAGGTCGCTGCGCCCCTCGATGACGTACTCGGTGTGCGCGAGCCAGGCCATCTCCCGCAGGAACGGGCCCACCACCCGGCCGCCGCCCTGGCAGATCCGGGCCATCATCTTCAGTTCCTCGTCCAGGACCATGTACAGCTCGTCGGTCTCCTTGCCGTCGGTGAGGAAGTCCATGACCTCCGACAGCACCGGACCGGTCGGCGGGTAGCGGTAGGTGCCGCTGATGGGGGTCATCGCGGCGACGCCGTCGCGCAGGCTGATGTGGCGCTCGGGGGTGGCGCCGACGAAGGTGCGGGTGCCCGTGTGCACGAGGAAGGTCCAGTAAGCGCCGGTCTCCCGGGTGAGCAGCCGGCGGAACAGGCTCAGGGCGCTGCGCGTGGAGTAGCCGGTGATGGTGGTGACGAACGAGCGCTTGATGACGAAGTTCGAGCCCGCTCCGGTGCCGATCTCGTTGTCGAGCACCGCGCGGACGGTGTCGGCGTAGGCGTCGTCCTCGGTGTCGAACCAGCCGCCGGTCAGGGCGATCCGCTCGTCCGGCAGGTGTCGCAGCGCCTCGGCCGTGCCGATCTGGCCCTGCTCCGTCACCGACATCGCCAGCAGCGGGGAGCCGTCCGCGGCGACGGCGAAGCCGCGCTCGGTGACCTGCTGGTGGGGCACCAGGACCAGGGCGTCGTGGCGGGCCTCGCCGGGCCGTCCGGCGTGGTCGGCCAGCGGGATGTCGGCGAGCCGGGCGGGGGTGCTGACCTGCCCCAGCAGGATCTCCAGTCGGTCCGGGCCCAGGGTGTCCGGCCGGTGCAGCAGCGCGAAGGCACCGGGGTCGGGTCTCAGCACGTGCGCGAGCAACTGCTGCGGGTTCATGCGAAGACCTCCTCGGTGGTGGTGACCACCGAGCAGCGGGTGGCCGCGTAGTCGAGGGCCAGCCGGTGGTAGTCGGCGGAGAGGTCGCCGAGGGCGTCGGCGACCAGGAACGACTGGATGTCGTTGGTGAACGCCTCCATGGCCGTGGCGAGGACACCGACGTGCGCGTACACCCCGCAGATGATCAGCTGGTCACGGTCCTGCTCCCGCAGCTGCGCCAGCAGGTCGGAGCGGAAGAACGCGCTGTAGCGCCACTTGGTGAGCACCCGGTCCGGTGGCCGGGGTGCGAGGTCGGCGACGATCGCCCGGTCACGCGGGTCGACGCTCATGCCCGGACCCCAGAAGTCCTTCAGCAGGCCACGGTCCTGCTCGGTCATGCCGCCGGGCTGCGCGGTGTAGAACACCGGGACGCCGAGCGCGGCGCAGCGCTCCCGCAGCCGCACGCAGTGGCGTACCAGCGTGTCCCGCACCGCCGCAGGGAAGGGCGCGAGGAAGTACCGCTGCATGTCGTGTACGAGCAGTGCCGCCCGCTGCGGGTCGGGAGTCCACTGTGCGGTGCTGACAGGCAGGTCACCGGCGGTCGGAAGGGAGTAGGCGGGGATCGGCGCTATGCCCGGCACGGTGTCTCCTCGGCCCGGTTCGTCATCGGCTGCGGCTGCCAGGCCGAGACCACCGCCACCGCCTGGCGGGGGTTGAGTCGCGGGTCGCACAGCGTCGTGTACCTCTCCCCGACCCGGTCGGTGGCGTCGGGGGCGTCGACGCATTCGGTCACGTCGTCGGGGGTGGTCTCGAGGTGCAGGCCGCCCGGGGTTCCGCCGGCCGCACGGACGGCGAACTGGAACGCCGTGACCTCCCGGATGATCGTCTCCACGACGCGGGTCTTGCGTCCCTCGGCGGTCGTCACGGTGTTGCCGTGCATGGGGTCGACCAGCCAGATCACCGGGTGTCCGGCGGCGCGCACGGCGCGGACCAGCGGCGGTAGCAGCTCCATGGTCGCGGCGGCGCCCATCCGGGCGATCAGGGTGAGCCGGCCCGGGTCCCGGTCGGGATCGAGCCGCGCACACACCGCGAGCAGGTCGGCGGTGGTGGTGCGCGGTCCGACCTTGCACGCGACGGGGTTGATCACGTTCGCGAGCAGCGAGACGTGCGCCCCGGTGGCCTCGCGGGTGCGTTCGCCGATCCACGGCCAGTGGGTGGACGTGAGCGCGATCCGGCCCTGCGGGTCCCGGCGGAGCATCGGGATCTCGTAGTCGAGCAGCAGCGCCTCGTGGCTGGTCCACACGGCGGGCTCGGTGCGGGCCTGGGGCGTCGGCGTGAGGTGGTCCATGAGGTGGCTCGCCGCCTGGTAGCCCGACAACAGGCGCTGCGGGTCGGGCCGCCGAGCATGGGGGGTCGGTTCGGGGCCGTTCACCAGGTGCCCCCGGTAGACCGGAAGCTCGACGCCGTCGACCCACTCGGTGGGCGCCGACCGGGGCTTGGCGTACTGGCCCGCGATCCGCCCCACCCGCACCACGGGCTGGTGGGTGATGGCGCTCATGGCGCCGGCGAGCACGGTGAGGAGCGCTCTCTTGCGCTCCACGTCCTCCGCGGTGCACTCGGCGGGGTCCTCCGCGCAGTCCCCCGCCTGCACCACCTGGGCCTGCCCTGCGGCGACTCTGGCGAGCAGGCCCCGGAGCCTGCTCAGCGATTCGACCTCGACGAGCGGGGGGTGGGCCGCCAGGACCGCTCGGACCTGCTCGACATGTGCCGGGTCCTCCCATTCGGGCTGCTGCCGCGCAACCAGGGTCTGCGAAATCTCGAGCGAGGTGACGTTCAAGTTTTCTCCAAACCACGACCATGTTGCCAACTCGTTTCCCGCACCATCAATGGTGTCCGCCGGGGTGTCCGTCGCGGGTCCGTCGAGGTGGCAGGGATTGCGCGATGTGCGTGATTCCGGGCACAGTGAGTCGAGCTCCGGCGTCGACGAGGGATCGCCGAGGTGAGCCGATCAGTGGTGGGGCGGGTACGGGTTGTCCCGGGCGTGAAAGTCACCTGCCGTTCGGCTGTTCACGCACGGTGTCGCAGAAACGTCCGGTCACTTTGTCGCAGGTTCCTGATGTCTGCGCAGTCCCCGTCGGCTGTCGCCGCGTCGGGCTCTTGGAGGGCGACGATGCCGTCCAGGTCTGTGGCGATGACCCTCTCGCCCGCGCGGGCGAGCACGAGCACCGGGTCTGGGCTGGTGGCGCCCGTGGCGGTGGGACCGGCCGGGGGCGGCCCGGCGGTCGTGTCGTTCGTGGCCGGCGAATTCTGCGGATGATCCTGACGGCACCGAGGGAGACCTGTCGTCGCCTCGGTGCGACGGGAAGGAATAGCCTCGACCAGGGAACACGACGAAGCGTCTGCGGTGGCGACGGTTAATGTGCGGAATGCTCTTTCCATGACATCCCCCTGAATTCGAGATGTCCATCACGTTGATGCGGCGCGCTGCGGCGCTCTTGCGTCTTTCTGTCCGCCCCCTTGACAGGATGGTTCTACCGCCCACCGGCGGGCATGGCTCAATAGCCCCCGCTTCGCCATCCCGATCTCGTCATGACAAACATACAACAATGTGTAACTGGTTCGTGTCAAGGTCTACGTAAGTTTGTCGACCATCGATGCCCTAAAGTCCCGGCCAGAAGTATGACCAGAATGTCCCGCGCGACGCTGGCCCCCAGGGGAAGCTGGCTGCGCACGACGCCGAGCCCACCTGGAGGATCCGCTCCCGCGCCATGGGATTTCGGCTCCTACAGTGGCGGATCTTCATCGCCTGACCGACTGCTGGCACCCGACCCGGGGCACGAGGTCATCGATCCCGCCACATCACCATGTGTGAGCCCGCATGCCTCACCTCCCCCGCCTGGTCAGAGACGGCGGCGGCGTCCTCCGGCCGGCGGGGCACCGCCCCACGCCGTCTCCGGTCGTGACCGGCGGGCAGCCGCGCGCTCCGCGCGAGCGGGTCACGCCCTCCGGCGTCGGCCGCGCGGGTGACCCGGTGACGGCTCAGTCGCCCGGGTGCTGGCGGTGGGCGGCGTGCCTGTCCCGGCCGGTCGCCCCGTCCTCGGCCGCACGGCCGAGGACGGTCGCGGCGTCCGCGTACAGGACCGCACGGAACGCGTGGGCGAACATGCACGCGGTGACCGTGTGCTGCCAGGCGGTCCAGGTCCGCACCTGGTACTGGTCGATGCCGATCAGCCCGTCGCCCCGCCCGTCACCTTCCTTGATCCTCCCGATGGTCTCCGCGACGCGCAGCAGGACAGGCGCGGACGTGTGCCGGCGGGCATGGGCGAGAAAGTACGCGAGATCGCCCGGATCGCTGACCGAGCGCCGCACCAGCAGCGTGTGCGCGAATCCGTCGGCGGGGCTCTCGTCCCCGACCCGCAGGTCCCCGCCCAAGCTGATCAATGTCCACTCGTCGTGGCATCCGCCGCCACCGCCCCGCACCCGGGTCCGGCGCTGCCAGTCGCCGCCGGTGATCCAGGTGGGCACCTGACCGGCACAGGTGACCGGCACGGTTCCGGGCGCCACGCCGCCCTGCGCCAGCGGCAGGGCCGCCGAGACGGCCACCACGTACGACAAGGCGTTCTTCGCACACCAGTTGCGGACCCGAGGGTGCTGCCCGTACTCGACGTCCGTGGTCACCCACCCGAACGGGACGGCCGCGTCGACCGCCTCGGCCAGCAGGTCGACAGCCTGGTCGAGTTTCGTGGCGAACCCGACACCGGCGGGCACCCCGGCCCTGCGACAGCGTCCCGGATCGTCGGTCCACTGCTTCGGCAGGTGAAGGCGACGACCGATGTACGCGTGCCCGACCGGGCCGGCGTACGAGAGCATGACCACGACCTGACAGTTCTCGATCCGGGTGGTGGCGGCGCAGTACTGCGGAGCCACCCCCACCGACTGGTCACCCTTCTTGAGGATCTGCGTCTCGTCGAGGAACAGCACCCCGTCCGGATCACCGAACCGCTCCACCACATAGGCACGGACCTCGGTCTGCAGGGCGTCGGCGCTCCACGCGCCCCGCGACAGAAACGCCTGCATCCGGCCAGGGTGACTGTGCCCGGCGCGCTGAGCCAGGGTCCAGCAGTTCTTCTTGTCCAGATCCGACAACAGGCCCTCGATCAGATCATGGAACACCTCACGGGGCTCCGGCCGGGCGAACAAGTGCCCCACCCGGCCCGTCAACTCCCGCAGCCGCAGCTCCCAGCCCGACACCAGACCAGCCACCTCGAACGTCACGTCCCGCCATCGCCCGCCATCAGCCCTCTGCCGGCCGCTCGCGCCGGTCGAGGCGGCACGAGCGGCAGGGCGGCGAGATCACTCACCGTCAGGCCGCCGGTACCTCCGCCCATGATTCCCCTCCTCGAACAGGTGCCGCTCCCCCGACCGCGGCCCCAGGCGGCGCACACCCTGGCGAAGACTCGGCACGAGGTACCTCGATCCCTCGACGTGCTTGTCGCCGTCCCCGACAACAAAGCTCCACAGGACAGAACCTCATCCGGCGACGGCACCGAGCGGGGCGAGCGCCACCCGTGTTCGTTGGTCAGCGTGCGGCGGATGCCGATGTCGAGCGGTGGCATGCGGAGCCGGGTCGGCTGCATGGTCGGATCGGTGGGCGGTTTCCGCAGGTCGGAGTCCGCGTCGGCGGGCCCGGCACCTCACGATGGTCACCCATGCCTGGCTGTCCGTCGCCCGGTCCCTCACCACCGCGTAGGGAACGAAGACCGGCGACGACATGACCCGCCGTCGGTGTCACGTCAGCAGCGGTAGCGCCTGGTGGCGGACGTCGACGTAGCGCTCGTACACCTCGGGGGTGTCGGCGGCGGTGACCTCCTCGGCCTCGACCGGCCACGGCGGCGGCTCGGCGCCGCCGGACAGCGCCCAGGCCGCCTGCCGCGCCGCGCCGAGCGCCACGTACTCGGCAGGACGCGGGACGCTCACCGGCGTGCCGAACAACGCCGGCGCGACCGCCCGCACCGCGCGGGACCGGGCCGCGCCGCCGATCAGCAACACCCGGTCGACCGGGACTTGCTGGGCACGGAGCGCGTGGAGGGCGTCGGCGATGCCGCCGAGCATGCCCTCCACCGCGGCCCGCGCCAGGTTCGCCGCCGACGCGTTCGCCCGCGTCAGGCCGGCGAGCAGACCGCGCGCGTCGGGCAGGTTGGGGGTGCGTTCCCCATCCAGGTACGGCAGCAGGGTCAACCCGCCCGCGCCAGGTTGCGCCGAGAGCGCCAGCTCGTCCAACTCGGCCAGTGACCGGCCCAGCAGGTCGGCGACCGTGACCAGCACCCGGGCCGCGTTGAGGGTGCACACCAGCGGCAGGAACCGGCCGGTCGCGTCGGCGTACCCGGCCACCAGCCCGCTCGCGTCGGCGGTCGGTACGTCACTGAGCCCGTACACGCACCCCGAGGTGCCCAGCGAGACCACCACGTCACCCGGCCGCAGGCCGACGCCGAGCGCCCCGCCCATCGTGTCACCGGTGCCGGCCGAGAGCAGCGCGCCGGAGGCGGTCTCCCCGACCACCTCGGCCGGCCCGGCGACCCGGGGCAGCGCCACGTCCCGACCGAAGGCGAGCCGCACCAGGTCCTGCCGGTACGCGCCGGCGGCCGGTGACCAGTAACCGGTTCCGGACGCCTCACCCCGGTCGGTCGTCGGCTCCCCGCCGTCCACGCGCAGCCGGTGGGTGAGCCAGTCGTGCGGCAGCAGCACCATGCTGGTGCGGGCCGCGAGCTCGGGCTCGGCGCGGGAGAACCAGCGCAGCTTGGTGACCGTGAAGCTGGCCACCGGCACCAGCCCGACCGCGTCGGCCCACGCCTTCGGGCCGCCGAACTCGCCGGTCAGGTCGACGGCGGCGCGCGCCGAGCGGGTGTCGTTCCAGAGAATGGCGGGACGCAGCACCTCGCCGGCCTCGTCGAGGCAGACCATGCCCTGCTGCTGTCCGCCGACGCCGATCGCGGCCACACCGTCCAGCAGGCCGGCGCTGGCCTGCTCGTAGGCGGCCCACCACCACCGTGGATCGACCTCGGTGCCATCGGGGTGTGGGGCGCGGCCCGCGCGGAGCACCTCGCCGGTCTCCGCGTCGCAGACCACGACCTTGGTCGACTGGGTCGACGAATCGACCCCGGCGACGAGGGTCCTCGCGCCACTCATGGCGATGCCTCCGTAGCTCGGTGAGATCCGACTCTACGTCCAGCAACCGCATTAGTTCAATGGACTTACAAAATTCGACGTCGCGGCAGCGGCGCTGTGGTTGAGGCCGCCCGTCGATCGGGACACCGGTGGCGTGCGCGGCCGGTCGTCGGTCAACAGGGCGAACCGGCGCCGAGCGAGTCGAGATCCTCCCGATCGACCTCGGTGACCCCGCCGTGGGTCCGGCACACCTGTTCGTACCACCTCCGGGGATCGGTACTGACGCGCCCCCACCCGGCGTTGTGGTAGGACACGAGCATCTCTCCGCCTTCTGGGGAGAGCTGTTCGGGAGTACCCGCCACAGGCAGGGCGACCTGTGCCGCTCCGTCGCCGCGTAGCCTGTCCCACCACGTCGCGGGCTCGGTGCGCTGGATGACGAGGCCTTCCCCAGCGGACAGCGCGATGTGGCCCGGTATCGCCAACCAGTGCGGGCGGGTCCCGTTCAGCTCGAAGCGTTGGGCGTCCCGGCCACCATCCGTGCTCTGCACGAGGAGCGGGCCGTCGCTGTAGGTGATCGCCAGGCGGTCCCCGTCCGGGTGCAGGGCCAGGCCGTACGCTGCCCGCCCCCGATCATCAGCGAGCGGTTGCCATCCCCCGTCACGACGGCCGGTGGCGATGTTCCACGTTTCGATGGCGCCGTCTGGTCCCGTCAGGGCGAACAACACCGGCCGCGTCGGGTGGGGCACCGCGAGCACGGAGTCGTCGGCGATTCGGAACGGTCCACCGCGTTGCGCGCCGGTGCGGCCGTCCCATACCGAGGTCGTTCCGTTGCAGATGACCACCAGCGTCGCTGCTGAATAGGCCCAGCTCAGCGAGGGTGGGAAACCGGACAGGGCGGTGGCGGCGGCGCATCGCGGCACGGCGATCGTCGCCAGTCGTCGCATCGTTCGGGTCTCCCACAGCGCGAGTGAGCCAGGGGCGGTCCCTAGGGTGGCCACCAGGGTGCCGTCGCCGTTGAAGGCGAGTGAGTTGTGCAGTTGCCAGCGGGTGGTCCACCCCGGCGTCACCCGCTCGGTGCTCACCGCCCGGCGCTGACCGGTACGCCGGTCCCATGCGCTCAACGACCCGTTCCGCCCGTGCACCACGAGGAACGTGTCCGTGGGGTCGTACGCCGCGGTCTGGGCGGAGGCCAGTGCGAAGTCGACGGAATCGGCCGCGGGAAACTCCAGCACCGCGATCCCCCCGTCGCTGTTCACGGTCAGCATGCCGCTGCCGTCCGGGGCGGCCTGTAGCCGTAGCAGGGCATCGGCACCGGTGGGATAGGCGGTGGGTGCGGGGAATGAGGCGATGTGACGGCGGGCGCGGTGGTCCCATAGCTCAACGGCATCGTCCACGAGGCGCAAGCGCTGGCCGCCTTCTTCGAACTCTCCGTTGTCGAGAAGGGCGGTGACTCCTTGTGTCAGGTCCACAGCGGCGAAGGCGCAGTAGCTTGGATCCGCCGCTCTGGGCATGTCGGTGAGCAAGGGCCGCTCACGGCCCGTCTCCAGGTTCAGCAGCAGATAGTCCACTCGCTGGACCCACTCGTCGAGCTCCTTGTGCGGACGGCACAGGACAAGCTCGAAGCTGTCCGGGAGGGAGCCGACGACCTGGGTGCCGGCTGCCATCGGGGTCACCGGCCCTTGAGACGGTCGGAACAGTCCGTAGCGGACGTCGTTCTTGTCGTCGTACGTGACGACGCCGAGGCGGCCGTCCGGACCGAGGCGGAGCGACGCACCGTGCCGCGACTGGGGCTTCGCTGGCAGGCGGGACCGCTCGCCCCGGTCGGCGCCGGTGGCAGTGTCGATCACGCCTGCCATGTCGCCCACGATGTAGCCCAGGCTGGTGCCGGTATGGTCGAGTGCGAGCCGAACCGGGCGGTCGGTGAAGAGGTCCGCCACCGGCCGGGCCAGCGCACGCCGGGCCACCAGCCTCCCGTCGGCCGCGTCCCACAACGTCACGACACTGTCGGTCAGGGTGGCGACCGTGCGTCCGTCGCCGCTGATGGCAGCGGCCTTGGCCCTCGTAGGCAGAACAACGGCCTGAGGAGGCTGGCCGGCGGTCAGGGTGTCCAGCCGCCACACTTCCACCCCGCCCCCGCCGCCGTCATAGACCAACTGAGCCTCCTGGTTGGCACTGGTGGTGAACATCTCGTGCCCGGAGCGCCAGCTTCGCGCAGGTGGTGACACCGACCGTACGAACCGGTAGCTGCGGTGGGCCTCCGCCAGAGCGCCCCGGGTCCTGGGGGTATCCGCCCGGGTAAACGCATCAGCCGCCACCAGCGCGCCGGTACGCCCTCCCCGGGTAAACGACGCGCTTTCCAGAAGCGCATGGGCTGCCTCGGTCGCAGCCTGGTGCTTGCTCGTCCGGTCCCGCCACCACCACAGGCCGGTGGAGGTGACCACCCCGCACAGCAGCACCATGACGACCGCGAGGACGGTGGCCATCACCATCCGGGCGGTGCGGCGTAGGCGCCTGCTCGCCGCGACGAACTCCCGCTCCGGCACGCTGAGGTCGCCCTGATCGTCGTTCATCAGCGCCTCGGCCCGGCGTAGCTCGGTGCCTTCGAGCAGGGCGTGTCGGTCGTGGGCGCCACCAGCCCAGGCGAGGACCCGATGGCGCACGTCGCTGCGCCACCGGAGCAGTCCCTGCGATTCGGTCAGCCACCCGGCCAGACGGGGCCACTGGGCCATCAGGGCGTCATGAGTGAACTCGACCGTCTCGTTGCCGTCCACCGCGACGCGGAGCACCAGCATCCGGGTGGTGGCGAGTACCTGGGCCAGCTCCCACTGGGTCACGTCGAGTTCGTCACGGTGGGCGATGCGGCGGGCGTGCCCACCGTCCTGCAGCGGCAGGGCGAGGTGCAGGGCGAGGCGCCGGGTCTGCTCGCGCTCCTGCGGACCGAGGTCACGACTCCACACCTCGTCCAGGTGCTGGGCGATCGGGCCCGCGCCCTGCTGACTCTGCTGGTAGGCCTCATGGGTGAGCAGTCCGTCGACGGTCTGCCGCTCCCACAGGTATGTCAGGGTGGCCTGGAGTACCGGAAGACAGTACGGCTGATCGCGCAGATCGGCGATGATCCGCTCGGCCAGTGCGGGCTCGTACCGAACCGTCCCGGCAGCGCGGACCGGCTCGGTCACCGCCCGGTGCAGTTCCTCGGTGTCCATCGGCGTGACGTCGATGACAGTGGTCGCCACACGAGTAGGGCTCTCCGCCCGGGCGGCACGGTCAGCGTCCGCAGACTCGCCCGTGAGGTCGGCCGTCACATCGGTGCGGGAGGCGATCACCAGCCGGACGTCCGGCGGTCGCTGCGACGCACCAACCTCGGCCAGTCGCACCAGCATGGCGAGGAAGCGTCGGGCGGTGGTCGGATCCGCCGCCGACAGCTCCTCGAACTGGTCGATGACGAGCACCAGGCAGCGGTACCGGAGTCGGTCGAGCACCCCGTGGACGTAATCCTCGGGCGGCGTGTCCCTGAGTATCGCGGCGACTCTCGCCTCCGCCTCGAGCGCTTGCGCCGGCTCCCGGTCGGGAGCGACCAGTCGCTCCATCGCCGACGCGAGCGCCCGCCACGGATCACTGCGGGCCGCCGGGCGCACCACGACCGGAAGGAACCCGTCCCTCCTCCGTAGGGCAGGCAGAACGCCCGCATGCAGCAGTGACGTCTTGCCAGCTCCGGACGCGCCCCTGACCACGCAGACGCGACCGGCCAGGACAGCCGCGACGGTCCGGTCGATCAAGCGTTCGCGTCCGTGGAAGTTGACGGCGTCGGACTCCTCGAACGGGGCGAGCATCCGGAACGGACAGGCGGCGCGAACCCGATCGGCCAGGAGCGGCCACGCGGTGAGCACCGTGTCGGCGGGCAGAGCGAATCCCTCCACCGCTACACCCCGATGTCGCCGTACCGCACGCACCAGGCCCACGACCTGGCCACGGTGGCGGTCCCAGAGCGGCGTACCGCTGAACCCGGGCTCCACCCGTGGCGCGTCTGCGGTGGCGTCGGGTGCGAGTTGAAGCCAGCCGTGCCGGACGACACCACGAATCTCGCCGACGACCCAGGTGCCGATGCCCGCCGTGTCCCGCGCGGAGCTGCCGTAGGCCACGAACCCGTGACCGTTCACCCCGGCCGCGCGGGCCAACGGCGTGGGATGGGCGCCCTCGGGCACAGCGCCGTACAGTCGCAGTCCCGCCACGTCGCCTGATTCGTCCTCGGCGATCGGCTGCCAGACCTCGACCCGTGCGGTGAGAATGCGGTCCTTGGCCAGGAGCGGGAACTCCAGGAGAACCGGGGCGTCAGGCACCACCGGCGACGCCTCGGGAAACCGTTCCGGCAGCCCCAGGGCCCGAGCGACGACATGGGCGCACGTCACTACCTCACGGGGACCGACCAGCAGACCGAGTCCTACGCCGCTCTTGTCCGCATCGAGGATACGGACGATCGACGCACGCAGCGGGTACGCGGAAACAGCGTCAAGCATGGGTCTGCGCTCGTGCTCTGATGCGGGCTGACTCACTCGTCGTCAGCCAGTGGCCCCGGCGTGGCCTCCCTCCGGTGCCACTCGAAGAGGACCTTCAGCTGGCCCTCGACCCCACTCTCGGCCAACACCAGCTTGCCCTTGGCCGTCACTTTGACACCCAACTCGATGGCCACCCGCTCGGGCGGCTGCGCCTGGCTCCAGGCCTGCCGGGCGACCCCGGCAGCCATCGTGCGGAACCGGGCAAAGGACTCCTCGAATGACTCGGTCAAGCGACCTACCACGTCGCTTCCTCGACCTGCTGAAACAACTCCCTCCACCTGCTCGGTCACTTCAGCGAGCACGACCGAGCCGTCGGGCAGGGGCACTTCAACATAGAACGCCACTTGATCAAATCCCTCCGATGGCCATCCGGTGTTTGAAGCTAGCATTGTCGACGACCGCAAGAACCCGAGAGGTCTTTCGGATCATTTCCGGAACGCAGGCCGCATCTGTGGCGATCTCGCCTTGCGCCGGATCGGCGTCCGGCTCTGTGATGGCAAGCCGTTGAACATCCTGTTCAACGCCGCCGCCGCTCTGGTCGCTGGAGCCCGACCGCACGAACTGCATCTGGTCAGGCTGCTGTTTGTTGACGTTCCCGGCGAGGAGATCTACCGACGGGCGGGGCTACGGGTCGCTACCGCGGCGGAGGTGGACCAGCCCATTCACGATCGGTACCTACGGCTACTTGCCGCCGAAGAACGCCGGGATGTCACCTACCACCGGCCAGAACGGCTCGGTGACCTCCTTTTCAACTGGTTCGACTGACGTTTTCCCGTACCTGACGGCAGATGATCTGGTGGCGCCTGCGGTACGGCTACCCGAGGGGTGCGGTGTCTCGCACCTCCTCGCGCACCGCTTGCACACGGCGTTGGTGAAGCGCGGTGCACGCCTGCTGGCCCCGGCGATCGGCGCCTGATGCCATCGCCGGCCACAGATCCCGAAGGGTCAAAGGCTCCGGGAACCTCGCGGAGAGCTCCGTCGGCGAGGAGCATGACTTCCATCCGCGAAGCCTCCCCCTGGCGGAGATAGCCCAATCTCGCCGAGCAGGACCCGGTGGGGTGACGGCGTGCAAGGAAACCGGTGGGCGACCGCTCCAGACAGGAGGAAGCCCTCGGTAGGACAGCAGTCGACCCAGACGCACTGCCCAGCACGGGAGCTTCGTTGCTCACCTGTCCCGCCAGCATCCCGCTGTCCACGCGCAGCCTGACCCGTCTGCCCCGCCTGACCGAGTTGATCCGCGGCCGGCGCCGCGCGCCCGACGGCCGCTGGCGCAGGCTGCCCGCGCAGCAGCAGGCGTTGATGGCCTTAGGGCCTGTGTCGAAGTCGGTCACAGCCACTCGTTGATCGCGGCGATGTGCACG
>NZ_LRQV01000074.1 GCF_001567585.1 Micromonospora rosaria
CCGCGGAGGGCGGTGGCGAGGGAACGGAGGTCTCTCCGTCGACAGGCCCGGAGTCGGTCACGGCTGGCTCCTGTAGTCGAAAGGGGGCGGATAGGACGCGGAACCGGGCGGGGGCGACGCCGGCCGCCGGGTGGCGGCCAGCAGCGTACGCCGTCGGTGAAGGCCCGACGACGCACGCCGTCGGTGGAGGCTGAGCGGCCCGAGCCGCCGGTGACGGCGGGGCAGCACGGCCCGTCGATGGAGGCTGAACGGCCCGAGCAGCCGGTAAGGGCCGGGCGGCCCGAGCAGCCGGTGGAGGCTGGGCGGTCCGAGCCGCCGGTGGAGGCGGGGCGGCGTGGAACGGCCCGGGACGCCGGGCAGTGCGGACCGGCGAGCGGCGTGGAACGGCCCGGGACGCCGGGCAGTGCGGACCGGCGAGCGGCGCGGGGCGGCGTGGGACGCCGTGCCGTGGTGGGCGGCGCGGGCCGCCGGGTGGTGGTCAGCGGCGCCGGCCGGACAGCCGGGTCGCCAACTGCCGCAGCTTCTGCTGGGTGGTGGGCTTGGCCAGCTCACGGCGGCCCCGCTCGACCAGTTGCCGGCCCTGCGGCGACTGCAGGAAGCGGCTGATCCGACGCATCAGTGGTGACATTTTCGTCCTCCTGTCGACACTCCCGAGTCATGTGTACCCCGTCCCGGCAACCGCAAGCGTCCATTGTGGACGTCCGGTGGTCGCCGGCCCGTCACCGACCCGGTCACAGTAATTGCGACAACAAGTCACATAACATGTCACGACGGCCGACGCCCCGGCCGACCCAGGAATGCACGAGGATGGCGGGTACGTTCCCCGAACGGGTGACCGCCCGCGCGGTCGCCGTACGCACATCCCAGGGAGGTCCCGACCGGTGCTCGATCCACACGAGCTCTACCAGCTCAGCGACGATCTGCCCGACCTCGGTCAGCCGGTGCTGATCCAGGCGCTGACCGGCTTCGTCGACGCCGGCAACGCCACCCGACTGGCCCGGGAGCAGCTGCTCACCACCCTTGAGGCCCGCCCGATCGCCAGCTTCGACGTCGACCAGCTCTTCGACTACCGATCCCGCCGCCCGGTGATGACCTTCGTCGAGGACCACTGGGAGTCCTACGACGCCCCCACCCTCGACCTGCACCTGCTGCACGACGACGACGAGACCCCGTTCCTGCTGCTCACCGGCCCCGAGCCGGATCTCCAGTGGGAGCGGTTCGTCGCCGCCGTGGCCGGGCTCGCCACCCGGCTGGACGTCCGGCTCACCGTCGGGCTCAACTCGATCCCGATGGCGGTGCCGCACACCCGACCGACCGGGGTCACCGCGCACGCCACCCGACGCGAGCTGATCGCCGGCCACGAGCCGTGGCTGCAACGGGTCCAGGTCCCCGGCAGCGTCGGCCACCTGCTGGAGTTCCGGCTCGGCGAGGCACGCCGCGACGCGCTGGGCTTCGCCGCCCACGTGCCGCACTACGTCGCCCAGACCGAGTACCCGGCCGCCGCCGAGGTGCTGCTCACCTCGGTCTCCCGCAGCACCGGGCTGCTGCTGCCCACCGAGGAGCTGCGTACCTCCGCCGAGGCGGTCCGGGTGGAGATCGACCGCCAGGTGGCGCAGACCGACGACGCCGCCGCGCTGGTCCAGGCCCTGGAGGAGCAGTACGACGCGTTCGCCCGGGGCCGGGGCGAGAAGAACCTGCTCGCCGCCGAGAACGGTCCGCTGCCCACCGCCGACGAACTCGGCGCCGAACTGGAACGCTTCCTCGCCGAGCAGAGCCGGCCCGGCGACACCCCGAACGGCTGACCCGCCCGGCCGGCGGGCCGTGGACCGGGTCCGGGGACCCTCGACGGGCCGGTCGGCCCTGGGTTGGTCGGCCGGAGCGGGGACGGGGCGGCCGACACCGGGACGATCGGGCGGCACGGGGATGGCCGGTCGACGCTGGGGCGGGGCGACCGGCGCCGGGACGGGCGGTCGGTGCCGGCACCAGCGTGCTGCGGGACGGGCGGTCGGTGCCGGGACCGGGGTGCCGCGACGGCGGGCGGGCCGGGGATGGGGCAGGCTGGAGGCATGCGCCTGGCGACCTGGAACGTGAACTCGGTGAAGGCCCGCCTGCCCCGGCTGCTCGACTGGCTGGCCGGCACCGCCCCCGACGTGGTCTGCCTCCAGGAGACCAAGTGCCCCGACGGGGCCTTCCCGGTCGCCGAGGTCGGCGAACTGGGGTACACGGTGGCGAGCCACAGCGACGGCCGGTGGAACGGGGTGGCGGTCCTGTCCCGGGTCGGCCTGGCCGACGTGACCGTCGGGTTCGCCGGTGAACCGGGCTTCCCCGAGCCCGAGGCGCGGGCCATCTCGGCCACCTGCGCCGGGCTGCGGGTCTGGTCGGTGTACGTGCCCAACGGCCGCACCCCCGACGACCCGCACTACATCTACAAGCTGGCCTGGCTGGCGGCGCTGCGCGACGCGCTGGCGCAGGAGCTGGCCGGTGGGCTGCCGCTGGCCGTCTGCGGTGACTTCAACGTCGCGCCGACCGACGCCGACGTCTGGGACCCGGCGCTCTTCGTCACCTCCACCCACGTCACCCCGGCCGAGCGCGCCGCCCTGGCCGCCCTGCGCGACCTGGGCCTCGACGACGTGGTGCCCACGCCGATGAAGGGGCCGCACCCCTACACGTACTGGGACTACCGGGCCGGGATGTTCCACCAGAACAAGGGCATGCGGATCGACCTGGTGTACGCCTCCGCGCCGGTCGCCCGCGCGGTGACCGGCGCGTACGTCGACCGGGAGGCCCGCAAGGGCAAGGGCCCCTCCGACCACGCCCCGATCGTGGTCGACGCGGACCTGGTGTTCGACGCGGACCTGGTGCCCGTCGTCGGACCCCTGTGAGCCGGGCGGTCCCGCCCGCGCGGCGGGCCTAGTCTGGAGCCATGGCCATCGTGAAGATCAACGCACTGGACGTCCCGCCCGGTGGCGGCGAGGAGCTGGAGCGACGCTTCGCCGCCCGCGCCGCCGCCGTGGAGAACTCCCCCGGTTTCCTCGGCTTCGAGCTGCTGCGCCCGGTCGGCGGCGAGCAGCGCTACTTCGTGTACACGAAGTGGGAGAGCGAAGAGGCGTACCAGTCCTGGGCGGCCGGCCCGGCGCGGGCGGCGCACGCCGGCGGCGAGGGCGGCGGGCAGCCCCGTCCCCCGGTCGCCACCGGTGCCACCCTGCTGGAGTTCGAGGTGGTCCAGCAGGTCCCCGGCTCCCGCTGACCCGACCACCGGGGCTCCGACAGGGAACCCGAGGCGGTACGCCACGCCGCCCCGTGCCGGCCACCGGCCGCGCGGGGCGGACCACCCCAGGGTGGGGATCATCGGCGCGGGGCGCGCCGGCCCCGGCTCAGGGCTCGCGGGACTCGACGAACGACGCGAAGGCGATGACGTTGTCCCGGTAGCCCGTCCGGCCACCGACCCACTGGCCGCCGCAGGTGATCAGGCGCAGTTCGGGGCGGCCGGAGTCGCCGTACACCCGGTCGGCCGGCAGGTCGTCCTTGGCGAAGTGTTCCACCGAGTCGACCGCGAAGACGACCACCGACCCGTCGGCCCGGTTCACCTCGATCCGGTCGCCGGGCTGGAGCCGGGCCAGTTGGTAGAAGACCGACGGGCCGTCCCGGCTGTCCACGTGCCCCACGATGATCGCCCGGCCCGGCTCGCCCGGCGTCGGCCCCCGGTCGTACCAGCCGGTCTCGTTGTGCCGCTCCACCGGCGGTACGTCGATCGAGCCGTCGGCGGCCTGGCCGACCGGTGCCACCGGGGCGGCGACCGCGATCGACGGTACCGAGAGGGCGACCGGCCGGCTCGCGACGAGCGCCCCGGCGACCGGCTCCGCCGCCGAGCCGCCGGTCACGTCCCGGGCCACCTGGTCGAACGGCCCGACGGTACGGCCGAGCCCCGCCCCGGTGGCGAAGACCCCGACCAGGACCAGCAGCACCGCCAGCGGCCCCGACCAGGGACTGCGCCCGTCCCGCCGCAGCCGACCCGACCACGGGGTACGCCCGGCCCGGCCGGAGCCCGCGACCGGGCGACCGGCGGCGGGGCGGGGCGTACCCGACGGTTTCGCCACGCGCCGGAGGTCCGCGTCCGGGATGCCGTAGATCCGTCCGACCGGACGACCCGTCGCCGCAGACCGGGCCGCCCGGCTAGTTGAGGGCGTCCGCGCAGGTGAGGCCGTCCGGGCGGGTGGGTACGGCCGGGCAGGTGGGGGCGTTCGGGTGGACCGGGCCGCCGTACCCGACTGGGGCGCGCGGCCGGAGCGGGCCGGTGCCCCGGACCGGGCGGCCCGGGGGGCCGGGCCGGGGCGGGGCGAGCCGGCGCCGCCGACGCCCCGGGGCGGTACCCGGTTGGCGGTCACGACGGCCCCCACCAGCGACGTCCCCGGCGCGGTCGCCGAAGGGCGACCACCCCCGCCACCGCCCCCACCACGGTCAGCGCCAGCCCACCCGGCACGAGCAGGTCACCGAAGCCGGTACCGGCGGTCCCGCCGAAGCCGGTGGCGGGCCCACGACTCGGCTTGTGCGTCGGGTGACGGGTGGGTTGACGGGTCGGGTGGGTCGGCGGCATCTGTTTGACCACCTGGAGCGTCGTCGAGGCGTGCTCCCCGTCGCGGCACTCCAGCTTGGCCCGGTAGTTGCCCGGTCGGGTCCGCAGCGGCACCATCGGCGTCGCGGTCAGGTAGCCGCCCTGCGGGTGCACGGTCACCCGGCCGAAGGCGTCGGACCAGACGATCGCGGGCACCGTGTTGTCCCGGCACCCGGCCCGGATGCCGACCAGGTAGCCGACCTGCACGACGCTGGGGCTGACCTCGACGAAGACCACCCCGGGCTGGGGGATGCCGGGTTGCGGGGGCCCTCCGGGCTGCCGCGCCAGCGAGGCCGACCGCGCCAGCCGACCGGTGCCGACCACCGCGGGACCAGCGACGGCCGCCGGACCAGCCACCACGGCGGGATCACTTAGCACCGCAGGCTCAGCCACCACGGCAGGAGCGGTCAGCACGGTCGGATGCGCCGCCGCCGGGCCGACCGCCGTGGCACCGGTCGCCGACGGCAAGGTGGTCGCCGGGGGGTCGGCCGCCGCCGGGCCGGTGCCGACGGGGAGCCCGGCGACCACGATCGCCAGTGCCGCGCCGAGGCGCGTGAGCGTCCCTCTGGCTCCTCCCGGCCCCATGGCCCCTCCCGGCGCGGTAACCGTGGCCGGGCAGCGACCGCCCGGCCTGCCGTACGGGATGATCTTCTCATCCCGGGTCGCACCTCACATCCGATCCGACCGGTTCGTCGCGTACGCTCGGGTCGCTGTGACCTCCACCGACCACGAACCCGCCGCCCCGCCCCGGATCCGGACGTTCCATCCCCGCCGGGGCCGGATGACCAGCCGCCAGCTCGACGCGCTGGAACGGCTCTGGCCGACGTACGGCCTGACCGTGCCGGAGGCTCCCGGCGTGCCGATCGACCCGGCCGAGCTGTTCGGACGCCGGGCACCGCTGGTGCTCGAAATCGGTTCCGGCATGGGGGACGCCACGGCCGCGATGGCGGCGGACGACCCGGACCGAGACTATCTGGCGGTCGAGGTACACACGCCGGGAATCGCCAACCTGCTGGACCTCGTCGGACGGCAGGGCCTGACCAACGTACGGATCGCCGAGGGGGACGCGCTGGACCTGGTCCGGATGCTGCCGGCCGGCTCGCTGGACGCGGTGCACGTCTTCTTCCCCGACCCGTGGCCGAAGACCCGGCACCACAAGCGACGCCTGATCCAGCCCACCCACGTCGCCCTGCTGCGCTCCCGGCTCGCCCCCGGCGGCACCCTGCACTGCGCGACCGACTGGGCCGAGTACGCCGAGTCGATGCGCCGGACGCTGACCGACGACCCGGAGCTGGTCAACGCCCACCCGGGCTGGGCGCCCCGGCCCGCGCACCGGCCCGTCACCAAGTTCGAACGCCGGGCCCGTACCGCCGGGCGGGAGATCTTCGACCTCGTCTACCACCGGGCGGTGGCCGGCACCGGCGGTTAGGAAGGGCCCCTTATACAACCGAATGCGTTAACAAGGGGCCCTTCCTTACACCCGGTTGGCGGGCGGGCACGGCGGGCGGGCACGATGGAGCGGCTATGACGCTCACCGCCGCGCTGCCGCCCAGCGCCGACCCCGATGCCCTGTACGACGCGTTCACCGGCTGGGCGCAGACGCGCGGCCTGGACCTCTACCCCCACCAGGAGGAGGCGGTCATCGAGATCGTCTCCGGCGCGAACCTGATCATGAACACGCCCACCGGCTCGGGCAAGAGCCTGGTGGCGACCGCCGCGCACTTCGCCGCCCTCGCCGAGGACCGGACCACCTTCTACACCGCGCCGATCAAGGCGCTGGTGTCGGAGAAGTTCTTCGCGCTGTGCGAGGTCTTCGGCGCGGAGAACGTCGGCATGCTGACCGGGGACGCCAGCGTCAACGCCGACGCCCCGGTGATCGCCTGCACCGCCGAGATCCTGGCCAACCTCGCCCTGCGCGAGGGACGGCGGGCCGACGTCGGCCAGGTGGTGATGGACGAGTTCCACTTCTACGCGGAGCCGGACCGGGGCTGGGCCTGGCAGGTGCCGCTGATCGAGCTGCCGCAGGCGCAGTTCGTCCTGATGTCGGCCACCCTCGGCGACACCACCCGGTTCGTCGACGACCTGACCCGGCGCACCGGGCGGCCGACCGCCGTCGTCCGTTCGGCCGAGCGGCCGGTCCCGCTCCTCTTCTCGTACGCGATGACGCCGTTGCACGAGACCCTGGAGGAGCTGCTGGAGACGAAGCAGGCGCCGGTGTACGTCGTGCACTTCACCCAGGCCGCCGCCCTGGAGCGGGCCCAGGCGCTGATGAGCGTCAACGTCGCCACCCGGGCCGAGAAGGACCTGATCGCCGCCGCGATCGGCCGGTTCCGGTTCACCTCCGGCTTCGGCAGGACCCTGTCCCGGCTGGTCCGGCACGGCATCGGCGTGCACCACGCGGGGATGCTGCCGAAGTACCGCCGGCTGGTGGAGACCCTCGCCCAGGCCGGCCTGCTCAAGGTCATCTGCGGGACGGACACCCTCGGCGTCGGGATCAACGTCCCGATCCGCACGGTGCTCTTCACCGGCCTGAGCAAGTACGACGGGACGCGGACCCGGTTGCTCAAGGCCCGCGAGTTCCACCAGATCGCCGGGCGGGCCGGCCGGGCCGGGTACGACACCATCGGCCGGGTCGTGGTGCAGGCCCCCGAGCACGTGATCGACAACGAGAAGGCCCTCGCTAAGGCGGGCGACGACCCGAAGAAGCGGCGCAAGGTGGTCCGCAAGAAGCCGCCGGAGGGGTCGATCGGCTGGGGCGAGCCGACGTTCCAGCGCCTCGTCGAGGCCGAGCCGGAGCCGCTGACCTCCAGTTTCCAGGTCAGCCACTCGATGCTGCTGAACGTGATCAGCCGACCCGGCGACGCGTTCGCCGCCATGCGGCACCTGCTCACCGACAACCACGAGGACCGGTCGGCGCAGCGTCGGCACATCCGCCGGGCCATCGCGATCTACCGGGCGCTGCGCGCCGCCGGTGTGGTGGAGGAGCTGCCCGAGCCGGACGAGACCGGCCGGCGGGTCCGGCTCACCGTCGACCTCCAGCTCGACTTCGCCCTCAACCAGCCGCTGTCCCCGCTGGCGCTGGAGGTCGTGCAGTTGCTGGACCCGGCGGACCCGGCGTACTCCCTCGACGTGCTCAGCGTGGTCGAGTCGATCCTCGACGACCCCCGCCAGGTGCTCTCCGCGCAGCAGTTCAAGGCCCGGGGCGAGGCGGTCGCCGCGATGAAGGCCGAGGGCATCGAGTACGAGGCCCGCCTGGAGCTGCTCGACGACGTGACCTGGCCCCGGCCGCTGGCCGAGCTGCTGGAGGCCGCGTACGAGACGTACCGGCAGAGCCAGCCGTGGGTCGCCGACCATCAGCTCTCCCCCAAGTCCGTGGTCCGCGACATGTACGAGCGGGCCATGACCTTCGGCGAGTACGTGCAGTTCTACAACCTGTCCCGGTCGGAGGGCCTGGTGCTGCGGTACCTCGCCGACGCGTACAAGACGCTGCGGCAGACGGTGCCGGAGGACACCAAGACCGAGGAGCTGGTGGATCTCAGCGAGTGGCTGGGCGAGCTGGTCCGCCAGGTCGACTCCAGCCTGATCGACGAGTGGGAACGGCTGCGCAACCCGTCCGACGCCGAGGAGGTCGCCGCCGCCCTGGACGACCGGCCGCCGGCGGTCACCCGCAACGCGCGGGCGTTCAAGGTGCTGGTCCGCAACGCCCTGTTCCGCCGGGTCGAGCTGGCCGCGCTGCGCCGCTGGGACCTGCTCGGCGAGCTGGACGCCTCGGACGGCTGGAACGCCGACGCCTGGGCCGACGCGCTGGAGCCGTACTTCGAGGCGTACGACTCGATCGGCACCGGGCCGGACGCCCGGGGGCCGGCGCTGCTCATGATCGACCAGGGGCGGGACCGGTGGACGGTCCGGCAGGTCCTCGACGACCCCGACGGCGACCACGACTGGGGGATCAGCGCCGAGGTCGACCTGGGCGCCTCCGACGAGACGGGGGCCGCCGTCATCCGGATCACCGACGTGGGCCAGCTCTGAGCCCGGGTACCCGATGCCCGGCCCGGCCGTGGGGCCGCCCGGACCCGCCACCGGCGGCCCGCTCCCCCCGCCGGGCGCTACCGTCCGGCCCGCTCCCCGACGGCGGGCCGGACGTCGTGGAGCCGGAGCAGCGCCACGGCCCGGGTACCGATCTTGAAGCGGGCCGCCGTGCGGGTGCCGGCCGGCAGCGGGACGCGGCGGCCCCGGGTGGCCAGGGCGACCATGGTCTCGGCGGGCAGCGCGCCGGCCAGCGAGTCCAGCAGGCCGGGCAGGCCCGCCGCCGGGTCCGCCCCCTGCCAGGTGGTCTGCTCGCCGTACGGCACGTCGGTCAGCACCAGGTCCGGCGGCCCCGACGCGGCCAGCAGGTCCGCCACCTGCTCCGGGACGAGGGCGTCGGCCCGCCCCACCACCGTGGCCGGGTCGCCCGGGGTGAGCTGCGCCCGTAGCCGGCGGGCCGCCTCGGCGGCGGTCCGGTGCGCGGGCCGTTGGAAGCGGTCGGCCAACTCGTCCAGCTCGGCGGCCCGGTCCTGGAGCCCGTCGGCCGAGAGCAGGCCCAGGTTCGCCCGCGCGAGCCGGAGCGGACCGTCGGCGACGTCCGAGGCGACGATCCCGGCGATCCGCTCCCGGTGCAGCAGGCCCAGCACGGTGAGCAGGTAGCCGCTGCCGCAGCACGGGTCCCACACGGTCACCCGGGGCCGCCCCAGGGCGTGCCAGGCGCGCAGGAACATCTCCGAGGCGAGCCGGACGGGGAACGCGGGGTGTCCGGGCGCCGACCGCAGCACCGCCCCGCTGGCCAGGTCGGAGTAGTCGGGCCGCTCCGTCGCGAACCGGTACGTCATCACACCTCCGAGCCGGCACGGCACCACCTGCGCCGCACGCCACCACCTGCGCCGGGGGCGACCCGGTGCGTCGGGCGGTCGCGGACCCCGCTCCCGGCACGGTACCGACCCGTCGCCGCCACTGCGGACACCGGCCACCGCCCCGACGCGCGCCCCGGCGAGAGGGCACGAAATCCGCGCGGGTGAGCACCTTTTCACCCTGGGCGATGTCAGACCCGTCGATTAGAATGTATGTACTAACGAAGGCCGCTGAGCTGGGAGGACGCCCATGACCGCGCCCACCTCCATCCCCCTCACCCCGTACGCCACCCTGCTGGGGTTCACCCGCTACGTCGACCGCACCGGCCCCACCAAGGCCACCTTCGTCGACGGGCTGCGCCGGCAGCGGGCGAGCCGTTCCGGCTTCAACCCGCACGGCCAGTTCGTCAAGGCGCTGAAGGCCGACATCGCCTTCCACACCGGCGGCACCCACCTGGCCGGCGTGGTCGATCTGGTCAAGCCCCGGTGGCGTCCGCTCTACCAGGCGCTCGTGCCGGGCGCGACGGCCTGGCTGCACTCGCTCGGCGAGCCGAACGGCGTCGATCTGGCCCAGACCCGCGACGCGCTGGCCATGCTCGGCGACCTGCCCGTCAAGATCAACCCGCAGTTCGGCATCCGGCACGCCGACGGTCACGCCGAGGCGGTCCGGCTGCACTTCGACGAGGCTCCGCCCAGCGAGGAGGCGGTGCTGGCCACCCTGCACCTGATGGCCCGGCACATGGACGCGGTCCTGCCCCACGCCGCCCCGGTCCTGGTCGACGTCCGCCGGGGCGTCGCGCACCGGATGCCCGAAGGCGTCAAGCCCGCCCAGATCGAGCACTGGCTGGCCGGCGAGGCCGCCGCCTTCCGCGCGATCTGGTCCACCGCCGCCTGACCGAAGCACCCGCCGGCTCGCCGCCGCTGCCGGTCCGGTCGTCACCGGGCCCTCGACGACCGGACCAGGGTGGGCGGCGTCAGGGGCCCGGCGGGGCGGGGGGTGAGGTGTGGCCGGCGGTCCCGCCGCCGCCGGTCTGCGGCGCGCCGGCCGGGACGACCACGTACGGGCGCATCATCTCGTCGTCCTCGTGCTCCAGGATGTGGCAGTGCCAGGCGTACCGGCCGGGCAGGTCGAAGCGGGCCTTGATCCGGGTCACGCTGCCGGGGAAGACGGCGACGGTGTCGTGCAGGCCGCGCTCGGCCGGGCCGGGCGGCTGGTTGTGGGAACGGCCCCGGCCGACCACCTCGAACTGCACCTGGTGCAGGTGGATCGGGTGGGTCTCCCCGGTGAAGTTGTGCAGTTCCCAGACCTCGGTGGTGCCGAGCCCCACCACTTCGGTGACCGGCGCGTCCCAGGGCAGCGGCACGCCCCGCCCGCGCTCGTCGACGACGCCGAGCAGGGGGCCGCTGTGACCGGCGGTGCCGGCGTGTTGCAGCGACAGCCGGCGTACCCGGTCGGCGGGCCCGAGCCGGGGCGGCGCCGGCAGCGTCACCTGCTCGGGCGGGACGCTGCGGTCGGGGCCGGTCCGCTCGACCACGACGAACTTCAGGATCTGACCGGTGGTCCGGGGATCGGCCACCGGCGGCTCCTGGCCGGAGTGACCGGCCGGCCCGTCCGGGCCCTCGTTGACCAGGTACAGCTCGGTGCCGACCGGCAGGTCGGAGAAGTCGACCACCACGTCGACCCGGGAGCCGATGGTCAGCGGCAGCCGGCCCTGCTCGACCGGGGCCGGCAGGAATCCGCCGTCGCTGCCGACCTGCCAGAACGGCAGCACCGGGCGGGCCGGGCGGGCGGTGGGGTGCGCCGCGATCGACACCAGGAGGAAGCGGCTGTTGCAGCCGTTGAGCAGGCGGAACCGGTACCGGCGCCGCTGCACCGGCAGCACCGGCCAGGTGGCGCCGTTGACCACCATCGTGTCGCCGAAGACCATCGGGTGCCCGCCCGCCGACGTCCCGTCCCGGGACCCCCCGGCCCCCTCGGGTCCGGCGTACGGGTAGTGCAGGTGCCCGTCGGCGCGGAAGCTGCGGTCCTGGATCAGCAGCGGGATCTCGTGGGGGCGGGCGCCGGCCGGGTCGTCCGGGTCGGGCACCGACCCCGGGAGGACCCCGGGCGGGAGGTCCGCGTCGCCGCCGCGCAGCAGGTAGAACCCGGCGGCCCCGGCGTAGATGCTCAGCCGGGTCAGGCCGAGGCAGTGGTCGTGGTACCAGAGCGCGGTGGCCCGCTGGTCGTTGCCGTACTCGAACCGGGCCGCCCCGGGCGACCACCGCGCCCCGCCGGCCCGCTCGGTGAACCGGGCCTCGAACTCCTGGTAGGAGGTGCCGATCCGGGCGTACCCGGCCGGGATGTCCCGGGCGTCCGGCAGGTACCAGGCGTCCGGGTAGCCGTCGAACTCCTCCCGGTTGTGGCCCCCGTGCAGGTGGACGACGATCGGGACCGGGCCGGCGTACCCCTGCGGCGTCGCGCGGGCGGCGGAGCGGCTGTCCCGTCCCTCGGTCCCACCGGCGGGGTTGGCCCAGTGCAGGGTCGGGTCGACCGGCAGCAAATGCGGTAGGTGACGCCCGTCGGCGTCCACGAGTTGGTTGCGCCAGGTGATCCGGACCGGCCGGTCCACCCGGGCCTCCACGGTGGGGGCCGGCCACCGGAACGTGCCGGGGTGCGCGGCGGAGCCGAACGCCCAGACCGCGGTGGCGGGCAGCGACGCGGGCAGCACCTGCTGCCGGATCTGCCGCAGCCCGATCGTGTACTCGTCCCCGCCCGCCCCGGTGGCGACCGGCGGCATGACCTGCGGCACGGCCAGCGGGGTGACGTACTTGGGCACGGCACCGGCGGCCAGCAGCGGGACCGCGGCGGGGGCGGTCGCCGGGCCGGGCGGGGCCAGGGATCGCGCCACCGCCCACTCCGCCGGCACGAGGGCCGCTGCCGATCCCGCCGCCCCGGCGAGGAGCAGTCGTCTCCGGGTCACCACGCCGACCACCTCCGTCTCGTCGCCTGAGACTAAGCCGAACAAAGCTCGCCCATGGCCACTAAACGGAAAAAATCCTCTTACCTCTCACACGGGGTGATTACCGGCCACTCCACCACCGCGCCCGCCGCCCCGCCCAATCTTTCACCGTCAAAGGTTGAACCCTCAACCATTCCTGGCTACGGTTGGTGCGGCGGCGGGCCCGGGTCATTCATCCCCGTATCGTGGCTTTCGTCCGCCTGTGGTCGCCGCCCACCGGTCACCGGCCGGTCCGGGCGGACTCCCGTGGAAGGGACCGACCCGTCACCCAGCGATCACCCGAACGAGGAGGAGACCCATGACCCTGCCCACCCCCATCCGCGACATCGCCATGCTGCTCGCCCGAATCGGTGTCGGCGTCGTGTTCGTCGCCCACGGCTGGCAGAAGCTCATCACCAACGGGGTGGACGGGACCGCCGGCTTCTTCGAGCAGGTCGGCGTGCCCCTGCCCACCCTCGCCGCCTGGTTCGCCACCGCCGTCGAACTGCTCGGCGGCGCGGCGCTGATCCTCGGCCTGGTCGTACCGGTCGCCGGGGTCCTGCTCCTGCTGAACATGATCGGCGCGTTCGTCTTCGTCCACGCCGGGAACGGGCTCTTCGTCGACCAGGGCGGCTACGAACTCGTCCTCACCCTCGGCGCGGCCAGCCTCCTGCTGGCGGCGGTCGGGGCCGGCCGATTCAGCCTGGATCACCTGCTGGTCGGCCGCCGCCGCGCCGCGAACCGGGCCTGACGACCCGCCGGCCCGGTGCGCCCCGGATCAGGGGGGCACTGGAGTCGCCACCGGATCTGCACGGCGGTCCCGGGACGTCCCCGCCCCGGCGGGGGCGTCCCGGCGGCGTACCGGCGGATCGGCCCATAACCTGGGACGATGCGCTTCGACCAGCACACCGTGGTGCTTCTCGTCCGGCCGACGGACGCCCCGGACCTGCCGCGCGACGCGGCCGACCGGCTCCAGGACGCCCACCTGGCCCACCAGGCGGGTCTGGTGGAGCAGGGGCTCGTCCTCGCGGCCGGGCCCTTCCTCGATCCCGACGACGCCCGGCTACGCGGCTTCGCCATCCTGGCGGTCGACCCGGCCGCCGCCCGGGAGCTGTACCGCAACGATCCGGCGGTCCGCGCCGGACAGCTCGCCGTCGAGGTGGCGAGCTGGCTGGTGCCGGAGGGCAACGTCCGCTTCCAGGACGTGCAGGTGCCCCGGTCGATGCTGGAGGCCGCCGCCGGCGACTGAGGCACCGGCCCGGCCGGACGTCGCCCGCCACCTGCGCGCCCAGGGCGGTCACGTCGGACGCCAGCCACCGACGTCGGGCGCGCATCGGCGACGCCGGGCGTCAGTCGCTCACGTCGGACGCCAGCCAGCGACGTCGGGGGTCAGTCGGCGACGTCGGGGGTCAGGAGCAGCTCGGTCACCGGGACGACGCGGGGATCCTCGACCGGCCCCACGATCACCCGCAGGGACGGGGAGTGGTCGGCGAGCAGCCGCTGGCACCGCTCGCACGGGGAGATGACGGTACGACCCCGGTCGCCCACCGTGACGATGGTCTCCAACGCGCCCACGCCCTGGGTGACGGCGGCTCCCAGGGCCACCACCTCGGCGCAGGTGTCCCCCGCGCGGTGCACCACGTTCACGCCGGTGAGGACCCGCCCCTCGGCGGTCCGCGCCGCCGAGGCGGCGGTGTGGCTGGCACTGCGGCACCGCAGCTTCGCCACCGCGCTGGCGGCCTGCACCAACGCCCGGTCGGTGTCGCGCATCGTCGTCATCTCGCCCCCACGGTCCACCTCGGTCGGCGGTCAACTCTAAACGGCGGGCACCCGGTCGAGGGGGGCAGCACGCCGCCCCCGGAGCGGGAACCCGGAAGCGTTCCGCCGGCCGGCTGCCTATCCTTGGCAACGTCATGCAGACTCCACCCGCACCGGCCGCGACCGACACCGTTCGTGAGCTGCACCGTCGGCTCACCCCTCTGATCTTCGACGACCAGCGTCGGCTGCGCCGCCGGCTGGACGGCGTCCGGCGGCTGCGCGACCCGCAGCGGCGCGACGACGCGCTGGCCGAGATCGCCACCGAGGTGGACCGGGCCGAGGCGCGGCTGGCGACCCGGCAGGCCGCCGTGCCGACGGTGACGTACCCGGCCGGGCTGCCGGTGAGCGAGCGGGCCGCCGACATCGGCGCCGCGATCCGCGACCACCAGGTGGTGATCGTGGCCGGCGAGACCGGCTCCGGCAAGACCACCCAGCTTCCCAAGATCTGCCTGGAGCTGGGGCGCGGGGTGCACGGGCTGATCGGGCACACCCAGCCCCGGCGGCTGGCCGCCCGGACCGTCGCCGACCGGATCGCCGCCGAGCTCGGCACCGAGCTGGGCGACGTGGTCGGGTACAAGGTCCGCTTCAGCGACCAGGTCAGCGAGCGCAGCCTGGTCAAGCTGATGACCGACGGCATCCTGCTGGCCGAGTTGCAGACCGACCGGATGCTGCGCCGGTACGACACGCTGATCATCGACGAGGCGCACGAGCGCAGCCTCAACATCGACTTCATCCTCGGGTACCTGAGACAGCTCCTGCCCCGCCGCCCCGACCTCAAGGTGATCATCACCTCGGCGACCATCGAGACCGACCGCTTCGCGAAGCACTTCGCCGACGCCGAAGGGCGGCCCGCCCCGGTGGTCGAGGTCTCCGGGCGGACGTACCCGGTGGAGGTGCGGTACCGGCCGCTGGTCGAGGTGACCGAGGCGGAGGAGCCCGACGCCGCCGACGAGGAGAACGTCCGGGACCAGATCCAGGCCATCGGCGACGCGGTCGAGGAGCTGGCCGCCGAGGGGCCCGGGGACGTGCTGGTCTTCCTCAGCGGCGAGCGCGAGATCCGGGACACCGCCGACGCGCTGGGCAAGCTGGTGCAGAAGAAGCGCTCGCTGCTCGGCACCGAGATCCTCCCGCTGTACGCCCGGCTCTCCACCGCCGAGCAGCACCGGGTCTTCGCCCCGCACACCAACCGCCGGGTGGTGCTCGCCACCAACGTCGCGGAGACCTCGCTGACCGTGCCGGGGATCAAGTACGTGGTGGACCCGGGCACCGCCCGGATCTCCCGCTACAGCAGCCGGCTCAAGGTGCAGCGGCTGCCGATCGAGCCGGTGTCGCAGGCCTCGGCGAACCAGCGCAAGGGGCGCTGCGGCCGGACCTCGGACGGCATCTGCATCCGCCTCTACGACGAGCAGGACTTCGAGTCCCGGCCGGAGTTCACCGACCCGGAGATCCTGCGCACCAACCTCGCCTCGGTCATCCTCCAGATGACCTCGATCGGGCTGGGCGACATCGCCGCGTTCCCGTTCATCGACCCGCCGGACCGGCGCAACATCACCGACGGCGTCAACCTGCTGCACGAGTTGGGCGCGCTGGACGTCACCCAGACCGATCCGGCGAAGCGGCTCACCCCGCTGGGGCGGCGGCTGGCCCAGCTCCCGGTCGATCCCCGGCTGGCCCGGATGGTGCTGGAGGGCGAGCGCAACGGCTGCGCCACCGAGGTCGTGGTGATCGCCGCCGCGCTGTCCATCCAGGACCCGCGCGAGCGGCCGGCGGAGAAGCAGGCCCAGGCCGACCAGGCGCACGCCCGGTTCGCCGACAAGGAGTCGGACTTCGTCGCGCTGCTCAACCTCTGGCGGTACCTGCGCGAGCAGCAGCGGGCCCTCTCCTCCAGCGCGTTCCGCCGGATGTGCAAGGCCGAGTACCTCAACTACCTGCGGGTCCGCGAGTGGCAGGACATCGTCAGCCAACTGCGCCAGGTGCTGCGTACCCCGGAGCAGGGCGGCGGGGGGCGCGGCGGGCGACCGGGGCGCGCAGCCGGCGGGGACCCGGCGGCCGGAGGTGGCGACGCGGGCGCAGCCGGCGGACGGCGCGGGGGCGGCGCGGACCTGCCGGAGGAGATCGACACCCCGAAGGTGCACCAGTCCCTGCTGGCCGGGTTGCTCTCCCACCTCGGGCTCAAGGACCCGCAGAAGCACGAGTACCTGGGGGCGCGGGGGGCGAAGTTCGCCATCTTCCCCGGCTCGGCGCTGTTCAAGAAGCCGCCCCGCTGGGTGATGGCCGCCGAGCTGGTGGAGACCTCCCGGCTCTGGGGCCGGGTGGCCGGCCGGATCGAGCCGGAGTGGGTCGAACCCCTCGCCGGGCACCTGGTCAAGCGCAGCTACAGCGAGCCGCACTGGGAGAAGAAGCAGGCCGCGGTGCTGGCCTACGAGAAGGTCACCCTGTACGGCGTCCCGATCGTCACCTCCCGCAAGGTCAACTTCGGTCGGATCGACCCGGCGCTGAGCCGGGAACTGTTCATCCGGCACGCGCTGGTGGAGGGCGACTGGTCCACCCACCACCGGTTCTGGCAGGACAACCGGCGGCTGCTCACCGAGATCGAGGAGCTGGAGAACCGGGCCCGGCGCCGGGACATCCTGGTCGACGACGAGACGGTGTTCCACTTCTACGACCAGCGGATCCCCGCCGACGTGGTCTCCGGCCGGCACTTCGACGCCTGGTGGAAGACGGCCCGCCGCGAGCAGCCGGACCTGCTCACCTTCACCCGCGACCTGCTGGTCAACGACGGCCGGGGCGGGGTGGCCGAGGCCGACTACCCGGACGAGTGGCGGGCCGAGGGGGTCGCCCTGCCGTTGACGTACCGGTTCGAGCCGGGCACCCCGACCGACGGGGTGACCGTGGACATCCCGCTGCCGATGCTCAACCAGGTGCCGGCGGAGAGCTTCGACTGGCAGGTGCCGGGGCTGCGCGAGGAGCTGGTGGTGGCGCTGATCCGGTCGCTGCCCAAGGCGGTCCGGCGCAACTTCGTGCCGGTGCCGGACCACGCCCGCGCCGCCCTCGCCGCGATCACCCCCGGCGAGGAGCCGCTGCTGGACGCGCTCACCCGGCAGTTGCGCCGGATGACCGGGGTGACCGTGCCCGCCGACGCCTGGGACCTGGCGAAACTGCCGCCGCACCTGCGGGTCACCTTCCGGGTGATCGGCGACGGGGACAAGCCGGTCGCCGAGGGCAAGGACCTGCCGGCGCTGCAACGCCAGCTCCGGCAGGAGGTCCGCCAGGTGGTGGCCGCCGCCGCGCCGGAGGTAACCCGCACCGGGCTGACCCAGTGGGACGTCGGCACCCTGCCGCGCACCATCGAGCAGGTCCGCGCCGGGTACGCGGTGACCGCGTACCCGGCCCTGGTGGACGAGGGCGCCACGGTGGGCGTCCGGGTCTTCGACTCCGAGGCCGAGCAGGCGGCGGCGCACTGGGCCGGCACCCGGCGGCTGCTGCGGCTGGCCGTGCCCTCCCCGGCGAAGATCCTCCAGGGCCGGTTGAGCAACGAGGCGAAGCTGGCGCTCAGCCGCAACCCGCACGGCAGCGTGCCGGCGCTGATCGAGGACGCGGCCGGCGCGGCGATCGACCAGCTCGTCGCCGACGCCGGGGGCCCGGCCTGGGACGCCGACGGCTTCGCCGCGCTGCGCGAGAAGGTCCGGGCCGACCTGGTCGACACCGTGGTCGAGGTGATGCAGCGGGTCCGCAAGGTCCTCGCCGCCGCGTACGCGGTGGAGCAGCGGCTCGGCGCCACGAAGAACCTCGCCGTGGTGGCCGCCCTGGCCGACATCCGCAACCAGCTCTCCGGGCTGGTGCACGCCGGGTTCGTCACCGAGGCCGGGTACGCCCGCCTGCCCGACCTGCTGCGCTACCTGACCGCGATCGAGCGGCGGCTGGACCGGCTCCCCGGCAACCCGCAGCGGGACAAGTCGCAGCAGGACCGGATCGCGGTGGTGCAGAAGGAGTACGCCGACCTGCTCGCCGCGCTGCCCCCGGCCCGACGCGGCGCCGCCGCCGTCCGGCAGATCCGGTGGATGATCGAGGAGTTGCGGGTGAACGTCTTCGCCCAGGCGTTGGGCACCCCGTACCCGGTCTCCGAGCAGCGGATCTACCGGGCGATGGACGACGCCGAGGGGCGCTGAGCCCGGGGCGCGCGCAGCACCCGGGCCGGCCGGCCCGGGGTGGGCAGGCGGGTCAGTAGGGGGCGACGCCGGGCGGCAGCTCCTCGGTCGCCAGGCCGCCCCGGACGTAGTCGAGCAGGATCCGGCGCAGCTCCCGACCGGCCTGGGTGGGCACGGTGTCCCGGCGCCGGGCGAGCGCCACGGTCCGGCGTACCCCGGGCGGGGCGAGCGGGGTGACCCGGATGCCGGGACGGCGGGCGACCACGATGCCCGGCACCAGGGCCACCCCGAGGCCGGCCTCGACGAAGCTGAGCACGGCGTCCATCTCCCCGCCGTCGACGGCCAGGTACGGCTCGAACCCGGCGGCCCGGCACGCCTGGAGGGTGACGTCGCGCAGGTCGTAGCCCTCGCGGAACATCACCAGGGGCTGGTCGCGCAGGTCGGTGATGCGCAGTTGACCGGTGGGCCGGGCGGCCGGCAGCTCGTCCACCGAGGCGACCACCAGGCTCTCCCGCAGGATCGGCTCGGCGCGCAGCCCCGGGTCGGCGCCCTGGGCGGGCATGACGATCAGCGCCAGGTCCAGGTCGCCCCGGAGCAGGTCGCGGACCAGGTCCTGCGAGCCGCCCTCCTCGACCCGCAGGTCCACCCCGGGGTACGCGTCGCGGAACCGGCGCAGCACCGGCGGGGCGAGCGAGGTGGCGAGGCTGGGGGTGGCACCGAGGCGGACCCGCCCCCGGCGCAGGCCGACCAGTTCCTGCACCTCCCGGGTGGCGGTGTCGACGTCGGCGAGGATCCGGGTGGCCAGCGGCAGCAGCACCTCACCGGCGGCGGTGAGGGTGATGTTGCCCCGTACCCGCTCGAACAGGGGTGCCCCGAGGGTGCTCTCCAGGGCGTGAATTTGCTTACTCAACGACGGCTGGGTGATGCCCACCAAGTCGGCGGCTTGGGTGAAATGTCGTACTTCCGCCACCGCCACGAAGTACCTGAGCTGATGGAGCTGCATCTACATAGCCTATGACTATCAACACTGCGAGTTCGATGCATTGGACGACTGGTTCAGCAAACTCCTAGCGTCGGTCCTGTGGTAGTCACGAGAACCCGGTCGCCCATCCGGTCCAACGTCGGCCTGAAGGCCGTCATGGCCGTCTCGGGCATCGTCCTGGTGCTGTTCCTCATCGCGCACATGCTCGGCAACCTGAAGGTCTTCGCGGGTGCCGCCTCCTTCGACGGGTACGCGCACTGGCTGCGCGACATCGGCAAGCCGGCGCTGCCCGGGGTCTGGTTCCTCTGGATCCTGCGGGCCGGCCTGGTGGTCGCGGTGGTGGCGCACATCTGGGCGGCCACCGTGCTGGCGCTGCGCGCCCGCGCCGCCCGCCCGGTCCAGTACGCCCACCGCAAGAAGATCCAGGGCAGCTACGCGGCCCGGACGATGCGCTGGGGCGGGGTGATCATCCTGCTCTTCGTGATCTACCACCTGCTCGACCTGACCACCGGCCACCTCAACCCGGTCGGCGACCCGACCCGGCCGTTCGCCAACGTGGTCGCCGACTTCGCCCCGGAGCGCTGGTACGTCACGCTCTTCTACACCGTGGCGGTCGTCGCCCTCGGCTTCCACCTGCGGCACGGGATGTTCAGCGCGCTGCGCAGCCTCGGCCAGCAGACCCCCGGCGGTGAGCGCCGGGCCCGCGCGGTGGCCCTCGGCTTCGCCGTCGTGATCTGCGCCGGCTTCCTGGTGGTCCCGTTCGCCGTACTCACCGGATTGGTGTCCTGACCATGGAACTCTTCACCGAGGGCGACCCGATCGCCGACACCAAGGCCCCCGACGGCCCGATCGAGACCCGCTGGGAGCGTCGCCGCTTCGAGGCCAAGCTGGTCAACCCGGCCAACCGCCGGAAGATGACCGTGATCGTGGTCGGCACCGGCCTGGCCGGCGGCGCGGCGGCGGCGACCCTGGGCGAGCAGGGGTACCACGTCAAGTCGTACTGCTACCAGGACAGCCCGCGCCGGGCCCACTCGATCGCCGCGCAGGGCGGCATCAACGCCGCCAAGAACTACCGCAACGACGGCGACTCGGTCCACCGGCTCTTCTACGACACGGTCAAGGGCGGCGACTTCCGCTCCCGCGAGTCGAACGTGCACCGGCTGGCCGAGGTCTCGGTCAACATCATCGACCAGTGCGTCGCCCAGGGCGTCCCGTTCGCCCGCGAGTACGGCGGCCTGCTCGACACCCGCTCCTTCGGCGGCGCGCAGGTGCAGCGCACCTTCTACGCCCGGGGGCAGACGGGCCAGCAGCTGCTGCTCGGCGCGTACCAGGCGCTGGAGCGGCAGATCGGCCTGGGCAACGTCGAGATGAACGCCCGGCACGAGATGCTGGAGCTGATCCTCGTCGACGGCCGGGCCCGGGGGATCGTGGTCCGGGACATGGTCACCGGTGAGATCACCACCGAGATGGCCGACGCCGTGGTCCTCGCCTCGGGTGGCTACGGCAACGTCTTCTACCTCTCCACCAACGCCAAGGGCTGCAACGTCACCGCCACCTGGCGGGCGCACCGCAAGGGCGCGTACTTCGCCAACCCCTGCTACACCCAGATCCACCCGACCTGCATCCCGGTCTCCGGCGACCACCAGTCGAAGCTGACCCTGATGAGCGAGTCGCTGCGCAACGACGGCCGGGTGTGGGTGCCCAAGACCAAGGGCGACGACCGCAGCCCGAAGGACATCCCCGAGGCCGAGCGGGACTACTACCTGGAGCGGATCTACCCCTCCTTCGGCAACCTGGTCCCCCGGGACATCGCCTCCCGCGCCGCGAAGAACGTCTGCGACGAGGGCCGGGGCGTCGGCCCGACCAAGCTCGGCGTGTACCTGGACTTCGCCGACGCGATCAGCCGGCTCGGCCGCAAGGCCGTCGAGGCCAAGTACGGCAACCTCTTCGAGATGTACGAGCGGATCACCGGCGAGGACCCGTACGAGGTCCCGATGCGGATCTACCCCGCCGTGCACTACACGATGGGCGGGCTCTGGGTCGACTACGACCTCCAGTCGACCGTCCCCGGCCTCTTCGTGATCGGTGAGGCGAACTTCTCCGACCACGGGGCGAACCGGCTCGGCGCCTCGGCGCTGATGCAGGGGCTCGCGGACGGCTACTTCGTGCTGCCCAGCACCATCGCCAACTACCTGGCCGCCGGCCCGCTGGAGAAGGTCGACGGGAGCCACCCGGCGGCGGTCGAGGCCCGTGCCGACGTGGAGGACCGCATCCAGCGGCTGCTGGCGATCGACGGCGACCGGACGGTGGACTCGTTCCACCGGGAGCTGGGCCAGATCATGTGGGAACACTGCGGCATGGAGCGCACCGAGGCCGGGCTGCGCAAGGCGATCGACGAGATCCGCAGCCTGCGCGACCAGTTCTGGCAGCGGGTCAAGGTGCCGGGCACCGGCGAGGGGCTCAACCAGTCGCTGGAGAAGGCCGGCCGGGTGGCCGACTTCTTCGAGCTGGCCGAGCTGATGTGCATCGACGCCCTGCACCGCGAGGAGTCCTGCGGCGGCCACTTCCGGGGCGAGCACCAGACCCCGGACGGGGAGGCGCAGCGCGACGACGACCGGTTCGCGTACGTGGCGGCGTGGGAGTTCACCGCCACCGGGCAGCCGTCCGTGCTGCACAAGGAAGACCTGAAGTTCGAATACGTCCACCCGACGCAGCGGAGCTACAAGTGAACCTGACCCTGCGCATCTGGCGCCAGACCGGCCCCGAGGACAAGGGTCGGATGGTGACCTACCAGGTCGACGACGTCTCCCCCGACATGTCGTTCCTGGAGATGCTCGACGTGCTCAACGAGCGGCTGATCCTCTCCGGGGAGGAGCCGGTCGCCTTCGACCACGACTGCCGCGAGGGCATCTGCGGCATGTGCGGTCTGATGATCAACGGCAACGCGCACGGGCCGCAGCGCGGCACCACCGCCTGCCAGTTGCACATGCGGCAGTTCAAGGATGGCGACACCATCGACATCGAGCCGTGGCGGGCCCGCGCCTTCCCGGTCATCAAGGACCTGGTGGTCGACCGGAACTCCTTCGACCAGATCATCGCGGCCGGCGGGTACATCACCGTCCCGACCGGCAGCGCCCCCGAGGCGCACTCGGTGCCGGTGGCGAAGGCCAACGCGGACGCCGCCTTCGAGTCGGCCGCCTGCATCGGCTGCGGCGCCTGCGTCGCGGCCTGCCCGAACGGCTCCGGCATGCTCTTCACCGCCGCCAAGGTCACCCAGCTTTCGCTGCTGCCGCAGGGCCAGCCGGAGCGGTACACCCGGGTGATCGGCATGGTCGACGCGCACGACGAGGCCGGCTTCGGCGGCTGCACCAACGCCGGTGAGTGCACCGTGGTCTGCCCGAAGGGCATCCCGCTGAGCACCATCGGCCGGCTCAACCGCGACTACCTGGCCGCGAGCGCCAAGCGGGGCGACACCCCGGGCACCTGACCCGGCCCCACCTCCGTCCGACCGCCGTACCCGCCCCCTCGGGTACGGCGGTCGGCCGTTTTCGCAACAGCTCGACAGGGCCGCGTGGGACACCTCCGGGACGGGGCAGGGCCGTCCCGAGGTCGGCAGGTGCGTGACGCGGCCGGGTTCGGCTCGGCAGCTCGCCTCGGGCTTCTCGGTGTGGTGCCCCCGGCTCCCTGTGGAACTGCCCTCGAAGACGGGGCAGGGCCCGGCACGGTGAGAGCAGCACGGTGAGAGCAGCTCGGTGCGCCGGTGAGAGCGGAGAGCGTGCGACGTCGGCGTGGGCGCGACCGGGCCGTGCCGGGTCGAGCGCCACGGCCGGGTACGGGACAGCAGCGCGGTGTGCCACCGGGATGTGGACGTGGTCTCACAGACGGGGCAGCTCGAAAGGAACCGTGGACACCCGTCCCGGCCGGCCCGGGGCGAGCGGTTCAACGGCGGGTCGAGGGGCAGCAACCTCGCTGACGGAATCGGCGAGGGGAATCGATCATGAAGGCACTGACCTGGCAGGGCAGACGGGACGTCCGGGTGGAGGGGGTTCCCGATCCCCGCATCGAGGCGCCGGCCGACGCGATCGTCCGGATCACCTCCACCGCCGTCTGCGGCTCCGACCTGCACCTGTACGAGGTGCTCGGGCCGTACCTGAAGCCCGGTGACCGGGTGGTCGTCCCGTTCAACAGGTTCGGCGTGGACCGGCTGGTGGCGCTCAAGGCCGCGCTGAAGGCGGTCCGCCGGGGCGGCACGGTCTCCATCTCCGGCGTGTACGGCGGCGAGGTCGACCCGCTGCCGCTGATGGAGATGTTCGACCGGGGCGTCCAGGTGCGGATGGGCCAGTGCCACGTCCGCCGCTGGACCGACGAGATCCTGCCGCTGCTCGCCGGGGACGACGACCCGCTGGGCGTGGCGGACCTGCGGACCCACCGCCTGCCGCTGGCCGAGGCGCCGCAGGCGTACGAGATGTTCCAGAAGAAGACCGACGGCTGCATCAAGGTCGTGCTCGAACCCTGAGCCGGGCGACCCGTCCGACCGACCGGCGGGTCCCGGTGACCACGGGTGGGCAGTGGTGGACACCGGATGGGCTGTCGGGTGAGCAGCCGAGCGGGCCACCATCCCCGGCATGTCGACCACACTCCGTGCACCGACCCGGGTACGCCCCGGTCGGCCCCGTACCGCCGGGGGCCGTCGCGGCGGCCTCCGCCGCCGGTCAGCCCTGCTGACCGCCGCCCTGCTGGCGGCCACGGTCACCACCACGTCCGCCACCACCGGAGTCACCGCCGCCGGGGCCACCGCTGCCACCGCCGCGAGCGGGGCCGCCGCGCCGTTGGCGGCGGCCAGCCCCACCAGCCCGCCGGTCGTCCCCGCCGCCTTCCCCGGCGGGTGGTACGAGTTCCGCAACGGCCAGACCGGACAGTGCCTCGACGGCAACGGTGGCGGTGACATCTACGCGCACCCCTGCAACGGCGGCCAGTACCAGCAGTGGCACTGGGACCCGATCTACGGCCAACTGCGGCAGCGGGCGACCAACCGCTGTCTGCAGCACCACACGGCACAGCGGCGGGTCACCTCGATCTGGTTGCCCTGCGTGAGCGTGGACACCGCCGGCACCGCCTGGGACGCCCTGCCGCTGCGGCCCGGCACCGAACTCCAGTTCTCCCCGGGCAACCACCCGGGCTGGTGCCTGGACAGCAACGCCGAGTTCAACCCCGGCAGCAACACCCGCAAGGTCTTCCTCTCCGGCTGCCACATCGACGACCGGGGCCAGGCCTGGCGGTACACCCGGCTGTGACGACCTTCCCACCCCGGACCGGAGACCCGTTCCAGACTGCGACAGGAGACCAGATGTCGACCGACCCCTCGTCGGGACGCCGCACCCGCCGGGTCGTCGGCTGGCTCGGCACCGTGGCCGTCGTCGCCGCGCTCGCCGCCGTACCGGCCGGGCCGGCGTCCGCCACGGCCGTACCGGGCGACCCGGCCCCCAACACCACGCACCTGTTCCTGCTGCGCAACAAGCAGAACGGGTGGTGCCTCGACGGCAACGCCGGTGGCAGCGTCTACGCCCTGCCCTGCCGGCCCGACCACCCGTACCACCAGTGGCTCTACTCGGGCCTCGACATGACCTGGCGGCAGATCAATCTCGACCGCTGCCTGTACGGCAACGAGAACCGCGTGGTGGCGACCACCGGCTGGTTCTGCGCCGCCAGCGGCACGTACACCTCCTGGCTGAACCGCGCCACCGGCACCACCGCCGAGTACATGATCTACAACTACGGCACCGACATGTGCCTGGACAGCAACGACGAGTACAACCCGGGCAGCAACACCAGGAAGGTCTTCCTGTCCGGCTGCAACGCCGACGACCGGGGCCAGCGGTGGATCTTCGACACCGTCGGTGCCGCGTGAGCCCCCGGCGTTTCCTCCCCCACCCCCGACCGACAGGAAGGTTCGGCATGCGAAGGACGATCACGGCACTCGTCGTGGCCACGCTGGCAGCGGTGACCGTGCCGCAGGCCCCGGCCCAGGCGATCATCGGCGGCGCGACCGCCGGGCACCTGCGGGGTGCCGTCCAGGTGAACGCACGCGGCGCGTACGTCTGCGCGGGCATCCTCATCGACACCCGGTGGGTGCTGACCGCCGAGCACTGCGTCGAGGCCTATTCCACCCAGGAGGTGACGGTCCTGGCCGGCAGCCGGGAGCGGGGCGCGGGGCAGAGCCGGGGCGTGATCCGCATCGAGGAGTTCGGCCTGGGCGACGCCGCCCTGCTCCAGTTGGGCAGCGCCGTCACGCAGATGCCGCCGGTGGCCATGATCCAGCCGGGTCTGCTGCCGGCCATCAACACCAACCTCGCGGCCTCCGGATGGGGCAACACCGTCGCCAACAGCCCCTGGTCGGTGCTGGCCCCCGCGCTGCGGGTCTGCACGGTCCGGGTGACCAACTACGGCCTCAACGAGGACGGCGTCTACCAGCTCCAGGGCGTCTGGTCCGACGGCATCCAGGGCAGCGGGGACTCCGGTGGACCGCTGAGCAACGGCAACCACGTGGCGGTCGGCATGACCACCCACACCCGGGACCAGGAGCGGGCGTTCCTGGGGATCGCCCTCGGCGACCCCAAGCTGCGGCACTGGATCGACTTCGAGAAGGCCCGCCAGCCCGCCGGCGGCTGAGCGTCGGCACCGGGCCGCACCCGTACCCCCGGGTGCGGCCCGGCAGCCGTCCGGGCTCAGCCGTCGCCGCCGGCCTCCAGCCGCCACAGCCGGTCGCAGATCCGCTGCACGCCCCGGCTGAGGTGCCGCCGGTAGGTGCTGAACGGCAGGCCGAGCCGCTCGGCGGCGGCGGCCTGGGTGGGCACCCGGTGGAAGTAGGTGGTGGCCACCACCCGGTGCAGGTGGGTCTCGCGCGGGTCCGCGCGCAACGCGTCCACGGCGGTGGTCAGCGCGTCGCGCAGCGCGTCGACCGGGGCGTCCCCGCCGGCCCGGTCGACGAACGGTCGGGTCCGCAGCAGCGGGCTGGCGGCCAGCGCGTCGTCGTGGTGCCAGTCGCGCAGGGCGGCGCGGACCGCCTCGTCGTGTTCCTCCCGGGTCGGCAGCACCACCGCCCCCGCCGGGAGCGGCTCGGGGTCGAGGATCCGCCCCGGCTGGGTCCGGTCGAACCAGACCGAGAGCGGGGTGACCCGCCAGTCGCACCCGAAGAGGGTGTACGCCTGCCCGTCCAGCACCGGCCGCTCGGGCACCGGCCGGTGCCCGATGTGCACCATCAGGTCGTGCCAGAACTCGGGGTTCGAGGCGATGATGAACGACCAGGCCAGCCGCCCGGACCGGATCCAGTCCGCGCACATCCGCAACTGCATCAGGTACGACACCGGCGAGATCGAGTGGTACGCCTCCGGGTGCACGATGTACCGGGCCAGCAGCACCTCCTCGCCCGGACGCGGCAGCCCCGACCGGCGCAGGTGGGCCCAGACGGTGGCGGCCACCGGATCGACGGACCCGCCCTCGTCCGGGACGGTCAGCCGTAGCCAGGCCAGGAACGCGACCAGCTCCCCGCTGGCCGACCGGCGGTAGACCCGGAAGCTGTCGGGCTGCGCGGTGAGCCAGTGGTCGACCACGGCGGCCGACTCCTCGCCCTCGCAGTCCACGGTCATCTGCCGGATCGGCCGGTGGTCACCGGGGCGCAGCACGTCCTCGTAGACGTCGCCCTCGTGCGAGATGCCCCGGAAGTAGGGGCCCATCGCGCCGAACCGCTTCAGGTAGGTCAACTCCCGCATCGCCGACAGCACCCGGGGCTCCGGCGCGGCCCGGACCTGCTCCAGCAGGTACCCGCCGATGCGGGCGTGCCCGTCGTCGTACCGGTGCGGGTCGCGCCACCGCAGGTCGGTGTCGACGACCTCCTTGACCAGGTCGTGCAGGAACAGCCCGGCCGGTCCGGGCTCGACGAACGGCAGCCCACGCAGCCAGCGGAACAGCGGCCCGGCGTCGTCGACGGCCAGCACCACCCGCAGCAGGGCCTCGGTGGTGACCAGGGTGTGCGCGGCGACCTCCAGGGCGCGCAGGTGCGCCGCCGACGGCACCTCCCCGATCAGCCGGCCCATCAGCGACGACACGACGTCCGGCGTGGGCGCCCACGTGTCGGGGGCGTCCCGGCGCGTCGGGGTGTCCCGGCGCGTCGGGGCGGACGGCCCGGTCGTCACGACGGCGGCGGCCAGCGTCAACGCCAGCGGGTGCCCGCCGGCGAAGTCCAGGATCGCCGGCCGGGTGCCGGGCGGTACCCCCTGGGCGTCGAGCATCAGCCCCGCCTCGGCCGGCGTCAGGTCCCGGACCGGCACCACCCGCAACGCCTCCCGCCAGGCGAGATCCGCCGTCCACGCGGGGTCGGGGGGCTCCCGGCCGGCCAGCACCACCAGGGTCCCGTCCGGCAGTTGGGGCAGGTACCGCTCCCGCAGCCAGACCTCCAGCCCCTGGCAGCGCTCGAAGGCGTCGACCAGCAGCACCACCCGGTCGTTGAGCATGGCCGGCGCGGCCTCGATCTCGAACGCCTGCGGAGCCGGGTCCACCAGCCGGCCGTCCAGCTCCACCACCAGCCGCCCCCCGTCGCGGCTCTCGTCGGCGAACCGGCGGAGCAAGGTGGACTTGCCCACTCCACCGGGGCCGTGCAGGAAGAACACCGAGGGGGTGCCGGGCGCTCCGGCGAGCGCCGACCGGAACGGCGCCAGTTCGGCGGCGCGGCCGACGAAGGCCTGGTCCCGGGTGGTGCGCAGCAGGCCCGCCAGGCGGGGCCGGCTCGACGACATGGCGTCAGCCTAGTACCCGCCCGACGCGGACCGTAGCCTGTGGACGGTCCGCCGCCCGGCCCCGGACGCGGCTCGTCCGGCGGCCGGCAGCAGGGCGACGCGGGGTGGCGCGGCGGGAGACGGGCCCGGGACGGCCGGCACCGGCGGCGGGTACCGCGCCGGGCCGGTCCCGGCCCGCGCCCCGGCTCCGGGCCGGGGCCAGCCTCCTGGCCGGGGAGCGGAAGGATTCGACGACGGCTGACCGGGTAGCAGGTCGACGGGGCAGCGGGGCACGCCCGAGGCCCGACGGGTGGTGAGGAGGGGACGTATGCGCGCGGTGGGCCGGATGTGCCGGCGGCGGTGCGACCCGGTTCCGGGCGGAAGCGTCCTGCGGGCCACGGTCGTGGGCGAGCCGTGACCCGGACGGTGGTGATCACCGGCGCGACGAGCGGGATCGGCCGGGCCAGCGCCCTGGCGTTCGCCGCGCGGGGCGAGCGGCTGGTCCTCGCCGCCCGAAGCGCCGAGGAACTGGCCGGGGTGGCCGCCGAGTGCCGCGCGGCGGGCGCGGCGACGCTCGCCGTCCCGACCGACGTCACCGGTTCGGCCGGCGTCGAGGCGCTGGCCGACGCGGCGGTCCGCGAGTTCGGCCGGATCGACGTGTGGGTGCACACCGCCGCCGTGATGGTGTACGGCCGGTTCGAGGAGATCCCCGAGCGGGTCTTCGACCAGGTGATCCGGACCGACCTGCTCGGCGCGGCCGGGGTGGCCCGGGTGGCGCTGCGGCGCTTCCGCGACGCTGGCGCCGGCACCCTGGTGCTCGTCGGCTCGCTGCTCGGCCACATCAGCGCGCCGTACATGAGCGCGTACGTGGCCAGCAAGTGGGGGCTGCACGGGCTGGTCCGCGCCCTGCAACAGGAGGGGCGGGACGTTCCCGGGGTGGCGGTCTGCCTGGTCAGCCCCGGCAGCGTGGACACCCCGGTCTACCAGCGGGCCGCCAACCACCTGGGGTCGTCCGGCCGGCCCCCGCCCCCGGTGACCGACCCGGACCGGGTCGCCGCCGCCGTGCTGGACTGCGCCGACCGGCCCCGCCGGGAGGTGTCGGTGGGCCGGTTCACCGGGCTCCTGCGGTTCGGCTTCACCGTGCTGCCCGGCGTCTACGACGCGCTGGTCGGCCCGTTGATGCGTCGGCTCGGGCTGACCGGGCAGCCGGTCGCACCGCACGACGGGGTGGTCTTCGCCCCGGACCCCGCCGGAACGGGGGTGCGCGGCGGCTGGGGCCACGGCGTGGCCGGACTGCTCCGGGCGGCCCGCGACCGCGGGCCGGAATGACCGGCCACGCGGGAACCACCCACGAGGCCGCGACGACCGACGGCACCGCGACCAGCGACCGGGAAGCGACGACCGACGGCACCGCGACGACCGGCCGGGCCCGGAGCGCCGCCGCCCGCCGGACCGCCACCGCGCTGCGCCGGGTGGCCACCGGGTACGCGCGGCACCGTGACCGCGCCGGCGGGACCTGGCGGGCGTACGTCAGCGTCACCGGGCCGGACGGGCACCCGCGCGAGGCGGTGGCCGAGGAGCCGGACACCCCGGTCGAGGCGTACAGCGTGAACAAGATCGCCGTGGCGGTGGCGGTGCTGGACCGGGTCGACCGGGGGCTGCTCGCCCTCGACCAGCGAATCGAGGTGACCGAGGACCTCGTGGTGCCGGGCGGGGACGGGATCTTCGCGCTCGACGGGGCCTGGCCGAGCAGCGTCACCCTCGGCCACGCGCTGGCCACCCTGCTCACCGTCTCCGACGACACGGCGGTGCGGCTCTGCGGCCGGCTCTGCCCGGCGGCCGACCTGAACCGCGTCCTGCGCGCCAGGGGCCTCGGCCACACCCAGGTCCGGCCGGTGGCCGACCCGCACCGTTTCCACCTGGGCACCAGCACCGCCCGGGGTACCCACGACCTGCTCCGGGCGCTGGCCACCGGCGGCCTGCTCGCGGCGTCCTCGACGGCGTACCTGCTGGGGCTGCTCCGCTCCCCCGTGGCCTTCACCGACGGCATCCGGCGGGAGATGTCGTCGGCCGAGCGGGCCCGGGTGGCCACCAAGGCGGGCTGGTACGCCGACGGCCGGCACGAGGCCGGGATCGTCTTCGACCGCGGCGGCGCGCCGGTGCTGACGTACGCGCTCTTCGCCACCGGCCCGACCGGCGCGGACGACGTCGCCGCGACCCACCCGGCGGTGCGGGCCCGGTCGCGGATGGGCCGACCGTTCCTGGCCGCCGTGGACGGGCTCACGGGCCGCGCGGGCGGCCGGCCGGGGGCGGCGGCCATGTCCTAACGTGTACTCGCGGGACCGGTGAGGGACGGGGACGGGACCGGTGGAGGGGCGGGGAACGATGGGCACACCAACCGAGCGGGTAGGACGCGCGGGGCCGGGCCGGCGGATCGGCACGGCGGCCGGGCTGGCCGCCCTGGTCGGGCTGGCCTGGGTGGCCCGGGACGTGCCGGCCGCCCTCGGGGGCCGGCTGACCGGGTTCCGGGCCGAGCGGGCCGCCCGCTCCCCGCAGTTCCGCGACGGCACGTTCCACAACCAGGGGCAGAGCCGGTCGATGGCCGGCGCCCCCGACCGGGACCTGGTCCGGGATCTGCTCTTCGGCAAGCAGAAGCGCCGGCCCGGGGCGCCCGTGCCGCTGCTGCGTCCGGCCGCCCCGCCCGTCGCGCCCGACGGGCGCGAGCTCAACGTCGTCTGGTACGGGCACGCCTCGGCGCTGATCGAGATCGAGGGGCGACGGGTGCTGGTCGACCCGATGTGGAGCGAGCGGTGCTCGCCGTCGGCGGTGGTCGGGCCCCGGCGGCTGCACCAGCCCCCGGTCGGCCTCGACGAGCTGCCCGCCGTGGACGCCATCCTGATCTCCCACGACCACTACGACCACCTGGACCTGGCCACCGTCCGGGCGCTCACCGCCGGGCAGTCCGCCCCCTTCCTGGTGCCGCTGGGCGTGGGGGCCCACCTGGACCGCTGGGGGGTGCCGGAGCACCGGATCGTCGAGCTGGACTGGGCGCAGAGCCACCGGGTCGGCGGCCTGACCGTCACCGCCACCCCCGCCCAGCACTTCTCCGGCCGGGGGCTGACCCGTGACGCCACGCTCTGGAGTTCCTGGGTGGTCGCCGGCGCCCACCGGCGGATCTTCTACACCGGGGACTCCGGGTACTTCGACGGGTACGCCGAGATCGGCGCGGAGCACGGGCCGTTCGACGTGACGCTGGTGCAGATCGGGGCGTACGACCGGGCCTGGCCGAGCATCCACATGTTCCCGGAGGAGGCCGTCGCCGCCCACCTCGACCTGCGCGGCGGGCTGCTGCTGCCGGTGCACTGGGCCACCTTCAACCTGGCCCGGCACGACTGGGTCGAGCCGGTGAACCGGCTCTGGGCCGAGGCCAAGGCCCGGGACGTCCGCCTCGTGGTGCCCCGCCCCGGTGAGCGGGTGGTGGTCGACGACCCGCCCCCGGTCGACGGCTGGTGGCAGGCCGTCGCCTGAGGCTCAGAGCACGAAGGCGTCGGTCCAGAGCGCGCCGGAGCGGCCGGAGAGGACGTCCAGCATCGCCACCGCCTGACCGTCGGTGAGCTGGGCGACGAAGTCGATGATCGCCCGGCCCCGGGCCCGGCCGAGCCGGTCGGCGGTGCGCGGGTGCAGCTCCGCCTCGGCCAGCTCGACCAGGTCGTGCAGCCGGCGGGGCAGCCGGGACTCCTCCTCCGGGTCGAGCAGCCACTCCCACAGCGCCTCGACCAGGGTGCCGAGCAGCCGGGCCTGGCCCCGCTGGTGCAGGGCCAGGTCGGGGCGGGCCAGCACGAACCGGTGGTGGACGAACTTGAGCACCTGCACCTCGTGCCACTGGGCCGGGGCGAGCAGCACGTGCCCGGAGCGCATCGAGGGCGTGGCGGTCACGGTGATCGCGTCCACGAACCGGGTGGTCCAGCGGGCGGAGAACCGGGCCACGTACTGCTCCGCCTCGATCGAGCCGTCGAAGGGCAGCGCCAGCAGCCCCTCGACCAGTTCCGCCCGGACGTGCTCGACGGCGGCGGCGAACGCCTCGTCGTCGGCGATCCAGCCGTCCTTGCGGTGCAGTTGGCGGCGTAGCCGCTCGATGGCCGCGCCGGGCCGGCGGGCGACCCCGGCCAGCGCCGGGTCGGTGATCGCCCGGAAGTGCCCGCTCTCCCGCTGCCAGGCCATCAGCTCGGCGGCCACGGTGCCCTGCTGGAGCACCCCCACCCGGTAGAAGTCCTCCACGTCGTGGATGGCGTACGCGATGTCGTCGGCGGTGTCCATCACCGAGGCCTCGACGGTCTGCTGCCAGTCGGCGATCCGCCCGGCGAACGGCTCCCGGGCCTGGCGCAGGTCGTCCAGCTCGGTGCGGTACGCGCCGAACTTCGACGAGCCGCTGTCCGGGTCGTCCGGCGGCACGGTGGCGCCCCGGGGCGGCGGGTCCAGCAGGCGCGGGTGCGGGTCCGGGTGGTCCAGCCGGGTCCACGGGTACTTCAGCATCGCGGCGCGGACGGCGGCGGTCAGGTCGAGCCCGGTGGTGGCCGCGCCCCGGATCTCGGTGCTGGTCACGATCCGGTACGACTGGGCGTTGCCCTCGAAGCCGTCGGTGAGCCCGAGCCGCTGCCGGGCCAGCCGGTCCAGCACCCGCTCCCCCAGGTGCCCGAAGGGCGGGTGACCGAGGTCGTGGGCGAGGGCGGCGGCCTCCACCACGTCCGGGTCGCAGCCGCCGAGCGCATCCAGCAGCGCCCGGCGTTCCTCGTCGTCGACCAGCCGCTCGGCGATCGCGCGGGCCACCTGGGCGACCTTCAGGCTGTGGGTGAGCCGGTTGTGCACCAGCAGCCCGGACCCGCCGGGGCTGACCACCTGGGTGACCCCGGCCAGCCGGGCGAAGAACGGCGAGCTGACGATCCGGTCCCGGTCCGCCCGGAACGGGCTGCCGGCCAGGTCGCCCAGGGTACGGGCGCTGCCGCCGAAGAGCCGGCGGGCCCGGGCGTCCGCGGGTGCTTCCATGATCGCCAGGCTAGCGCGTCCCGTCCGCCGCCCGCCGGTCCCATCGTGCACGGCCCCGCCACGAGGCTCGTCCGGCCCCGTCGTCGTGGCCGGCGGCACCGGTGCGCCCCGGGTCAGGTGGGGCCGGACCGGAACGCCGGCTCGATGACGAAGACCTGGCCGCCCCGCCCCACGCAGCGCTCCATCACCACCTCCGTCCCCGCCTCGGTGCTCGACTGCCGGATGCCCGCACACCCGTTGCCGACGACGCGCAGCACATAGGTGCCGCCGTCGTACGAGCCCGAGGGCTCGATCCGGAAGTGGCTGGCGCGGACGCAGTCGTCCCACGGCTCCAGCAGGCCGATGCCGGGGCCGTCGGTCAGGACCACCAGGCAGCCGGGCCCGTAGTCGGGATGGTCCCACCTGATGCGGTACGTCCCCTCGCCCGTCGGTTGGATCGTCGTGGTCTGCGGCGACACCTCGTCGCACGGCCGTTGCACCGCCACCAGCGGCGTGTACCGCCGGTCCAGGACCCGGCCGTCGGTCAGGCAGAGGGTGGGCGCCGTGACGGGTCGGATGCGGACCTGGCCGAGGAGATTCGCCGGCAGCGGGTGATCCTGCCCGGCGGTGCGCGACGGGGTCGTGGTCGCCGCCGCCCCCGACGGCGCCCCGGTCGGGGGCGTCCCGGGCAGCAGCGCCCAGCCGCCCGCCACCACCAGGGCCCCGACGAGCAGGGCGAGCAGGACCGGAGCGCTTCTCTCCCCCGCGGTGGGCCACAACCGCGCCGCCGCCCGCCCCGGTTGCCCGGCCCGGGCGGGCCGGGCAGCCGGCCCCCGACGGGCGCCGCCGTCGGCTCGGTGGCCGCCGGGACCGGCCTCGCCGGTCGCCGGCCGGGACCCGACTGGGTCGTGCCCCGCCGACCCGGGGCCCACCGAGTCCTGCACCACCGGCCCCGGGCCCACCGAGTCCTCCACCACCGGCCCCGGGCCAGCCCAGTCCT
>NZ_LRQV01000075.1 GCF_001567585.1 Micromonospora rosaria
CCTGGTCGCCGAGCACTGGAAGAGCTGACGTGAGAGGTGTTCTGGCCGGTGTCCCCGTGACGGGGACACCGGCCAGTCGCGTCTGCGGGGGAGAATCCCTGGATGACGCGAACGTGGACGGACCAGACCGGCGTGGTCGTGCTGCCGAGCGGGGCGACGGTGCGGGGACGCCGGATCGGTGACCCCGCCACCCCCGCCGACTTCGCGCTGCTGCTGGCCCCCGGCCCGGCGCCGGACTGGCCGCACCGCCGGATCCGGTGGCCCGACTTCTGGATCCCCACCGACCGGGCGGACGCCCTCGACGCCCTGCACGAGGGGCTGCGCCGGGCGGCGGCGGGGGAGCGGGTCGAGGTGGCCTGCCGGGGCGGCGTCGGCCGGACCGGTACCGCGTTGGCCGCGCTGGCCGTCCTCGACGGGGTGCCGGCCCGGGACGCGGTGGCGTGGGTCCGTACCCGCTACCACCCCCGCGCGGTGGAGACCCCCTGGCAGCGCCGCTGGCTGCGTCGGGTGGCCTGACCGGCCCCGCCTTAACCCCGGCCGACGTACTCGCGCAGGTGCCGGGCGGTCAGCGTGTCGCCGTGCGCGACCAGGTCGGCCGGCGTACCGGTGAACACCACCCGGCCGCCGTCGTGACCGGCGCCGGGACCGAGGTCGATCAGCCAGTCGGCGTGCGCCATCACCGCCTGGTGGTGCTCGATGACCACCACCGTGTTGCCCGCGTCGACCAGCCGGTCCAGCAACGCCAGGAGCTGGTCGACGTCGGCCAGGTGCAGGCCGGTGGTCGGCTCGTCCAGCACGTACGTGCTGCCCCGCTCGGCCATGTGGATGGCCAGCTTGAGCCGTTGCCGTTCGCCCCCGGAGAGGGTGGTGAGCGGCTGCCCCAGGGTCAGGTACCCCAACCCCACGTCGGCCAGCCGGTCGAGGATGACCCGGGCCGGGCCGCCGGGGAAGAAGTCCCGGGCCGTCACCACCGACATGCCGAGCACCTCGCTGATGTTCTTCCCGCGCAGCGTGTAGGTGAGCACCGTGTCGGTGAACCGCCGCCCCTCGCACTGCTCGCAGACCGAGGCGACCCCGGCCATCATGGCCAGGTCGGTGTAGACCAGCCCGATACCCTTGCAGGTCGGGCAGGCGCCCTCGGAGTTGGCGCTGAACAGGGCCGCCTTCACCCCGTTGGCCTTGGCGAACGCGGTCCGGATCGGGTCCAGCAGGCCGGTGTACGTCGCCGGGTTGCTGCGCCGGGAGCCCCGGATGGCGGACTGGTCGACGACCACAACCCCGCGTCGACGTGGCAGCGACCCGTGGATCAGGGAGCTCTTGCCCGACCCGGCCACGCCGGTGACCACGGTCAGCACCCCGAGCGGGATGTCGACGTCCACCGTCCGCAGGTTGTGCAGGTCGGCGCCCCGGATCGGCAACTGGCCGGTGGGCCGGCGGACCGTCTCCCGCAGGGTGACCCGGTGGTCCAGGTGCCGACCGGTCCGGGTGTCCGAGCGCCGCAGCCCGGCGACGTCGCCGGTGTAGCAGATCCGGCCGCCGTCCGGCCCGGCCCCGGGACCGAGGTCGACCACGTGGTCGGCGATCGCGATGGTCTCCGGCTTGTGCTCCACCACCAGTACCGTGTTGCCCTTGTCCCGCAGCCGCAGCAGCAGGTCGTTCATCCGGGCGATGTCGTGCGGGTGCAGGCCGACGGTGGGCTCGTCGAAGACGTACGTCACGTCGGAGAGGCTGGAGCCGAGGTGCCGGACCATCTTCACCCGCTGCGCCTCACCGCCGGAGAGCGTGCCCGACTCCCGGTCCAGGCTGAGGTAGCCCAGCCCGATCTCGACCAGCGAGTCGAGCAGGTCCAGCAGGGTGCCGACCAGTGGGGCCACGGCCGGGTCGTCGACGCCGCGGAGGAACCCGGCCAGGTCGCTGATCTGCATCGCCGCGCACTCGGCGATGTTGCGCCCGGCGACGCGGGAGGCGAGCGCGGCCTGGTTCAGCCGGGTGCCGCCGCAGTCCCCGCAGGTGGTGAAGGTGACCGCCCGGTCGACGAAGGAGCGGATGTGCGGCTGCATCGACTCGCGGTCCTTGGCCAGGTACAGCCGGCGGACCTTGACCACCAGACCCTCGTACGTGATGTTCGTGCCGCCCACCTTGATCTTGGTGGTTGGCTTGTGCAGCAGGTCCTGCCACTGCTGCGGCGTGTAGTCCTGGAGCTTGGTGTCGGGGTCGAAGAGCCCGGAGGCGACGAAGGTCTGCCAGTACCACGAGTCGACGGCGAAGTTCGGCACCGTGATCGCCCCGCCGTTGAGCGACCGTTCCACGTCGACCAGCTCGGTGACGTCCAGGTCGGAGACCCGCCCCATCCCCTCGCAGGCCGGGCACATCCCCTCGGCCAGGTTGAAGCTGAACGCGCCGGCCGACCCGGCGGACGGCACGCCCAGCCGGCTGAAGACGATCCGCAGCATCGCGTACGCGTCGGTGGCGGTGCCGACCGTCGACCGCGAGTTGGCGCCCATCCGCTCCTGGTCCACCACGATCGCGGCGCTGAGGTTGCGCAGCGCGTCGACGTCCGGGCGGTTCACGTTCGGCATGAACGACTGGAGGAACGCGCTGTAGGTCTCGTTGATCAGTCGCTGCGACTCGGCGGCGATGGTGCCGAAGACCAGGGACGACTTGCCGGACCCGGAGACCCCGGTGAAGACGGTGAGCCGGCGCTTGGGAACGTCGACCGAGACGTCGGCGAGGTTGTTCTCCCGCGCGCCGCGTACCTCGATCACGTCGTGACTGTCGGCGGCGGACCGTACTGGCTGCTGCATGCGAACCCTTCGGCGATCGTGGGCAGGGTGGAGCCCGCCGGTTTCCGTACCGGCCTGGCCGCATTCAATTGTCTCATTCAAACTCCCGTGGAGGGTTTTACCAGCGTCGAGCGCGGCAGGCCGGGAGAAAGAGCCGGATAAGTCTCAACCACACGTGAGCAGGTACGCTGAGCCGGTGACGGACGTGGTGGGACGCCGGCTGCGCGGCGCGGACCTCGCCGCCTCGGCGGGCATCTCGGTCCAGCAGGTGCGCAACTACGTGGACCTCGGGGTGCTGCCACCCGTGCGGCGCACCCCGAGCGGGTACCGCGTCTTCACCGACGAGCACGTGCGGGCGCTGACCGTGGCGCGGCACCTGGCCGAGGGGCACGGCTGGACACGTACCCGGGAGATGATGGCGGCGGTCCACCGGGGCGACCCGGCGGCGGCGCTGGCGTCGCTCGACGCCGGCCACGCCGAACTGGACCGGGAGCGGGCCGACATCCGCCGGGTCCTCGACGCCTTCGCCACCGTGCTGGCGGGCCCGGCCGTCGCGCCGACCCGGCGTCGGGACGTCCGGATCGGGGAGGTGGCCGCCCTGATCGGGGTCCGCACCTCCCAGCTGCGGGTGTGGGAGACCCGGGGACTGCTGCGGCCGACCCGGCAGCCGGTCACCGGGTACCGGGTCTACGACGAGGCGGAGGTGCGCGCGGCGCAGGTCGTGGCGCTGCTGCGCCGGGGCAGCTACCCGTTCGACATCGTCCAGGCGGTGCTGGACGAGTTGCGCAGCACCGGCAGCCCGCAACGGGTCCGCGCCGAGCTCGCCCGCCGGGAGCAGGAGTTGCAGCGGCGCAGCCTGCACCGGCTGCGGGGCTCGGCCGCCCTCTACGCCTACCTGGCCGACCGGGGGCTGACCTGAAGCGGGCCCGGTGACCCGGTGACCGCGACGGTGGGGGCATCCGCCTCGGATGCCCCCACCGTCGTCCCCGCCCGGGACGGTCGGGACGTCAGTTCAGGCCGCAGGGGGCGAGTTCCAGCGGCGGGACGGGACGGTCCCCGGTGACCCGCCCGATGGTCGTCGCGATCCGGTTGATCACGGCGATCCGTCGGTCCTCCAGCGGGCCGAGGACGGTGTTCTGGATGAAGTTCGGGCCGCCCTGGGGGTTGACCGCGAGGTCGGCGAGGCGGGCGTTGGCCTCGGCGATCTGCTGGCGGAGGTTGGCCAGTTCCTGGTTGACCCCGGCCTGCGCGGCGGCGGGCACCACCGGGAACCGACCGGCCACGTCGGGGCAGTTCACCGTCCGGGCCCCGGCCGGAGCCGGGTTGCCGCCGGTGGCTCCCTGGTTGCCGGTGGCTCCCTGGTTGCCGCCGGTGTTGCCGGTGGCCGGTGCCGCGCCGGCCGCGGTCACGCCGCAGGTGGCCAGTGCCTCCAGCCCGGCCGGGCGGTTGCCGTCGACCCGGCTGACGGTGATGGCGATCCGGTCCAGGGTGGCCACCCGCTTGGACCGCAGTGGCCCGAGGACGGTGTTCTGGACGAAGTTCGGGCCGCCCCGGGGGTTGACCGCGAGGTCGGCGAGGCGGGCGTTGGCCTCGGTGATCTGCTGCTCCAGGGTGGCCAGTTCCCGGTCGACGCCGGCCCGCGCGGCGGCCGGAATCGCCGGGAGCTGACCACGGACGTCCGGGCAGGTCACGGTCTGGACACCGGACGTCGCCCGCCGGGCCTCGCCGGCGTCGTCGGCGGACGCCAGGTGCAGTCCCGCACCGAGCAGCACCGCCGCGCAGGCGCCGACGCCGGCAATCCTCAGGACGGCGTTCTTCTGCGTACGCCTGGCCATGTACCTCTCCTTACTGGACCCCTGCGGGCAGCCGGAATCGGCGTTCCTGTGCACGGGGAACGGCGGTGTGAACTGACGACGGGAAAGGAACGCGGGCACCACCGGATATGGTGACCGCGAATGCGGAAAGGCCGAGGCGTCCGCCGCCCCACCCGGTGTCCGGAACAGTTCCGTGACCGTCCCCGGAATGTGGCGGCCCGGCTGTTCCGTCCTTCCGGCGATGAATACGGGGATCGCCGTGGGAGCGGTTCAACGGCGGCGGTGGAAATTCTGGCGTCGGCCGTCGTGACGCCGGCCCGGCACGGGGTGGCGTGCCGGGATCCGAAGAATCTTGGCAGCTAGGGTCACCTCCATGAGAGTTCGGCTCCCCGCCGTCACGGTGACCGCCGTCCTGCTGCTGGCCGCCGCGCCGGCCACGGCCGGCCCGGCGCCGGCTCCGCCGGTCGGCACCGGGCCGGCTCCCGCCCCGGCCGCCGGCCCGACCGATCCCGGGGTGACCCCCACCGGGCCGGCCGTGCCCTGCCCCCGAGCGGTGGCGCCCGCGGTGACCCGGTCACCCCGGCCCACCCCGCCCCCGGTCGTCCCGGGGGACCGGACCATCGGCGGGGCGGCGCTGGCCACCGCCGGGCTGGTCGTCCCACCCACCGCACCGGCGCCACCGGCGATCACCGCGACGTCGTGGCTGGTTGCCGACCTGGACACCGGTGCGGTGCTGGGTGGGTGCGGGCCGCACGAGTACGCCACCCCGGCGAGCGTGCAGAAGCTGCTGCTGGCCGCCACCCTGCTGCCGAAGCTGGACCCGAAGCAGGTGGTCACCGCCACCCCGGCCGACCTGGACATCGCCCCCGGCTCGTCCGCCGTCGGCCTGGTCGCCGGCGGCCGGTACCCGGTGGAGACGGTCTGGCTCGGACTGCTGCTCAACTCCGGCAACGAGGCGGCGAACCTGCTGGCCCGGCTCGGCGGTGGCGCCGACGGGGCCGCCGGCGGGGTGCGGGCGATGAACGAGGAGGCCCGGCGGCTCGGCGCGTTGCAGACACACGCGGTGACCCCGTCCGGGCTGGACGGGCCGGGCCAGTTCACCAGCGCCTACGACCTGGCGCTGATCGCGCGGGCCTGCTTCGCCGACCCGACCTTCCGCCGCTACGCGCTGACCGAGCAGACCCGGATCCCCGCCCAGCCGGCGCTGAACCGCAAGGGCTTCCAGATCCAGAACCAGAACCAACTCGTCTACCGGTACCCCGGGGCACTGGGTGGCAAGACCGGCTTCACCGACTACGCCCGGCACACCTACGTCGGCGCCGCCGAGCGGAACGGCCGCCGGCTGGTCGCCACCCTGCTCGGCGCGGAGCCCCGGCCGATGCGCGGCTGGGAGCAGGGCGCCGCCCTGCTCGACTGGGGGTTCTCGCTGTCCCGCGACGCCTCCGTCGGCCGGCTCGTCGAGCCGGGGGAGGTGGAGCGGGCGCGGGCGGCCGCCGCGACCGGGCCCACGGCGGCGGCGCAGCCGCCGCCGGCGGAACCGGAGAGCACCGTCCGGCCGGCCGCCGCCCGCCCGGCCCGGGACGACACGATCGGTACGCCCCGTGCGCTGGCGGTCTGGTACGGCCTCGGCGCGGCTGTCCTGCTCGCGGCCGTCGCGCTGACGCTCGGGTACCGCCGCCGCGCCAGCCGCCGCCGACGCTGACCGGACGGGGCGGGACGGTCGACGACGACCGTCCCGCCCCGCCGGGCCCGCTCAGTGGCGGGGAGTCTCCTCCGGCTCCGCACCGGCCGCCCGGGCCCGGTCGGCCTCGGCATCGGCGCTGCCGACCGGCGTGCCGTCGTCGTCCACGGGCGGCGCGGCCAGGTCGGGGTCGGCCATGTCCGCGGTGAGCCGCCCGGCGGTGGCCAGCCCCACCGGAACGTACCTGGGATCGCTCATGGTCCCCTCCTCATCGACGTCTGCCTGTCCGTTCCGTCTGCTACCCGGGCGGTCACGCGCCCACACCTGCCGCCCGGCCGACGGGATTCCGTGACCGCCCACCGGAACACCCGGGCGTGGTTAGCGTGAGGGGGTGAGAGGTTGCCGCCGGGCCGCCGTCGTGACCGCCGCGCTGCTCCTGGCGCCGGTCGGGGCTCCCGCCCGTGGTGTCGCGGCCCCCGGTGCCGGGGGATCGACGACCGTGCCCTGTCCGAGCGTGCCGGTGCCGCGCCCCTCGCGACCCAGCCCGCCCCGCGCCGTCGAAGCCGCCCGTGCCGTCGGCGGCTCCGCGCTGGCGACCCCGGGCCTGGTGACGCCCGCGGGCACGCCCGCGCCACCCGCGGTCACCGCGACGTCGTGGCTGGTCGCCGACCTGGACACCGGTGCGGTGCTGGGTGGGTGCGGGCCGCACGAGTACGCCACCCCGGCGAGCGTGCAGAAGTTGCTGCTGGCCGCCACCCTGCTGCCGAAGCTGGACCCCGGGCAGCTCGTCACGGTGACCGCCGGGGACGTGGACATCGAGCCGGGCAGCTCCGCGATGGGGCTCGTCGAGGGCGGGCACTACCCGCTGAAGAGCGTCTGGCTCGGTCTCCTGCTCACCTCCGGCAACGACGCGGCGAACCTGCTGGCCCGGCTCGGCGGCGGGGCCGACGGCCTGCCCGGCGGGGTCCGGGCGATGAACGAGGAGGCCCGGCGGCTCGGCGCGGGGCAGACACACGCGGTGACGCCCTCCGGGCTGGACGGGCCGGGCCAGTTCACCAGCGCCTACGACCTGGCGCTGATCGCGCGGGCCTGCTTCGCCGACCCGACCTTCCGCCGCTACGCGCTGACCGAGCGGGCCCGGGTGCCGGCGCAGCCCGCCCTGCGCCGCAAGGGCTACGAGATCCAGAACGACAACCAGCTTCTCTACCGGTACCCCGGGGCGCTGGGCGGCAAGACCGGCTTCACCGACCTGGCCCGGCACACCTACGTCGGGGCGGCCGAACGCGGTGGCCGGCGGCTGGTGGTGACCCTGCTCGGCGCGGAGGTCGGCCCCGGCCCCGCCGAACGGCGCGGCTGGGAGCAGGGTGCCGCCCTGCTCGACTGGGGGTTCGCGCTGCCCCGGGACGCCTCGGTGGGTCGGCTGGTCCGCCCCGGGGAGGCGACCACCGCCGCCCCGTCGGCCGGGGCCACCCTGGCGGTCGCCGGCGCCGCCCGGACCGCGCACACCGGCCGGCTCGCCGGGGTCGGCTGGTGGTGGACGCTGCCCGTGCTCGCGGTCGGCCTGGCCGGCGTCGCCCTGCTGGTGGCGCTCTACGCCCGCCGCCGGCCGCTGCCCGCCGGTGACAGCGACCCCGGGTGACCCGCCCCGCCGTGCCTGCCGTGACCCGCCCGGCCGTGGCCGCCCGGCCCGCTGCGGCCCTGCCGGCCGTGGTTGCCGTGACGCTGGTCGCCGTGGCCGCCGCCACCGTGCTCACCGCCTGCCACCGACCGCCACCGCCACCGCCGCCGGCCCCCGCCCCGTCCGGGCCGCGCGCCCCGGCGGACGTGGTGGTCCTCACCGACGTCGACCCGACGGTCCGCACCGACATCCGGTACGCCACCGCGCACAACTTCGTCGGCCGCCCGCTGGACGGCTACCCGGAGCCGTTGTGCCTGCTCACCCGGGCGGCGGCCGAGGCGCTGCGCCGGGTGCAGGCCGCCGCGCTCGCCGACGGGCACACCCTCAAGGTGTACGACTGCTACCGCCCGCAGCGTGCCGCCGACGACATGGTCGCCTGGGCCGGGCAGCCCGGTGAGTCGGCCGGCGCCGTCGAGTTCCACCCCCGGGTGCCGAAGTCCGAGCTGTTCGCCGAGGGGTACCTCGGCGCGCCCACCGCGCACAGCCGGGGCAGCACCGTGGACCTGACCCTGGTCCGCCTGCCCGCCCCCACCCCGTCCCGGTACCCGTCGGCGGCTCCGCCGGTGCCGTGCACCGCCCCGCCGCAGCGGCGGTACCCGGACGACAGCGTCGACATGGGTACCGGCTTCGACTGCTTCGACCCCCTGGCGGCCACCGCCGCCACCGACATCTCCCGCGCCGCGCGGGCGAACCGGGCGTTGCTGCGCCGGCTGATGACCGACGGCGGGTTCGTCAACTACGACCGGGAGTGGTGGCACTACCGGCTCGCCGACGAGCCCTACCCCGACACGTACTTCGACTTCCCGGTCAGCCGGTCCGCCGTGCGCTGACGCTCACCGGGCGCTGAGGTCGGCCGACCGGTGCCGTCGCCCGCGCGGTGCCGTCGGGTCGGCTCGTGCGGGGTCAGCCGCCCGGAGGTCGCAGCGGGAGCCAGGCGAGGACGTCCTGGACGGCCCGGTCCCAGTACGCCCAGTCGTGCCCGCCGGGGCCGAGGTCCACCGTGGCCGGGACGCCGGCCCGGCGGAGCGCCTCGACGAACCGGACGTTGTCCTCGTGCAGGAAGTCCTCGGTGCCGCAGCCGAGCCAGAGCGCGGGCAGGTCGACACCGGCCCGGCCGGCCCGGTCGAGCAGCGTCAGCAGGTCGTCGTCGCTGCCGCGCACGGTCCGGTCCCCGAAGACGGTGTGCCAGACCGCCCGGTCGAGGGGGCGGTGCGGGTGGTCGCCCCGGGCGGCGATGTCGACGGCCCCGGAGAGGCTGGCGGCGGCGGCGAACCGACCCGGCTCGCGCAACGCCCACTTCAGGGCGCCGTACCCGCCCATGGAGAGCCCGGCGACGAAGGTGTCCTCCCGGCGTCGGGAGAGCCGGAAGAAGGAGTGGCAGACCGAGGGCAGTTCCTCGCTCAGGAACGTCCAGTACCGGTTGCCGTGCGCCTCGTCGGTGTAGAAGCTCCGGCCGACCTGCGGCATCACCACGGCCAGGCCGAGCGGGGCCACGTACCGCTCGACCGAGGTACGGCGCGACCAGGTCGTGTCGTCGTCGCTGAGCCCGTGCAGCAGGTACAGCACCGGCGGGTCGCCGGGGCGGTCGCTGCCGGCCAGGCCGATCTGGGAGGCCGCCCGTTCCGGCAGCAGCACCGTCATCGACGTGCTCAGGCCGAGCACCTCGGAGAAGAAGTCACAGCGGATCCGGGCCACGGTTCCCGACGCTACCGGAGCACGGCGAATCCCGTTGCGGGCCCGGGAGGCCCCACCTACCGTGGACCCCGTACCGCCCGCCCGACCAGTCCGGGGAGCCCGCCGTGCCGCAGCAGTCCCGCACCACCACGCGGTCCACACCGCACGGTGGCGCGTCGCTGCCCGCCGGCCGCGAACACCCGGGGCGGCCGACGTGTCGACCAGGCCTGCGCCGGCCCACCGGCGGACCGGGTCCGCGATCGGGGTACCGGCGCGGATAGCGCCGCCCACCCCGTCCCGCCGGCCGTCCCTCCCGCACGGGACGGGGCGGCGTCCTCGTCTGCGGGGGTCCCGACCTCCGGTACCCCCGATCCACTCCACCCGCCGTCGGTGTCGAGACGGCACGACCGAGGAGACCAGCATGAGCTTCACCGAACTGCCGGGCACCCGCGCTCCGGTGCGGGTCTGGACCGACCCGTACGGCATCGAGCCGGAGGCGGCCCGGCAGTTGCGCAACATCGGCGCGCTGCCGTGGGTGCAGGGGGTCGCGGTGATGCCCGACGTGCACTACGGCAAGGGCGCCACCGTCGGCTCCGTCATCGCGATGCGGCAGGCCGTCTCCCCGGCGGCGGTCGGCGTGGACATCGGCTGCGGCATGTCCGCCGTGCGGACCTCGCTCACCGCCGCCGACCTGCCGGACGACCTGGCCCCGCTGCGCGGCGCCATCGAGGCGACGATCCCGGTCGGGTTCGCCGCCCACGACGAGCCGGTCGACCCGCGCCGGATCCGGGGCCTGGAGCAGGGCGGCTGGGTCGACTTCTGGCAGCGGTTCGACACCCTCGACGCGCGGGTGGCGAAGCTGGAGACCCGCGCCCGGCGGCAGGTGGGCACCCTCGGCGGCGGCAACCACTTCATCGAGGTCTGCCTGGAGTCCGGTGGGCCGGACGACGGCCGGGTCTGGCTGATGCTGCACTCCGGGTCCCGCAACATCGGCAAGGAACTGGCCGAGCGGCACATGGCGGTGGCCCGGCGACTGCCGCACAACGCCGCGCTGCCGGACCGGGACCTGGCCGTGTTCCTCGCCGGCACCCCGGAGATGGACGCCTACCGGCGGGACCTGTGGTGGGCCCAGGAGTACGCCCGGCGCAACCGGGCCGTGCTGCTCGCCCTGCTCTGCGGCGTGGTGCGGGAGCACCTGCCGCAGGTCGCCTTCGACGAGCCGATCTCGGTGCACCACAACTACGTCGCCGAGGAGACCTACGGCGGCGAGCAGGTGCTGGTCACCCGCAAGGGCGCGATCCGGGCCGGCAAGGGGGACCTGGGCATCATCCCCGGTTCGATGGGCACCGGGTCGTACATCGTGCGGGGCAAGGGCAACCCGGACGCGTACTGCTCGGCGTCGCACGGCGCGGGCCGGCGGATGTCGCGGGGCCAGGCGCGGCGGACGTTCAGCATCGCCGACCTGGCCGCGCAGACCGCCGGGGTGGAGTGTCGCAAGGACGCCGGGGTGGTCGACGAGATCCCCGGGGCGTACAAGGACATCACCCAGGTGCTGGCGCAGCAGGCGGACCTGGTCGAGGTGGTCGCCCATCTGCGGCAGGTGGTCTGTGTCAAGGGCTGACCGCCGCCCGCCCGGCGTCCCTGGCCCCGGGACGGTCGCGTCCCGGGGCCGGGACCGGCGGTGACCTCGGCGGGACGGCCCGGTAAAGGGGGCCGGCCGAGGTCGCGGCCGGCATGGTCGGGGGAGGGGGTGCCGCCGTCCGGAGGATGAACGGCACCCCACCGCCACGTTATCGTTGATCATCCTGTTGAGACTTTTCCCGGGTCTCGCGTGGTCGACCATCCACAACCTTCAAAACAAGGGTAGGGTCATGCGCCCGATCGACCTGGCCCGCGAGCACGGGCTCTCCACGCAGGCGGTGCGCAACTACACCGACGCCGGCATCCTGCCTGTCGCGGAGCGCAGCCCGTCGGGGTACCGCCGCTACAGCCCCCGGCACGCGCACGCGTTGCGCGCGTTCGTCGCGCTCGTGCCGGCCCACGGGCACGCCGACGCGACCGCGATCATGCAGGCGGTGCACCGGGACCGGGTCGACCTGGCGCTGGCGCTGGTCGACCGGGGGCACGCGCGGCTGCTGGCCGACCGGCAGACCCTGGACGCCGTCGAGGACGCGTTGCAGGGTCTGGACGGGGCGGACCTGTCGGGCGGGTCGCCGATGTCGGTGGGGGAACTGGCCCGCCGGCTCGGCGTGCGGCCGACCACCCTGCGCCGGTGGGAGCGGGCGGGGGTGCTGCGCCCGCCGCGCGACCCCGGCACCGGGTACCGGGTGTACGAGGCGGCCGACGTGCGCGACGCGCTGCTGGCCCACCAACTGCGGCGGGGCACGTACCCGGTGGAGCAGATCGCCGAGGTGCTGGCGCGGGTCCGGGCCGCCGGGGGCGTCGCGCCGCTGCGGGCGACGCTGGCCGACTGGCGGACCCGGCTGGACCGACGTGGCCGGGCGATGCTCGCCGCCGCCGCCGCGCTCGACCGCTACCTCACCCACACCGGCCGGTGAGCAGGGCCCGGCGGCCCGGCGGACGGCTCCGTCCGCTGGTCGACGGCGCTGAACAGGTATGACAAAAACAGTATTCGACAGTCGACTACTGACACATCTAGCATCAGCGTACATCGATGCGCAGCGGCCGTGCCGCTGCGGGACCGAGGGAGTGCGCGATGGTGCGACGACACCTGCTGCGGGCGGCGACAGCCGTGGTCGCGGCGGTACTGGCGGCAACCGGCCTGCAGGCCGTCACCGCCGCGACGGCTTCGGCCGCCGTGCGGACGGTGTACTACGACGCGAGCCGGGCCGGAGAGTTCCGGACCAACTTCGACGCGGCGGCCCGGATCTGGAACAGCTCGGTCAGCAACGTCCAGCTCGTCGCCCGTACCCCGGGCAACGTGACGGTCTACGTGGACAGCGGCTGGCCCCGGGCCCAGGTCACCGGGCTCGGCTCGGGCCGGGTGTGGATGGGCTGGCAGGCGGTGGACCAGGGGTACGACCGGACCCGGATCGCCACCCACGAGTTCGGGCACATCCTCGGCCTGCCGGACCGGCGTACCGGCCTCTGCACCGACCTGATGTCCGGCAGCAGCGCCCCGGTCTCCTGCCGCAACGCCAACCCCAGCGCCGCCGAGGCGGCCCAGGTCGACCGGCTGTTCGGCGGCGCCGCCCTGGCCGAGATCGCCCCCCAGGGCTACACCTGGAGCAACTCGGACCCCGGTGACGTCGCCACGCCGATGGTGGTCGGCGGCCGTCCGGCCAGCGAGAACTACCCCTTCATGGTGTACGTCTCCGGCTGCACCGGCTCGCTGATCAAGGCCAACTGGGCGGTCACCGCGAAGCACTGCGGCACCCCGGCCTCGGTCCGGGTGGGCAGCACCAACCGCTCCAGCGGGGGCACCGTGGTCAGCGTGACCCGGGCGGTGAACCACCCGACCATCGACGTCAAGCTGCTCCAGCTCGGCAGCTCGGTCAGCTACGCCCCGGCCCCGATCCCGACCACCTCCGGCGCGGTCGGCACCGCCACCCGGATCATCGGGTGGGGCCAGACCTGCGCCCCGCGCGGCTGTGGCTCGGCCCCGCTCGTCGCCAACGAGCTGGACACCTCGATCGTCGCGGACACCCGGTGCCTCGGCATCAACGGCCCGTACGAGATCTGCACCAACAACACCAACGGCAACTCCGGCGCCTGCTACGGCGACTCCGGCGGGCCGCAGGTGCGCCAGATCAACGGGGTGTGGAACCTGATCGGCGCCACCAGCCGCGCCGGCAACAACAACTCGACCTGCGCCACCGGCCCGTCCATCTACGGCGACCTGCCGTCGATCCGCTCCTGGATCAACACCCAGGTCGGCGGGCTGCCCGCCGCCTGAGCACCGACACCGAACGGGGGGACGCCGGTCACGGCGTCCCCCCGTTCGTGGGGAAGGAAGGGCCCCCTTTTAACACCTGCGGTAGAGAAGGGAACCCCTCTCACACCTCGGGCCCTCCCGGGCCCGGCAGCGCCTCGTCCGTGCCTACGCCGGGGCGACCGGGGGCGTCGACGCGGCCTGTCCGGGCGCGTCGGCTGCGGGGTCTGACCGGACAGCGACCGGTCGTCGACGCGCCGTATCCTTTCCGCGGAACCGTGGCAGGACCGCAGGAGGGATGACGTGAGCAACCAGACCGAGACGTTGGAGTTCCAGGCCGAGACCCGTCAGCTGTTGCAGTTGATGGTCCATTCGATCTACTCGAACAAGGACGTCTTCCTGCGCGAACTCATCTCGAACGCCTCCGACGCGCTGGACAAGCTGCGCCTGGAGTCGATGATCGACAAGGATCTGCAGGCCGACACCGACGACCTGCACATCGAGATCGACGCCGACCGCGAGGCCCGGACGCTCACCGTCCGGGACAACGGCATCGGGATGTCCCGCGACGACGTCGTCGCGCTGATCGGCACGATCGCCCGCTCCGGCACCGCCGAGCTGCTGCAGAAGCTGCGGGAGTCCCGCGACGCCGGGGCCAACCAGGAGCTGATCGGTCAGTTCGGCGTCGGGTTCTACGCCACCTTCATGGTCGCCGAGAAGGTCACCCTGGTCACCCGGCGGGCCGGCGAGCGCGAGGGTACCCGCTGGGAGTCCACCGGCGCCGGCACGTACCAGATCGAGACGGTCGCGGACGCCCCGCAGGGCACCTCGGTCACCGTGCACCTCAAGCCCGAGGACAGCGAGGACAACCTCTTCGACTACACCGCCGAGGCGAAGATCCGGGAGATCGTCAAGCGGTACTCGGACTTCATCTCGTGGCCGATCCGGATGACCGTGGAGCGGGCCGGCGAGGAGGGCGCGACCACCAGCGAGGTGCAGACCCTCAACTCGATGAAGGCGCTCTGGGCGCGTCCGCGCGACGAGGTCGCCGAGGAGGACTACCGGGACTTCTACCGGCACGTCAGCCACGACTGGGCCGACCCGCTGGAGACCATCCACATGCGGGGCGAGGGGACCTTCGAGTACGAGGCCCTGCTCTTCGTCCCCTCGCACGCCCCGTTCGACCTGTTCATGCGGGAGGGGCGGCGCGGCGTCCAGCTCTACGTCAAGCGTGTCTTCATCATGGACGACTGCGAGGCGCTGATCCCGAACTACCTGCGCTTCGTCAAGGGTGTGGTGGACGCCCACGACCTGTCGCTGAACATCTCCCGGGAGATCCTCCAGCAGGACCGGCAGATCCAGGTGGTGCGCCGCCGGCTGGTCCGCAAGGTGCTCACCACGATCCGGGACCTCAAGGCCAACCAGGAGGAGAAGTACCGCACCCTCTGGACCGAGTTCGGTCGGGCGCTCAAGGAGGGGCTGATCGAGGACCCGGACAACCGGGACACCCTCTTCGAGATCGTCTCGCTCGCCTCCACCCACGACCCGGCCGAGCCGACCAGCCTCGCCGGCTACGTCGAGCGGATGAAGGACGGCCAGACCGAGATCTACTACGCCACCGGCGAGTCCCGCACCATGATCGAGAACTCGCCGCACATGGAGGCGTTCCGGGCCAAGGGGTACGAGGTGCTGATCCTCACCGACCCGGTCGACGAGGTCTGGGTCGAGCAGGTGGGCCAGTTCGACGGCAAGCCGCTGCGCTCCATCGCCAAGGGCCAGGTCGACCTGGACACCGAGGAGGAGAAGAAGAGCGCCGAGGCCGAGCGGGAGCAGCGCGGCAAGGAGTTCGCGGCGCTGCTGACCTGGATGACCGGGCAGCTCCAGGAGAGCGTCAAGGAGGTCCGGCTGTCGTCGCGGCTGACCACCTCGCCGGCCTGCGTGGTCGGCGACGCGTACGACATGACGCCCACGCTGGAGAAGATGTACCGGGCGATGGGGCAGGAGGTCCCGCCGGTCAAGCGGATCCTGGAACTCAACCCGACCCACCCGCTGGTCACCGGCCTGCGTACGGCGCACGAGCAGGGGGGCGACGACACCGCCGCGCTGACCGAGACCGCCGAGTTGCTGTACGGCATGGCGTTGCTCGCCGAGGGCGGGGAGCTGACCGACCCGGCCCGGTTCACCCGGATCCTGGCCGACCGGCTGGCCCGTACCCTCTGACCGCGTCGCCTGCTCGCTGACCGCTTCGGCGCGGGGTGGCACCCCGCCAGGGGCCACCCCGCGCCGGTCGTCGTCGGCCGCCACGCCGTGGACGTGGTCGCGGACTCGGCCGGCGGTGGCCTCGTCGGCCCCGGTCACCCGCTGGCCGGAGTCTGGCGTGGTGACCGGCGCGGTGGGGTGACCGAGGCGGATCAGGCTGCGGCGGCGGGCGAGCCGTGCCGGTGGTGCGGGTGCCCGACGGGAGCCGACTGCTCCGCCGGCTGCTGCCAGGTCGGCTGCTGCTGCGGCTGCCAGGCCGGCTGCTGCCGCGGCGGCTGCGCCAGACGCAGGGCCTGCTGTGACCAGGCCCAGGGCGCGCAGGGCTGCGCCCGGTCGAGGCACTGGAGGTTGCGGCACTCCCCGTGCTCACCGCCCCGGTGCTGCTCGGCGACCCGGACGGCGAGGCGCCACAGCATCGGGTCGGTCACGCCCTCCGGCACGGTGTCCCCACGGTCAGGTCGGACGGAATCGGACATGAGCGGCCCCCCTCGTACGCGATGTCCCCTTAACCCTCACCAGTCAACACCGGGTTAAACCCGCGCCACCGGCCACCAGCACGTGACAATCGCCACGTGACCCGCCCTCCGACCTGCGACCCGACGGTCCGGCGGGGCCGTCGGGCATCGACGTGACCCCCGGGTCCGGCGCTCCATGATGCACGCCGTGGTCGATGCCGCAACCCGGTGGAGGACCGCCCCGTGCGGCCCGGTGAAGAACCTCACCGACGGTGGGCGATCGGGGCAGACCCGCCCTACCGTCGTACGAGTTCGCGTTTGCGGACACCGCGCCCGGTACGCCCAATCCATGCCACCGGTCCGCGCGGCACCAGTCGTCCAGGGCATGGAGCGGGGGACCCGACGTTCCACGGTGCAGGTCACCTCGGGGTGAAGCCGCCCACCGGCGGCCGGGCTCCTCGGCCCGAACCCGACAGCTCACCCCGTCGGCGTGGAGGAACCAATGCCAACTCAGTACAACGCCCGGCACCGCCGTACCAGCAACCGCCGCAGGGCCGTCGGCGCCCTCGCCGTCGGCGCGATGACCGGGGCCGCCGCCGTGCTCGGCACGGCCGCCCCCGCGCAGGCCGACAGCGTCAACTGGGACGCGATCGCGCAGTGCGAGTCCAGCGGGAACTGGAGTATCAACACCGGCAACGGCTACTACGGCGGGCTCCAGTTCAAGCAGAGCACCTGGGAGGGGTACGGCGGCCTCAGGTACGCCAAGCGGGCCGACCTGGCCAGCCGGGGCGAGCAGATCGCGGTGGCCGAGCGGGTCCTCAAGGGCCAGGGCATCGGTGCCTGGCCGACCTGCGGCAAGAGGGGCGGCGCGGTGAAGGGCTCCGGGTCGACGTCGTCCGCGTCCACGTCGAGCGGCTCGAAGGCGTCCGGGTCGAAGGCGTCCGGGTCGCAGTCGCGGTCCACCGGGACGGCGGAGCGGGCCGAGAACCGCCAGCGCGCCGCCCAGCCGGCCACCCGGGGCAGCGACCGGGGCACCTACGTCGTCCGGCCCGGCGACACGCTGTCGACGATCGCCCAGGTGAAAAACGTCTCCGGCGGATGGCAGGCCCTGTACGAGCGCAACGAGCGGGTCGTCGGCGACGACCCGGGCCTGATCTTCCCGGGTCAGCGGCTCAGCCTCTGACTCTTCCGAGGTCAGCGGCTCGGCCGCGACCGTCACCGACCACGGGGTCCGTGGGGTCCACGACGCCCGGCCGGGTTCTCCTCCCGGCCGGGCGTCGCCCGGCTCACCGGCAGGCGTGGCGACCCGGCCGGCGGGGTACCAGCGGTCACCATGAGCACGAGCACGCGGGAAGATCGCCCCGCCGGGCCGGTGGACGCCGCCCCGGCCACCCACCCGCCGGCCGACCCGGCGCAGCCGGCGGTTGCGGCCGACGCCGCCCCGCCGGAGCCGACCGCCGGCGCCGGCGCGGCCCTGGCGGAGCCGACCACCGGGGCCGACGCGGCCCCGGCCGTCGGGACCGTCGCCGTCGTCGCGCACCGCAAGAAGACCTTCGGCGGCGGCCTCGACGAGCTCCGCGCCACCCTGGTCGGCGCGGGTGTGCGGGACCTGCTCTGGTACGAGGTCCCGAAGAGCCGCAAGGCGCCCAAGGCGGTCCGCAAGGCCCTCGACAAGGGGGCCGACCTGGTGTTCGTCTGGGGTGGCGACGGCACGGTGCAGCGCAGCGCCGACGCCCTCGCCGGCTCCGGCGTGCCGATGGCCGTCCTGCCCGCCGGCACCGCCAATCTCTTCGCCACCAACATGGGCATCCCCACCGACCTGCCCGAGGCGGTCCGGATCGGCCTGCACGGCCGCCGTCGCACCGTCGACCTGGGCACCCTCAACGGGGAACACTTCGCGGTGATGGCCGGGGCCGGCTTCGACGCCGACCTGATCCGGGACGCCGACCGCAAGCTCAAGGGCAAACTCGGCCGGCTGGCCTACGTGCTGACCGGGCTGCGGCACGTGCGCGGCGAGTGCGTGCGTACCCGGGTCCGGGTCGACGGCAGCGACTGGTTCGACGGCGAGGCGAGCTGCGTGCTCTTCGGCAACGTCGGCACGATCACCGGCGGCATCCCCGCCTTCGACGACGCCCGGCCCGACGACGGCGCCCTGGAGGTGGGGGTGGCCACCGCCAGCGGCCCGGTGGACTGGGCCCGCACCCTGGGCCGGATGGCCGCCGGCCGGTCCGAGGAGTCACCCTTCGTCCGCATCACCCGAGGCCGCAAGATCAAGGTACGGTTCGACGCGCCGAAGACGTACGAGCTGGACGGCGGCGCCCGGGGGAAGACGAGCCGGCTCACGGTGAAGGTGGTGCCGGCGGCCCTCACCGTCTGCTGCCCCGGGTAGGCGTCCCGAGGGGGTGCCCGGTCGATTGTTCCCGCTGTCTAGGCTGGGGCCCCGGTGATCATCGGCGGCACCGGGGCGACCAGCAGCGACGGAGGAACGGGTTTCATCGATGGATCTGAACGAGCGGGTGGGCACGGTACAACGGACCCAGGTCCTGGACCTGCTGTCGCAGGCACTCGAACAGGGCTACATCGACCTGGCCGACTACGAACGCCGGATGTCGCTGGTCCACACCGCGACGGTCGTCGGTGACCTGACCAGCCAGGTGGCCGACCTGCCACGACAGTTCCACTGGCATCCGCAGCAGGCCCAGATGGCCCCCGTGACCCCGACCGTCGGCGTCGATCCCGAGAAGCGCATCCGGACGATGACCCTCGCCTCGGTCTCCCTCGGCGGCGTCGCCCTGGTCACCTCGATCTGCGGCGGTGTCGGCGCGCTGTTCGGCGTGGCCGCGATCCTGCTCGGCCGACCCGGCCTGAAGAGCGCCCGCAACCACGGGCTGGCGCTCACCGGGATCATCCTCGGCGCGGTGGGCATCGTCTTCTCCCTCTGCGCCGTCGGGATCCTGATCTTCGGTGACGGGGTGCAGCCTCCCGCCTAGGCAGCGCCCTATGAGCCGTGCCGTCGTGCCGGGTGAAGCCGGGGCCGACGCCTCCTCTCGGGGTGCCGGTACCGCCGGCCGGTTGGGGTCGGTTGTGGTGGAGCTTTGGAACTGCCCCGGCTGTGCGACCGGTCGGGACCGCTTGGGGCCAGCCGGGGCTGCTCGGGGCGCCCGGCCGCTCAGACCGGCACGGCGGCGTGCCAGTCGCGCAGGAACGCGTCGACCAGATCGTAGGCCCGGGTACGCGGGTTGAACTGCTCCTCGACGCTTCGACGGGCCAGGTGGGACAACCCGTCGGCGGCCTCGTTGAGGGCGTGCCCGGTGTGCGCCCGGACATGCTGGAAACTCAGCTCCGGCCGCGTGGCGACCAGCCGCGCGAGCCGGACCAGCGTGGGCGGTCCACCGTGCCGACGGGGCCGCAGGCTGTACCCGGCGGGCACGGCGGTGACGTCGCCGCGCTGCCAGCGGTGCAGCAGGCGCAGCGCCGGCAGGCTGTCCACCAGCACGGTCAGCCCGACCGGCGGGACACCATCGCTGAGCAGGTACTCCACCGCCCGTAGTTCGTTGACCAGCACCTGTGACGGCCCGGTCGGGTCGAGCCGGTCCCGCCGTCGCCCGCGCAGCCCGTACCGGCCGTCGCTGACCACGTACCCGATCCCGCCGGCCCGCCGCTTCCAACTGGCGTCGGTCGCGGCGACCAGCCCGGCGGGTACGCCTGCCCAGCGGGCCACCAACCCTCGCCCCGGCCCGGCGCGTGCCACCTGGTCGCCGGTGTCGTGGCGGTGCCCGGCGGCCAGCTCCTCGGCGGCGGCGATCAACTGGGCGCTGGCCCGTGCCTCCTCGTAACGGGCGGCGAGCAGGGCAAGCTCGACCGAGTCGGCGATGCGGACGCACTGCTCGCAGCGGGTGCGGGGCAGGTACGGGCGCAGCGGCAGGGCGCGCTGGTACAGGTCGGGCGGGAGCAGGTGGACGGCCTCATCGAACTCATCGGCACGCACGATGCCTCCTGGAGTCTGAGGGGAAGGGGAGGTCAGAGCAGGGTGAGCGAGTCGATCCGCAGGAGCGGGACGGTCGTCTCCCCGCCGATCTGGGTCTCGTAGCTGTACGACATGAGGACCGTGACCCTGGCGCGGAAGATGTCGTCCTCCACCAGGTCGGCCAGGTCGGCCTCGGCGCCGGTGAACATCGTGTTGGTCTCGTAGTCGTACTCGTCGGCCATCTTCCGGTGCGCCACGTCGGCACGGAACGTGTCGGCGCCGGTGGCCGCGTCGAACTGGGTGACCCGGCCGTAGACGACGTAGGTCCGGCCGATGTGGGCGTCGGGGTTCTTGGCGACGAGCTTCCACTGCCGCGCGGTCAGGTTCTGGTACGACGGTGGCTTGCTCTTCGTGGGGCGGGGGGTCGGGCTGGGCGGGGCCGTGATCGGGGCGACCGGGGACGGCGTGACGGTGACGGGGGCGGTGGTGGTGACCGGTGCCGTGGTCGCCGCAGCGGTAAGGCTCGGGCTGGTCGTGGCCGCGGCGACGACCGGCTGCGGGTCGTCGCCGCCGAGCATCGTGCCGAACAGGGTGCCGCCCGCGCAGAGCGCGACGGCGAGCAGGGCGCCACCGGCGATCCGGAGCCGGGGGTTCGCGGGCCCGCCGCCGGTAGTGCCGGCGACCGTGGTGCCGGTTGGTGCGGCGGCAGCCGACGTGGCGGGGGGAGGCGGAGGTTGCACGGTGGGGGAGGGCAGAGGAGGAAGGTCGGGGCTGGTCGGGTCGACCACGGTCGTACTCCTTGGGTGGAACGGTCCGGGGGTGTTGCGGGGCGGGTGGGGGCAGCCCGCCCCGCAACGGGAGGGTGGTCAGCTCAGGGCGACGGTGACCCCGTTGGAGAGGAAGGAGTCGTGGAGCTTCAGCTCGGTGAGTTTCACCTTCTTCGGTACGTCGAAGACGATCACGCCGGTGACCTGGTTGCCGGGGTTGATCTCGTTGAGGAAGGTCTCCGCCTTCTTGTTGGCGTAGAGGCCGGCCTCGCTGTCGCTGGAGTACTCGGTGCCCTTGGCGTCGTACGCCTTCTGGCTGCTGCCGTCGAGGAGCTGAGCCTCCTTGCCGATGTTCTTGACGGTCAGGTTGACCAGGCAGTACTGCCCCTGGGCGGTGGCGCCGAGCAGGTCCGACCCGACCTTGTCGACGCCGCACTTGGTCGACTTCACGGTGAACTCGAACTTGCCGTCGCGGGCCGGGTCGCCGATGGCGGCGACCTTCTTGGCCTCGGCCGTCTTCGCGCCGGTGTCGTCGCCGGTGGCTCCGTCGGCCGTGTCGGTGGCGGCGGAGCCGCAGCCCAGCGCGACGAGGGCGGTGACGGAGAGGGCGACGACGGTGGTCTTGCGCATCAGTTAACCTCCGAGGAGCGTTGTGGCGGGCTCAATGAAAGCATCGGCTGTGAACGGTGTCAACACACATGCTGTTTGACGGCCATGGCACACTGCGGGGGTGCCGATCTTCGTCGCCGGACACCTCACCCGGCAGCCCGGAGCAGACCCGCGGACCCTCACCTTCGCCCTCGTCGACGTGGCGACAACGGGCCCGCACCCCGAGCAGGGCGCCCGGATCTGCGAGGTGGCCGTGGTCCGGATGCGCGGCGACGGCGTCGTCCTGGACGAGTACGCGACCCTGGTCGATCCCGGCGCGTCGATCGCGGACGCCGAGTCCCACCGGAGCGCCGACGTGGACCTCGCCCCCGCGCCGACCTTCGCGGAGATCGCCGACGACCTGCTGGCCCGGCTGAGCGACGCGATCGTGGTGGGCCACAACCTGGAGTTCGTCGACCGGTTCCTCGGCGCCGAGCTCGACCGCCTGGACATCGCCCTGCCGCCCGTTCCCGGGCTCTGCTCCCTCGTCACCTGCCGGGTCCACCTCGACCGAGAGGAGCATGCGCTGACGGAGATGGCCAACCTGCTCACCGGGGAGTGGCCCAGCGGGCTGCCCTCGACGCTCGGACTCGCCCGGGCCATGGCCGGCACGCTCGCCACCCTGGTCGGCGCGGCCCCCGAGCCGCTGTCGTGGCGGGGTCTGGCACCGGTACCGCTGCCGGCGCAACCACGCGGCACGCCCGTCACCCCCCGCGTCGTCGGGCTGCGCAGGGGCAGCGAGGGCTGGCTCGCCACCCTGACCGCCCGGCTGCCGTACACGGTGGATCCGCCCCGCCCGCGACCGGACGGGCTGCGCGACTACCGGGCGCTGCTCGCCCGCGCGCTCACCGACGGCCGGATCGTCGGCGGGGAGGCCGCCGACCTGGCCGCGCTCGCCGGTCGGGCCGGGCTGACCCAGGCGACGGCCTGGCAGGTGCACGAGGAGTTCCTCGTGGTGAGCCGGGCCCACGCCGAGGCGGACGGCGTCGTCACCGCCACCGAGCTGCGCGAGCTCCAGCGGGCGGCGAAGGAGCTCGGGACGACGTACCTGATCAGGGACCTGGAGGAGGCGGCGGCGGCCAACCGGGCCCGGCGCGAGGCCCCACTACGGGGTTGGCGGGTGCTGCCCGTCGGCGACTCGGCCGAGGTGACCGAGGCCGTCGACCTCGCCGTCGAGCACGGGGCCACGGTGGCGGTGAAGCTCACCCGCACCGTGCGGCTGGTGATCGTCGACGAGGGCGCCGCCGCGGACCCCCGGATCGCCCGGGCGACCGACCTCGGCGTGCCGGTCCTCACCGTGGCGCAGGCCCGCACGCTGCTGGCGGACGAGGTGGCCGCCGCGTCCGGCAGCCCGGCCGCCGCGCCGGAGGAGGCCGACGACGACGGCCCGCACGGTCCCCGGTGGCACGAGTACTGGCGGCCCCGGGAGCTGACCCCGGCGGAGTACCGCGACCGGTTCGGCGGGACCCTCGCCGCCCCGATCGAGGTTTCGGTGGAGGTTTCGGTCGCCGTCGAGGGGTCGGCGGCCACCGGGCCCGCCGTCGGCCGGTCGACGCCGATCCTCGCCACGACCACGCACGCCAAGAGCGGGTGCGCCGTCGTCGCGCTGGTCGGCGGCGCGCTCCTGGCGGGGGTCGTCGAACTGGTGCGGCAGCTGATCGTGTGAGCTAACTGTGAACTAAGTCAACAGGCGTGATGCTTGACGGGTGTGGCACACTGCGGAGGTGCAGGAGAACCCGTCCATCACGGCGGCGGAGATCGCCCGGCTCGCCGGGGTCGGCCGCGCCGCCGTCAGCAACTGGCGCAAACGCCACGCCGACTTCCCCGCCCCGGTCGGCGGCACCGCGACCAGCGCCGAGTTCGACCTCCGCCAGGTCGAGCAGTGGCTCCACGGGCAGGGCAAACTCCCCGAACTGTCCACCGTGGACCGACTCTGGCACCACCTCGCGCGCACCCCCGACGCCGCCCCCGCCGTCCTCGCCGCCGCCGGCGCCCGACTGCTCGCCCGGCACCGGGGTGAGACCCCGCCCCCGACCGACGCCCGGCTCGGGGAGCACGTCGCCAGCGTCGACGCCCTCGCCGACGAACTCGGCCCGCAGGTCGCCTTCGACGAGCTGTGGCAACGCTTCTCCGCACCCGGCCCCGGCGGCCGTACCACCGTCACCCCCGACGGCCTCGCCGACCTGATGGTCGCCCTCGTCGACGCCGGTGGCGGCACCGTCCTCGACCCGGCCGCCGGCACCGGCGCCACCCTGCGCGCCGCCGCCCGTGCCGGCTGCACCGCCGCCCACGGCCAGGAGATCGACGCCGACGCCGCCCGGCTCGCCGGCCTCTGGCTCGCCCTGCACGGCGTGGCCGGCGAGGTACGCCCCGGCGACTCGCTGCGCGCCGACGCGTACGCCGGTCGCACCGTCGACGCCGTCGTCTGCCACCCGCCCTTCGGCGTCAGCACCTGGGGGCACGACGAACTCGGGTACGACCCGCGCTGGGAGTACGGGACACCACCGCGTACCGAACCGGAGCTGGCCTGGGTCCAGCACGCCCTCACCCACCTGCGACCCGGCGGGTACGCGGTGCTGCTCATGCCCCCGGCGGCGGCGAGCCGACGGGCCGGCCGGCGCATCCGCGCCGAACTGCTGCGCCGGGGCGCGCTGCGCGCCGTCGTGGCGCTCCCGGCGGGGGCAGCCGCGCCGCACGGCGTACCCCTGCACCTGTGGGTGCTGCGGCGGCCCGCACCGGACGCGCCCGCACCGGCGCGGACGCTGCTGGTCGACGCCGGGGCCGGCGAACTGACCGAGCTGGCTCCCCGGGTGTCGGCGGTGTGGCGGTCCTTCGCCGTCGCCCCGGAGGCCGACGTGGCGCAGGCCGGGTTCGCGCGGGCGGTGCCGGTGATCGAGCTGCTCGACGAGGAGACCGACCTCACCCCCGCCCGCCGGCAGGCCGCCGTCGAGGCCGCCAGCACCGGAGAACACCTGGTACGCACCCGCGACCGACTGGCCGCCCTGGTCAAAGAGTTGCCCGCGTTGATCCCACCGGCCACCGCCGCGCCGGCCACCGAGGCGGGGCTGACGGTCTCCGTCGCCGAGCTGGCCCGCACCGGCGCGTTGGAGATCATCGGCCCGATCCGGGCGACCGCCGCCGACGAGGGTGAGCCAGCCGACGTCGGTCCCCTCGTCCTCACCGTGACCGACGTCCTCGCCGGGACCGAGGCCTCCGCGCGGGACGCAGGCCGGCTCGGCCAGGAGATCGGCCTCGCCCCCGGTGACGTGGTGGTGCCGATGATCGCCCGACAGCTCACCGCCCGGGTCGTCGCCCGTGCCGGGGCGCTGCTCGGGCGCAACCTCTACCTGCTGCGGCCCAACCCGGCGGCCCTCGATCCATGGTTCCTCGCCGGCCAGCTCCGTACCTCGGCGAACGAAAAACAGGCGTCGAGCCTCTCCGGAACGTTGCGCTTGGACATCCGGCGGGCCCAGGTGCGGCGGGTGTCGCTGGAGGAGCAGCGGACCCAGGGCGAGGCGTTCCGCCGGCTCGACGCCTTCGAGTGGGCCGTCCGACAGGTAGCGGTGCTGGGGGAGGAGTTGATCCAACTCACCGCCGACGGCCTGGCGCGCGGCTCCCTGCTCCCGGACACCGATCACTCTTAGAGGGCGACCGAGTCGTACCGTCGCGCTCGGAGGCGGGTGATGGTCGATGACGACGGTGTGCGGATGTCGGTTGACGCGGTCTGCCGGCATGCCGTGGCGGTGGACGACGCCGCCCACCGGATGAGCACGGCCCGCGGTGCGCGGCGCACGACCGGACTGACTCTATCGGCCCGGGAAGCGGTGTGAGTGCGTCGGATACCCGACGGCGCCGTGGTGCCGGAAGGCCGTGGGCAGCGACGAAACGATCTGGCAGTACACCAGACTGATCAGTGGCTGGTTCTCCACTGTGTCGCGTAGTACGGTCATGCGTCCGCCGGGCGTGGGGCAGGGCGGACGCATGAGGGAGAGTGGATGACCCTGGGCAGCATCGGGGGCTTCGAGTTGGTCAAGCCGCTCGGGTCAGGCGGGATGGGGGAGGTGTACTTCGCGGTCTCGCCGACTGCGGACCGGGTCGCTCTCAAGGTGATCAGGAAGCACCTCGTCGAGGCGCCCACCGTCCGGGAACGGTTCGCCGCCGAAGTGGACAGTCTCCGCCTCGTCTTCGGCTCCCGTGTCGCCCGGCTCGAGGACGCCGACCCGTACGCCGACCCGGCCTGGCTGGCCGTGGAGTACGTCCCCGGAGCCACCCTGCGCCAGCACGTCGACGCCCAGGGCCCGTTGTCGTTGCCGCTGGCGGCGATGGTCGGGGCGATGCTCGCCGACGGGCTGGCCAAGGTGCACCAGGCGAAGTTGCTGCACCGGGACCTGAAGCCGCAGAACATCATCCTCGGCCCGGACGGTCCGAAGCTGATCGACTTCGGCCTGGCGGTACTGATCGGGCGGGACGGTCAGCTGACCGCCGACGGCGATCTCGTCGGCACGCCCGCGTACATGGCTCCCGAGCAGGTGAAGGGTGAGTTTTCCCTGACCGCCGCCGTGGACATCTACGGGCTGGCCGCCACGCTGGTGTTCGCGCTCACCGGGCACGGCCTCTACCCGTCCACGAACTCGTGGCATCTGCTGCTGCGGATCAGTGAGCCGGACGACCTGCCGGACCTCACCGGGGTGCCGGCCGAGTTGGCACCGCTGCTCGGCACGATGCTGGCCCACGACCCGAGCGCCCGTCCCCGGCTCGACACGGTGCGTGCCCGGCTGCTGGAGGTGGCCGTCGCGGCCGGCGGGCGCGGCGTGGTGGAGCTGCGCGGGAAGGTCATCGAGCTGACCTACGACGAGGACAGCGAGCTGCTGGTGCCGCCGAGCCTCAGCGACCCCCGGCAGGACCCGGAAACCGCGACGGTGGACGAGCCACCGGAGCCGGAACCGACAACACCGGAGCCGGAGCCGACGACGCCGGAAACAGATCAGTCGGACCAGACGACATCGGCCCACCCGGTGCCACCCCCGACAGACCTGACCTGGCTCATCGAAAAGCTGCGCCACCAGTACGCCCGCCGCAACACGCTGTAGGAAGGCACCTCCCACCGCATGTCCCACCCGCAAGCCGTGACCTTCGCCCCGGGTTCCCGTATCGAGGTGCGGGACGAGGAATGGCTGGTCCGCAGTGTGAAGACCGGCACCGCCGACGGCACCATGATCAAAGTCGTCGGGGTCTCCGAGTTCGTCCAGGACGTCGAGGCCACCTTCTTCACCGCCCTCGACGCGATCACCCCGCTGGTCCCCGAGGAGACCGAGCTGGTGCGGGACACCACGTCCCGGTTCCGGCAGAGCCGGTTGTTCCTGGAGGCGGTGTTTCGGCGTACCCCGCTGCCGCGCACCGAACGCGGCCTGGCCCTGGCCGACCGGTTCCTGCTGGATCCGCTCAGCTACCAGCAGCGCCCCGTCGAACTGGCCCTGTCCGGCCTGCGGCCCCGGATTCTGCTGGCCGACGTGGTCGGCCTGGGCAAGACGCTGGAGATCGGGCTGATCCTCGCCGAGCTGATCCGCCGGGGCCGGGGCGACCGGATCCTGGTGGTCTCGCCGCAGCAGGTCCTCGAGCAGTTCCAGCGGGAGCTGTGGACCCGCTTCGCGATTCCGCTGGTCCGACTCGACTCGACGGGCATCCAGCGGATCCAGCAGGAGATCCCGGCCGGCCGGAATCCCTTCACCCACTTCAAGCGGGCGATCATCTCGATCGACACGCTCAAGGACGCCGGCCAGTTCGGGCACCACCTTGACGCCACCACCTGGGACGCGGTGGTGATCGACGAGTCGCACAACCTGATCAACACGGGTACCCAACGCAACGAACTGGCCCGCAAGCTCGCCGCCCACTCCGATGCCCTGCTGCTGGCCAGCGCCACCCCGCACAGCGGTGACAAGGAATCCTTCGCCCAGCTCATCTCGCTGCTGGACCCGACGGCCATCGCCAACGAGAAGGACTACGAACCCGACGACATCGCCCACCTCTACCTGCGCCGGACGAAGATCAGCCCGGAGGTCCGGGACCAGATGGGCGACCGGTGGGCCGATCGGGGACCGTCCACGCCGGTCACCTGCGCGGCCGGTGACATCGAGGAGCAGATCTTCGACGAGCTGACCGACGTGTGGTTGGCCGGAAAGTGGAGCGACGACAGGATCACCGGCCAGCACCGGCTCTTCCCGTACACGTTGTTGAAGGCGTTCCTCTCCTCCCACCGGGCGCTGCACGAAACGGTGAAGAAGCGCCTGAGAGAGGCCACCGGCACCGAGCGCGTCGCCCTGACGCGGCTGGCCGAGCTGACGACCGCGATGACCGATGACGACTCCAGCAAGCTCCGCCACCTCGAACAGCAGCTCAGAGAGATCGGGGTGGGCCGGGGCAGCGACATCCGGGCGGTGGTCTTCTCCGAGCGGGTCGCCACCATCAAGTGGCTGGCGGAGGTGGTGCCGGCCCGCCTCGGGCTCAAGCCGAACGCCGTGCGGGTGCTGCACGGGGGCATCCCCGACAAGGACGAGCAGCAGATCCTGCAGGAGTTCGAGCTGGCCGGCAGCGAGGTGCGGCTGCTCTTCACCGGCGATGTCGCCTCCGAGGGGGTCAACCTGCACCAGCAGTGCCACCACCTCTTCCACTACGACATCCCGTGGAGCCTGATCCGGATCGAGCAGCGCAACGGCCGCGTCGACCGGTACGGGCAGCAGCACCAGCCGCAGTTCCGCGCCCTGCTCCTCACCTCCGCGCGCGTGGACGCCAAGGACGACCGGACGGTCTCGGCGGCGCTGCTGCGCCGCGAGGAGAAGGCCCACCGCACCCTCGGCAGCGCCCACGCGGCCACCGGTTGTTTCGACGGTAAGGCCGAGGAGGACCGCCTGGTCCGTGACCTGCTCGCCGGCCGCACGGTGGACGAGTCCTACGAGGCCGCGCACGCCGAGGTGGACCCGATGGCCGACCTGTTCGGCGATGTCGGCTCCGCACCGGAGACCACGGAGGTGCCCCGGGCCCGGGTGCCGAAGCTGTTCGACTCGACCCGGGACTTTGTCGACACCGCCCTGCACGAGATCTACCAGGACCGCCCCGAGGACCACATCGACCTGCGCCGCGAGGACGAGCTGCTGACCTTCCTCGCCCCGCCCGACCTGGTGCAGCGCCTCACCGACCTGCCCCGCAGCTACCTGCGCAACCACCGGGAGGGCGAGCAGCTACGCCTCAAGGTCACCTTCGACCGTACGCTGGCGCAGCGCAAGCTCGACCAGGCCCGGCAGTCCCGGACGCCGGTCTGGCCGGAGGTCGCCTTCCTCAGTGACGTCCACCCGATGGTCGACTGGCTGGTCGACAAGGTGCTGATCCGGCTGGGCCGGCAGCAGGCCCCGGTGCTCACCGCCGACGTCACCGACCCGGTCTTCCTCGTCCAGGGCGTCTACGCCAACCGCCTCGGTCAGGCGACCGTGGTCCAGTGGATGGCCGTCTCGGGCCTGCCCGATGCGCCGACGATCCGCCCGATGGACGAGGCGCTGCCCGCCGCCGGGGTCGGCCCGACGATGGTCAACCGGGTCGAGCCGGTGGACCTGGCCCCGCTGCGGGCGCTGCTGCCGCAGGCCGTCGCCGCCGCCCGACAGCACCTCGCCGGCAAGCGCGACGAGTTCGACGCCGCCAACGCCGCGCCGCTGCGCGAGCACCGGGCCCGCCTGGCGACCTTCCAACAGGCCAGCCTCTTCGACACCGGGCCCGCCCCGCACCGCGAGAGGCGGCGCCAGCGGGTGCAGGCCACCGTCTCCGAGCAGCACGACCTGCTCGACCGCCTGGAAACCGACGGCGAACCGCTGCTGCGGGTGCTCGCCGTCCTCGTACCGTCTGGGGAGCAGAGCGCCGCATGAGCTTCGAGTCGTTGACCAACCGTGGCGAGTACCTCTCCGCGCACTACCTCGCCGAGGTCCTGCCCACCACCCTCAAGGGCGGCCTGGCCAAGCGGTGGGCCGAAGAGGAGAAGGGCGGGCGGGTCACCCCGCGCGCCGGCCTGCGCCGGATCCGCCGGGACTTCTTCGACGCCAAGACCGAGCTGACCGACGAGGAGTTCTTCGACCCGAAGCGGCTGCGCAAGCACCACCAGGAGGTGCTGCGGGCGCTCGGGTTCGACCCCCAGCCGCAGACCCTCACCGTGGAACGCGGCGGCCACGAGCACGAGGTCGTCGTCGCCCACGCCGAGCTGGCCAGCGGCCACGGCATCCTCGCCCTGGACTGCGGCTGGGCGGTGGACCCGGAGGACGCCCAGAACCCGGACGGCGCGGGCCTGCTGCTCGACCCGGTCGCCCTACCCGGCAACGAGACCATCACCACCGGCGCCAAGCTCGCCTCCTGGCTCTTCGCCGCCGAGAGCCCGAAACCACGGTACGTGCTGATCCTCAGCGGCGGCGTGCTCACCCTCGCCGACCGCACGGTCTGGGGGGAGGGCCGCTACCTGGCGGTCAGCCTCGACACCGCGTACGCCCGCAACGACGGCACCGAGTACGACGTCGTCGCCGCACTCTTCGGCGCGGACTCGCTGCGCCCGCCCGCCGAGGGCGGCACCGAGCCCCTCGCGGACCTGGTCGCCGGCTCCCGCCAGCACGCCGTGGGTGTCTCCGGTGAGCTGCGGGAGGGGCTGAAGGTCTCCGTCGAGCTGATCGCCAACGAGGTGCTGGACCGCATCCGCGACGCCGGCTACCAGCCGCAGCAGGTGATGGAGCTGGACGAGTTGGCCCGGGAGTTGGGCCGGCAGGCGTTGCGCTACCTGTACCGGGTCCTCTTCCTGCTCTACGCCGAAGCCCGCCCCGAACTGGGCGTACTCCCGGTCAACGACCCCGACTACCTGCGCGGCTACAGCCTGGCCCGGCTCGGTGACCTGGTCGCCCGGCCGCTGCCGGCCTCCGCCGAGGGCGGTCGGCACCTGCACGACTCGCTGGACCTGTTGTTCCGCATGGTCAACGAGGGGCACCGTCCGCGCGCCGGGGTCGCCGTGGCGGAATCGGCCAGTGAGGGGGAGGGGCCGCGCTTCGAGCCGCTGCGCTCGGACCTGTTCCTGCCGGAGCGGACCCACCTGATCGGCCGTTCCGTCCCCGCGCCGGACGGGGACGACGACGACGGAGACGGGCCGACGATCGACACCCGGCTGCGCAACAAGGTGCTGCACGAGGTGCTGCGCCGGCTGATGCTCACCAAGGGCGGCAAGCGCCGCCGGGGCGGCTTCATCTCGTACGCCCAGCTCGGCATCAACCAGCTCGGCGCGGTGTACGAGGGGCTGATGTCGTACACCGGGTTCGTCGCCACCGAGCGCCTCTACGAGGTGGCCAAGAACGGCGACCCGAAGGACGGCTCGTGGATGGTCCCCGCCTCGAAGATCGAGGAGTACGACGATGGCGTCTTCGTCTATCGGGAGAACGCGTACACGGGTATCCGCAGCCGGGTCTGCTACGAGCCGGGCCAGTTCGTCTACCGGCTGGCCGGCCGGGACCGGCAGACCAGCGCCTCCTACTACACCCCGCAGTCGCTGACCGAGGTCACCGTCCAGCTCGCCCTGAAGTACCGCCTGGACCAGGAGGGCACCACCACCCCGGCACGTGAGCTGCTGGACTGGACGATCTGCGAGCCGGCGCTCGGCTCCGGCGCGTTCCTCAACGAGGCGATCAACCAGGTCGCCGCCGAGTACCTGCGCCGTCGGCAGCGGGAGCTGGAGACCACCCTCGACCCCGAGGACTACCACCTGGAACTCCAGCGGGTGAAGGCGTACATCGCGCTGCACAACTGTTACGGCGTCGACCTGAACCGCACCGCCGTCGAGCTGGCCGAGGTCAGCCTCTGGCTCAACGTCATGCACGCCGGCCTCCAGGCCCCCTGGTTCGGCCTGCACCTGCAACGCGGCAACTCACTGATCGGCTGCGGACGCAAGACCTACACCCCGGGCCAGCTCACCGACAAGTCGTGGCTGACCAGCGCGCCCGCCGAGAAGCCCTTCCGGGACGGCCCGATCGACGACGGCACCGTCCACCACTTCCTGCTCCCCGCCGACGGGTGGGGCGCGGTCGCGGGGGAGAAGGAGGCCCGCGAGCTGGCCCCGGCCGAGACCGCCAAACTCAAATCCTGGCGTACGGCGATGAAGCGCGCCCCGTCGACCAAGGGCACCAAAGGGAAGAATTCGCAGGTCAAGCGGCTGCAGGGGCTAGCCGGGCGGGTGGAGTTCCTGTGGGGTCTGGTGCAGGAGCGCCTCGCCATCTCGGAGCGGGAGATCCGCCGCGACATCGCCGTCTGGGGCGCGAAGGACCTGCCCCCGGTCGACGGGGCGGTGCCCCGGGAGGAGATCCTCGCCGATCTGACCGCGCCCGGCACCCCGTACTGGCGGCTCAAGACGCTGATGGACGCGTGGTGCGCGCTGTGGTTCTGGCCGCTGGACAAGGTCGGTCTGCTCGACGGCTCCGACCCGGCCTATCCGCCCACCCCCGTCGAGGTCACCCACGTCAAGGACGAGCCGGCGAACGACGAACCGACCGTCTTCGAGACGCAGGACATCTTCGGCAACGTGCAGCCGCAGCAGATGAAATTGCCGACCAAGCCGACCGGCGGCACCCGCCGGGTGACGGTGGCCGAACAGCTCCGGCGACAGGTGCCCCTGACCAACCTCGACGACTGGCTGACCTTCGCCGAAGCCCTCATCGGCCGCAGCGACGCCGACGAGGACACCGCCCGCTTCTACGGCCGCAAGCTCACCAGCCTGGCCGAGCTGAGCGAGTTCGAGCAGAAACTCGACGGCGTGATCGGCGTCGATTCGCCCTGGACCCTCGCCGACCGCTTCCCTTGGCTCCTCACCGCCAACCAGATCGCCACCGACCAAGGCTTCTTCCATTGGGAACTCACCTTCGCCCAAGCCTTCATCAAGGGTGGTTTCGACCTTCAGGTCGGAAATCCGCCATGGGTCAGACCGCGCAAAGACCAGCCAGGAGCGTTGGCGGAGTTGGAACCGTGGTTCATGCTGGCTGATAAGCCCGCGAGCGTCGATTGGGAACGCCGAAAAAAATTGACGGTGGGTCGACCCGTTGCGCTCAGATACTTTCTTGCGGAGGTGCTAAATCAAGCCGTAGTTGCTTCTTTCCTTGGCTCCTCGTGCACGTACTCACATCTCGTAGGAACTCAGCCAAATCTGTACCGCGCATTTATGATCAAGTGCTGGTCTTTGATGAAGCGTGTGGGTCTGTGTGCACTCATTCATCCCGATAGTCATATGGCTGGCATCAAGGAGGCGCCTCTGCGTGGCGCAACCTACAGAAGATTGCGCTTGCATGCCCATTTCTCAAACCGTCGACTCCTCTTTCCTGAAATCGAGTGGACGAAGCAATTCGGAATTCATGTATACGGCTCGGAATCAGAGATCGATTTCCTGAGCGTCAGTTGGCTGTTTGATCCAACCACCCTGACTGGATCTCTCGATCACGACGGGGACGGGGGTGCGCCTGGCATTCGTGTGGATGGTCGCTGGGATGTAAGGCCTCATGCGGCAAGGTTGGTAAAGGTGGACTCCGCAGCGCTTAGAGAATGGCATAAAATCGGAGGTGAGGAGGGATCGGTGGAGGAAACAAGACTCCTCTATCCGGTAAGTACTTTCGAGCAGCGCGCCATTGCGGCGCTTGGAGAATACCCTTACCGACTTGCGTCGCAACTTCCTCACATATCGCCTGGATTCGACGAATCGAAGGATTCGAAGGCGGGTGTGTTCGGGTGGGACACTTATGATCCCGCGAGTTGGTCCGACGTTATCTACCAGGGCCCCTTGTTCGGTATCGCAAACCCTATGGCGAAGATGCCTCGCATCCCATGTCGTCTGAACAGGGACTATGACGCGTACGATCTGACGCAGCTGCAGGCTGATGCCGTTCCTAGGACCAACCTCCGACGCTTTGTCGGGGCGGGCCAGTTTAGAGAGATGCAAGATCAATGGCTAATGCGGGCTTCCCCGGTTGCGGATTCGCCTATAGTGACTCGCAATAGCTCGGATTTGTATCGGTTGTTTTGGCGTAGAATGGTGGCATTCGATACCGAAAGAAGCCTTTTCTCTGCAATCCTGCCGCCGGGGCCATCTCATGTTAATACTGTCCACTCGATGTCTCTCGGAGATCATCTTTCCACAGCGTTGGTAGCAGGGTTCTGGGCCTCCTTGCCACTGGACTATCTGCTGAGGATTTCGGGTAAGGCTGACCTGAGGAATACGGACGCTGGTAGGCTTCCTGCGCCTATCCCCGGGCATCCCCTGCAATCAGACCTGCTCTTGCGAGTGCTCCGTCTTAATTGCTTGACTAAAGCATATGAAGACTTTTGGCGAGAGCTTTATCGGCCCGAGTGGTCCGACCTGAAATGGGCGGTATCCTGGCCGGGCGCGGGAGCCCTGGGCGGCGTTGGTGAAGTTTGGAGCTGGGACACACCGCTTCGGGTTGACCGGGACCGGCGCGCTGCTCTTGTAGAGATTCAGCCATTTTCATCGTGCGTAGCGGTTGGCTTCGACGTGGTGCAGGACGAGGATGGC
>NZ_LRQV01000076.1 GCF_001567585.1 Micromonospora rosaria
GTGCACATCGCCGCGATCAACGAGTGGCTGTGACCGACTTCGACACAGGCCCTAGTACCGGGTCTTGACCAGGAAGGCGTACCCGACCACCTTCGTGCCGTTCCAGTTGTACATCTTGTGGCACGCCTGCGGACTGGTCCAGGACGAAACGTACTTCGGCCGGGCGTCGTTGCACGCCTTCAACGTCGGGTAGATCGGGCTGTTGTAGTCCGCGTGCGCGGGCGTGGCCAGGCCGAGCACCAGGCCGCCGGCCACTGCGGTCGCGGCCAGGAGGCTGCGCACCCGAGGTCGACGCAAGAAACTCATCTGCTCTCTCCCGTTCATCGTCCACCGGTCGATGGTCGAGCGCCGGCGTCACGTGGTCCGTGGACCGTCGGCGCTCAAGATCAGCGTAGTGAGGTCCCGCCACCCCGCTTCCGGCAGATGCACTCCACAAGGGGGTGTGACCCGCAGGAGCACCTGGAGACGTGTCGACGACGTTCCGTGGGCCGTCCGGCTAATTGCCTTGTCGCCGCGGTGGCCCGTGTCTACCGTCGGTGGATGCTCTCGCGACTGCTGTCGGTGACCTTCGACGCGCACGACACGGCCCGCGTGGCGCAGTTCTGGGCCGACATGCTCGGCCGGGAGGCCGTCGAGGACGCCGGCGGTCTGCTCCTGCCCGGCGGGGACACCCAGCTCGGCATCCGGTTCGCGCCGAGCGGCGTCGAGCCGGCGGGGCCGTACCGCCGGATGCACCTTCACCTGACCAGCGCCAGCCACGCCGACCAGCAGCACATCGTGACGACGGCGGTGAAGCTCGGCGCCGGTCACCTCGACGTCGGGCAGCGCCCCGAGGAGGGGCACGTCGTCCTCGCCGACCCCGAGGGCAACGAGTTCTGCGTGATCGCGCCGGGCAACGCCTTCCTCGCCGGGTGCGGCCCGCTCGGGGAACTCGCCTGCGACGGCACCCGCGAGCTCGGACTCTTCTGGAGCGAGGCGCTGGGCTGGCCGCTGGTGTGGGACCAGGACGAGGAGACCGCGATCCAGTCCCCGCACGGCGGCACCAAGGTCGCCTGGGGAGGGCCTCCGCTGGACCCGAAGGAGGTGCCGAACCGGCAGCGCTTCGACCTCGCCCCGACCGGGGGCGACCAGCACGCGGAGGTCGACCGGCTGGTCTCCCTCGGCGCCACCCGGCTCGAGGTCGCTGCGGACGGCACCGTCGTGCTGGCCGATCCCGACGGCAACGAGTTCTGCGTACGTGGGACCTGAGCACCGCCCGGCCGGGCCGCCCGGCGGATCGAGGTGACGGACTGGGGCCGGCTTCGTTGGGGCGCGGTGGTGCGATTCGCGTTCCCCACGCCCTACGGCGAGCGCCGGCCGCGACCGTGGCGACCCGACGGGGTCGGGGGCGTCGCCGGAGCCGGGCTCGTGGCTCGGGTGAGCGGATGACGGGGGTGCGGGTCAGCCCGGGGTGAGCAGGCAGAACTCGTTGCCCTCCGGGTCGGCGAGGACCTTCCACCGGATGTCGCTGCGGCCCAGGTCGACGGCGGTGGCGCCGAGCGCCCGCAGTCTGGCCGCCTCGGCCGCGTGGTCGTCACCGGGGTACGGGCGGACGTCGAGGTGGACGCGGTTCCAGCCGGTCTTCGCGTCGGGGGTGCGGCGGAACCGCAGGTACGGGCCGACGCCCGCCGCCGAGCGCAGGACCGCGACGTCGTCGGTCACCTCGTGCAGGGTCCAGTCCGTGGCCTGGCTCCAGAAGCGGGCCATGGCGCGCGGGTCCGCGCAGTCGACCACGACCCTGGCGATCGGTCCGGTGTCCCGGGGCAGCGGGTCCAGCACGCAGAACTCGTTGCCCTCCGGGTCGGCCAGGACCGTCCACGGGACGTCGCCCTGGCCGATGTCGGCGGGGGTGGCGCCGAGATCCTTGAGGCGGGTGACCAGCTCCGCCTGGTGGGCCGCCGAGGTGGTGGCGAGGTCGACGTGCACCCGGTTCTTCACCGTCTTGGGTTCCGGGGAGACGACGAGGTCGATGCAGACGGCGACGGGGTCCGGGTAGACGAAGCCCGGGGGTTCGAGGTTGGTCACGCCGGGTTCCTCGCTGGAGACGTCCCAGCCGAGGGCCTGCGCCCAGAAGCCGCCCAGCGCGGAGTCGTCCCGAGCCTTCATGGTGATCTGGACCAGCCGCGTTGCCATCCGGCGAGGCTACCGGCCGTCCGGCGGATCGACATCAGGGTTTGTGGGTACCGGCGGGATCTCACCTGCTCGGACCGCCTGCTCGGTGGCCGGGTGCTGCCGGAGCGCCACGGCGAGGTCGGCTGCGGTCTGGAGCGCGGCGCCCGCCCGTGCGGACTCGTCCGCGGTCATCACGACGCGCTCGACAGCGGCCAGCATCTCGGTCGCGGTACCGGGGTCGTGCAGCACCATCGCGAGTTCGGCGCGGTACACGAGGACCTCCACCCGCGCGACGGGATCGTCTCCGGCCTCGGGGCGGGCCAGCGCGCTGTCGAGGATCCGGACGGCCTGCCGGACCTCGCCCCTGGAGTCGGCCTGCACGACCGCGTTCGCCAGCGCCGTGGCCAGGCGTCCCACCGGCGCGGGTTGCGCGGCGGCGACCCGGTGGACGACGCGGATCCAGTTGCCGCCGGGGTCGATGACGCTGAACCCGCTCACCCCGGCGGCGTTGCGCCGCGCCCGGGGCCGGGTCATGCGCGGTGTGCCGGACACCAGGACCTTCCCGTACGCGGCGCGCATGCCTGCGGCGAACGCCCGGTGCAGTCCGTCGATGTCCGGGGTGAGGACCAGGCAGGAGCCGTAGGACTGCGCCGGGTCGAAGCCGTCGATCTCGAAGAAGTGGAGGTGCAGGTCCTCCCGCTGCATCACCACGTACGGGTTGGGCCTGCGCTGCCGGTAGGCCGTGCGGAACCCGAGTACCTCGTAGAAATCGGCCATGTCGTCGATGGAGGCGCAGGGCAGCAGCGGAACGGTCGTCTCGTCGGCCATGCCTTCTTCCTACGCAGCGCGGGGTGCCCGTCGCACATGGAAATAGCCGTTCGTCCTCCCCGGTCACCTGATCGGCCGAGGTGTCGGAGGGGCGTCGGCCCGGTGGTGCGGGCGGGATTCCGCGGGGTCGGCCGGCAGGTCCCGGTCGCCGTCGTCGGTGCTACCGCGGAGAGGCATCCACCAATCGGTTGATGCGAGCATCGACCGACCCCGGTGCCGGACGGGCGATCCGGCAACCGCTGACGGCGGGCGACGCTTGCCGCCATGGGGATCGTCGTCGAGGTGAAGAACCTCCACAAACGGTACGGCGACAGGATCGCGGTCGACGACGTGTCGTTCGCGGTCGAGGAGGGCGAGATCTTCGGGGTTCTCGGTCCGAACGGCGCCGGCAAGACGACCACGGTCGAGTGCGTGAGCGGCCTGCGTACTCCCGATCGTGGCCAGCTCACGGTGCTCGGCCTCGATCCCCGGCGGGACCGGCGCGAGGTGCGGGAACGGGTCGGGGTCCAGCCCCAGGAACACCGGCTGCCGGACAGGCAGACGGTGGCCGAGGCGATGCGGCTGTACCGTTCGTTCTACCGGGAGCCGGCGGACGGGCGGCGGCTGCTGGACATGCTGGGGCTCGCCGGGAAACACGACACTCAGTACCGGCAGCTCTCCGGGGGTCAGCAGCAGCGGCTGTCGGTCGCGCTGGCCCTGGTGGGCAGCCCCACCGTCGCCGTGCTGGACGAGCTCACCACCGGGCTCGACCCGCAGGCCCGACGGGACACCTGGGACGTGATCGACGAGGTCCGCGACTCCGGCGTGACGATCATCCTCGTCACCCACTTCATGGACGAGGCGGAGCGGCTCTGTGACCGGCTCGCGTTGATCGACGCCGGGCGTGTGGTCGCGCTCGACACCCCCGCCGGCCTGGTCGCGTCCGCCGCGTCCGAGCAGCGGGTGCGGTTCCGGCCGTCGACCCACCTGGACGAGCGGCTGCTGACCGACCTGCCGGAGGTCACCAGCGTGCGGCACCACGGGCAGCAGGTGCTGGTGACCGGCACCGGGAACCTGCTGCAGGCGGTCACCTCGGTCCTGGCCCAGCAGCACGTCGTCGCCCAGGACCTCCGGGTCGAGCAGGCCAGCCTGGACGACGCCTTCGTCACCCTCACCCGACGGAGGCGGTCGTAGTGGCCGCGTTGTACGCGCTCACCGTCGCCGAGGCGAAGCTGTTCCTGCGGGAGCCGATGGCGGCCGTCTTCGGGGTGCTGTTCCCGACCGCGATCCTTCTCGGGCTCGGTGCTGTCCCCGCGCTGCGGGAGCCGTCGGAGGAGTTCGGCGGGGTCCGGTTCGTCGAGCTCTGGGCGCCGAGCGCGCTGGTGCTCGGGCTCGGCATCGTCGGGCTGCAGCACATCCCGCTGGTGGTGGCCACCTACCGGGAGCGGGGCATCCTCCGGCGGATGTCCACCACCCCGGTCCACCCCGGCGTGGTGCTGGCGGCGCAGCTCATCGTCGCCCTGGCCGCCGCGGTCGTGGCGGCCGTGCTGCTGGTCGTCTCGGCGTGGCTGGTCCTCGACGTGCCACTGCCGCGGCACCCGTTCGGGTTCGCGGTCGCGTTCCTGCTCGGCTTCGGCGCGGTGCTGGCGATCGGCATGCTGATCGCCGCGGTCGCGCCGACCTCCCGGGTCGCCTCCGGGCTGGCGACCGTCGTGTACCTGGTGACGATGTTCGTCGGCGGCGTCTTCCTGCCGCGTTTCCTGCTGCCGGATGCCCTGATGCGGTTGGGCGACTACGTGCCGCCCGGGGCGCAGTCGTTGTTGGCGGGCTGGTCGGGTGACGCGGTGGCGGGGACGTCAGGCTCGCCGCCGCTGCTGCGCCTCGGGATAATGGCGTTGTTCGTGGTCGTGGCCGGTGGTGCGGCGGCGAAGCTGTTCCGCTGGGAATGAGCCGAAGGTGCGAGCGTCGATGAGCGGTGACGCCGGCCCCGACTGGGACCGCTGGTACGAGAAGCTGCTCGTCGGGGTGCCCTGGGTGCTGCTGCCCACCTCGACGGCGATCGCCCTGGCACAGCCCGGCCGGAGCTGGGGCGACCACGCGGTCACCCTGGGCCTGGTCGGAGTGGCCGCCGGGTGGGTGTATGTGGGACACACCCGGGTGCCGAGGGCACGCCGGAAGCGGACCCTGCCGATGCTGGTCTACTTCGTCGGGCTGCTCACGCTCTGCGTCGCGCTGATGGCTCGTGACGTGATCTTCCTGCTCTTCGCCATCACCGGCTTCTTCCACGCGTACCAGCTGCGTCCGTGGCCGTGGGGGGTGGCGGGTGTCTTCGGTACCTCGGTCTCCATCAACACCATGGCCTCCGAGCTGCCGGCCGCGTCCGTGCAGTCGCTCGGCACCTACCTGGGGGTGATCGTGGTCCAGACCGCGGCGATCAGCTCCGGCATCGTGCTGGCCGAGAAGAGCACCGAGCAGCACACGCGACGGCAGGAGATGGTTGCCCGGCTGGAGGCGGCGCTGGAGGAGAACGCCGGACTGCACGCCCAACTGCTGGTCCAGGCCCGCGAGGCGGGGGCGCTGGACGAGCGGCAGCGAATGGCCGGGGAGATCCACGACTCGCTGGCGCAGGGCCTGACCGGCATCATCACCCAGATGCAGGCGGCCCAGCGGGTCTGGCACTCGCCGCCGCAGGCGCGTCTGCACGTCGACCGGGCGTTGGCCCTGGCCCGGGAGGGCCTGGACGAGGCCCGCCGCTCGGTGCAGGCGTTACGGCCGGGCCAACTGGAGGAGGCCCACCTGCCGGAGGCGCTGGGTGACCTGGCCCGCCGCTGGGCGCACGACACCGGTATCACCGTGCGGTTCGACGTCACCGGTGACCGGGTCGCGGTGGGCCCGGCCATCGAGGTCACCCTGTTCCGGGTCGCGCAGGAAGCGCTGCACAACGTGGTCCGGCACGCCCGCGCGTCCCGGGTGGGGCTGACCCTCTCCTACCTGACCGACGTGGTGCTGCTGGATGTGCGCGACGACGGGCGGGGCATGACCGGTGACTCGGCTCAGGGGTTCGGCCTGACGAGCATGGCGCAGCGGGTCCGGGGGGTGGGAGGTGTGATGGAGATCGAGAGCGCTCCTGGCGAGGGCACGGCGGTCAGCGTACGGGTGCCGGCGATCCCGGTGGTGGCACCGTGATCCGCGTCCTGATCGCCGACGACCACCCGATCGTCCGTAACGGACTTCGCGGAGCCTTCGCCGGCCTGCCCGACATCGAGGTGGCCGGCGAGGCCGCCAACGGTCGGGAGGCGGTGGACGAGGCGGTGCGGTTGCGTGTCGACGTGGTGCTGATGGACCTGCGGATGCCGGAGATGACCGGTGTGCAGGCGATCGCCGCCCTCGCCCGGACCGCGCTCCCGATCCACGTCCTGGTGCTCACCACCTTCGACAGCGAGACCGACGTGCTGCCGGCGGTGGAGGCGGGCGCCACCGGCTACCTGCTCAAGGACACGCCACCCGAGGAGCTGATCCGTGCCGTGCGGGCCGCCCATCGCGGTGAGTCCGTCCTCGCGCCGTCGGCCGCCGGTCAACTCATGGGCCGGGTCCGCCGACCGACCGGGTTGGCGTTGAGCGGCCGGGAGCGGGAGGTGCTCCAACTGGTCGCCGACGGCGCCTCCAACCGGGAGGCGGCGAGGCTCCTGTTCATCAGCGAGGCGAGCATCAAGACGCACCTGCAGCACATCTACGACAAACTCGGCGTCCGGGACCGGGCCGCCGCCGTCGGCGAGGGCTACCGGCGCGGCCTGCTCCGGTAGCGGCCCGTCCGCCGGGCGTGTCCCGTCACCGCGCCCGCCGGCCCGGTTCACCGGCGGTCGTTGACGAACTGCCGGGCCAGGGCGACCGGCGAGATGTCGTACTCCTCCTCGACGGTGCGGGCCACCAGGTGACAGAGCAGATAGCGTTGGGTCGGCACGATGCCGATCCGGCTCAGGTGGGAGTAGAGCTGGTTGATGGCCAGCCGGTGGCAGCGGAACCAGACCTGCGACAGCACCTCCCTGCGGTGGGCGGTGGTCTCCCGGAGGATGTCGTGGAACTCGATCCGGTGCCGGAGCTCCATGCCCCGCTGGTCGAGGTGGTCGAGGTCGATCGCGCCGCTGGTGAACAGCGGCTCGGCCAGTGCCTTCTGGCGTCGGACGATCTCCAGCCACGCCTCGACCAGGGGGTCCCGTCGGCTCCCCGCCACGATGGCCCGGGTGGTGTGCAGGCGGTCGCGCAGCGCCGGGCGGTGGCGGTGGTAGCGCTCGTCGAAGGTGCTGCGGACGGCGTCGGGGTCGGCGGTGTATCCGAGGAACGACTCGACGTGCGAGCGGAACGACATGTACCCCCGGGAGATCGGCGGGACGCTGAGGTGGCCGAAGGCGAACATCAGGTCCAGCGCGTGCCCGACCCGGTCCACCGCGCCGCTGCGGACGCCGGCCAGGGTGTCGACGGTCAGGGCGGTGCTGCGGGCGTACCCGTCGGCCAGCAGGCCCGCCAGGGCCGGGCTGCCCAGCACGTGCTGACGGTCCTCGTGGGGTTCGAACTGGACGGTGTTGTCGGGGTACCAGGGGGTGAGCGGACCGTGGTCGGCCTCGCGGACGGCGAGCCGCCGGTGCGCCGCCAGGTGCTCGGCCTCCCGCAGGGACGCCGTCGAGGGGTTGTCGTGCAGGTAGGCGGTGAGGTCGCGCTGCGCGGTGGGGCGCACCACCTCGGCCCAGAGTTGCGGGGTGGTCCGCAGGTTGATCCGCAGGTGGGGGCCGCGGCGCCAGTGCCGGAGCAGGTGGGGCTGGTCGACGGCGTCGGCGAGCGCGGTCAGCAGGGGGTGGACGGCGTCCAGGATCAGGTCGTCCTTGTTCTCGGCGTGGTACCGGATCTGGATGCTGTGCCAGCCCGGTTCCTCCCGGTGCGGCGGGGTGCGCGTCATGGGGTCTCCTGTTCGGGGACTGCTTCGATGTCGGCGCAGGCGGCGCAGACGAGGTAGCGCAACTGGGTCTCCTGGTCGACGCCGAGTCCCAGCCGGTTGCAGAGCAGGTGCACGCAGCGCAGCAGCACGACGAGCAGTCCCTGCTCGTCGCGGGTCGGCCCGGTGTCGGCGGCGAAGCGGGTGGCCACCGCCCGCAGGTCGGGGTGGAAGTCCCCGGCCCGGCGCAGGTCGGTCAGCTCGGCGTGGAGCCGGTGGACGGAGTCGGACCACGCGGCGGCGAGCGGGTCCGGATCCTGCGGCGGTGGGCCGGGCGTCGGCGGCCAGCAGCCGGACACCAGTCGCCGCAGCGCCGCCCGTTGCCGCTGGTAGCTCTCGCGCCGTAGCCCCCGGCCCTCGGCGGGTTCCCAGAAGGACCGGGACCGGGTCAACAGGTGTGCCAGGCGGCGGCGGTCGGGTTGCCAGGCGGCGAGCGTCGAGGCCAGGGCGAGCGCCGCCAGTCGGGACCGGTGCTGCGGTGCGCGGCGGGCCAGGACCGACAGGGCGAGCCGGCTGGAGTCGGTGAAGTGGCGTTCGACGGCCCGGGTCGCCGCCCGGCCGCCGAAGACCGGGTACTCGGGGTGGTAGGGCACGGCCTCCACCACGTCGGGTGGGCGGAGCCGCCGGTCGTGGTCGGCCAGGCCTTCGAGCCGGGCGTACCGTTCGGCGAGGGCCGCGTACTGCCCGGCCGGCGCGGAGGGCGGGGAGGGGAACCGGGCCAGGTGCCTCTCCAGGGCCGACCGGGCCCGCGCGGCGACCTCGGTCGAGTACTCCGCGTGGGTCGGTAGCAGTCGGAGCCGCAGGTGCGGCCCGCCCTCCCAGTACCGGATGAAGAAGAACTGGGCGATCCGGCCGTCGGCCTGCAACGAGGCGACCAGCGGGTCGACCGCCCCGGTGATCAGGCGGGTGTGGTCGCCGTGGTGGAAGGCGTGCCACGACAGCCAGGTCGGGGGCGGGGTCACGGGAGGCCGATCTCGACGACGTACTCGGTCACGTGCCTGCCCTCGGTGCCGAAGCAGGGGGCGTCGGCGAGCTGCGGCAGGGCTTCGGTGAAGACCAGCACCGAGTCCGGCTCGCGCAGGAGGCGCTCGAAGAGGCGCACCAGCAGCAGGTTGGCCAGGTCGAGGTAGATCGGCTTGACCGGTACCGGCGGGGTGCCCGGCGGCGTCGGCCCGGTCGCCGTCACGTACGTCCGTGGGGGGATCCGGTGGTCGGCGAACCAGGCTGCCAGGGCCAGCAGGTAGCCGGCGTCGTCGACGCCCTTGGCGCGGCGGGGCACGAGGTCGGCGCGGACCCGCCAGGAGGCCCGGGAGACCGTCACCCGGCCGATCGACAGGCGGGGTTGCCGCCGTACCGCTCCGGGCTGGTGCTCCGGGGTGCCGGCGAAGATCTGGGCGGTCGGGGCGGCGGCGTTCGGCACGTCACCGAAGAGGTGGATCAGGAAGCGGGCCAGTCGGGGGAGTCGGGCCCCGGCCATCATGCCGGTGTGCGCGATGCGGACCTCACCGTCGTCGCTGCGCCGCCGCAGGCGCAGACTCCGGGTGGTCCCGTCGGCGGTCACGACCAGGTCGTCGAGGGCGATCCGGTGCTGCGGGGGGCGGGCGCTCACCGTGCCCGGGTGGCTGATCTCGAAGTCGACCGCCGGGGAGCGGAGGTTGACGGTGCTGCCGAAGAGTCCGGTGATCTCGGCGAGGTAGCCGGCCGGGGCAGGCGTCGGTGTCGCCTTGGGCAGTTCCCCGGTACCGGCCCCCTCCGGCGCGACCTTCGCCAGCAGCCGGTGCACCCGGCTGCGGACGGCTCCGTGCCCGGCGCCGACGCCGTTGAGCACGAGCCGGAGCCCGTCGGCTGCGGGCACCTGCTGGACGAAACAGGCCAACGCCGGGGCGGGCCGTACCCAGGGCGGCCACCCGTCCGCCAACGCCCGCACCCGCGCCGGGTCGACGGTGACCCCCTCCGGCGGGGTTTCCGGGCCCGCCCACAGGGCGGCCAGGGCCTGCTGCCGCAGCCGGTGCAGCCACCGCACCTCGGGGAGGGTGCTGCGGGCCGGGTCGGGTGGCTGGCCGGGGCGGAGCAGCAGCAGCCCGGCGAGCTCCGCCACCGCCGTACCCGGTTCGGCGTCGACGGCCAGCCGGGACAGCTCCCGGTGCAGTTCGAGCAGACCGACCCGGGTGTCCACGCCGTACCGGTCGACGACGACCCGGTGGGCCACCAACCGGACGACGGTCGAGTGCTGGAAGAGGGCCAGGAGGCGGTGGACCACGTGCAGGTCGGCCACGGCCGGGCGCCACGGGACCCCGCCGAGGCGGACCGGCTCGGCGGTGAAGACGGCGTTCTCGCGGAAGAGGTTCCGGGCGGGCAACGGTGTGTCGCCGACGGGGCCGTGCACCGCCTGGAACTCCGTCCGGATCCGACGGTGCAGCTCCCGGCGGCGGGAGGCGTCGGTGCCGGGGGCCGGGTAGGCGTCGAGGGCGTCGGCGAGGGCCCGCAGCGGCCCGGCGGCCGGCGCTTCCTGGCCGAGCCAGGCACGCAGGTCGTGCAGGTGGTCGGCCGCCTGGTCGGCGAAGGGCGGTTGGATCTCGAAGAGTCCGACCTCCACCAGCCGGTCGAAGGTCACGGCGGTGTCGCCGGCGAGGCGGCGGCCCACCTCCGCGAGGGGTGCTCCGCCGCCGACGGCCTCGATCGCCGTGCGGACCGGCGGGGTGAGCAGCAGGCCCTGGATGCGCTCGCGTCGCGGGTGGGCGAACCAGATCCGCCCGTCGGCCACGTCGGCGTCCGGGGTGGTGACCACCATGAGCCGGCCGGTGGCCGTGCTGTCGGCGGGGAGGCGGCGGGTGAGCGCCTGGAGCAGGGGTACGTTCGGCTCGACGACGCTGCGCCAGGCCCACCGGCCGGTGGGCTGCACGGCGGTCGGCGCGTCGGACCACCGGCACAGTCCGCTCATCATGAAGGTGGCCTGCGGGCTGGTCTTGGCCACCGCGCGGGCCAGGTACTTCGCCAGCCGCAGCGCCACCTGGGCGCGCGGTGGGGTGCCCTCGGGCTGGTCGCGCCACCGCAGCAGCGCGTGCAGCAGATCCTCGCTGGACTGCAGCAGTCCGAACTCGAAGACCTCGGTGGCGCTCCAGCGGCGCAGGGCCCGCAGGCTCCGGGTCCACTCGGCGTCGAGCAGGTCGGGAAGCTGCCGGGTCAACGCCGCTGCGCGGTCCAGCTCGGCCGTCCAGCCGGTCAGCTCGGACCGGAAGCGCGCGGGCAGCAGCTCGGCGTGACCGCCGGGCCAGGCCCGGTGGCCGGGCCGACGGCGGTTGTGCAGGGCCCGCCGCAGCGCCACCAACTCCGGCCGGGCTCCGGCGAGGGCCGGGTCCGCGATGAACCCGTGGACCTCGTCGGCCAGTCTGGCGCCGGCCTCGGCCACACGGCGACGGCTGGCGAGGATGGCCTGGACCATCGCCCAGGACGCCGGGGCGGCGGTGTCGTCCAGGGCCTGTGTGGGGAGCGCGGCGACCCGTACGACGACGACGGGGCCGGTGGCGGCGGTGGGCGGAGCGGGCACATGAACCTCGCACGGGGACGGGTCGGTAGGGGTGGTGTCCGGTCGGACGGCTCCGGCGTGACCGGGTGGCACGCCGGAGCCGCCTGGGCTCAGATCACCCAGCTCCCGAGCCAACCGGACGCGCCGACCTCGGTGTTGCCGAGGCCGCCGACGCTCAGGGCGGCGAGTTCCTCGTCGACCGCAAGGTCGAGATCGACGATGTCGAGGTCGGCGAATTCCGCCGCCTCCGTGACCACGTTGTCCATGACAGATTCCCTCCCGGAGCACCCACCGTGGGTGATCCTGAAAGCGCCGAGAACAGTTCGTTGACGTGTGCCGGCGGTGTGTCGCCGGTGACGGATGGGTCCGCGTCGACCGTCCGCACGACCACGCCCCGGCTCAGATCAGCCAGCTCCTGCCGAAGAAGCCGGACGCGCCGACCTCGGTGTTGCCGAGGCCGCCGACGCTCACGGCGGCGAGTTCCTCGTCGATCGGAAGATCGAGGTTGACGATGTCGAGGTCGGCGAACTCCGTCGCCTCCGTGGCCGCGTTGTCCATGACGGACTCCCTTCCCAGGTCACCCACCATGGGTGATCTTCTGATTGCTGATAGTAGCCAGTGAACGATAATCGTCGATGTCATGCTGGTTACGGCTCGACCGGGAACACGCGACGTGGATGTCACCGTGTGGGTCCGGTTGGTGGCGAGCGGTGACTAGCGTGGTGGCATGGCGGCGGCGAGAGAGCGCGGCGGTGTTCCGCCGATCGATCGGGAAGAGGTCCGGTTCCGCGTCTGGGTGGCGGTCGTGTCCGGCGTGCTCGCCGCCATTGCCCTGACCTGGGTCGGACCTCGGCTGTCCGCGGAGTCGGAAGCGTACTGCGCGTATCGGGCGGGCAGGCTCGTGCAGAAGCCGGCGACCGTCTTCGAGATCACATCCTCCGGCGGCGGCACCGAGGGCTACTACAGCGGTAGCGGCGCAACCCAGGAGATCCGGTATCTCCCGTCCAGCGGCGGCGAGCGGGCCTCCTCGACAGGGAACGGATATGCGTACGTCGAGGTCCGTGAGGGGCAGGCCGTTCGGCTGGGTCTGTGGGACGAGAAGATCATCAGCGTCGACGGCCGGTACGTGCGCGACCCGTGGACGCCGGGAGTGCTGGCGCTGTCCACGCTGCTGCCGCCGGCCTTCGTCCTGATGGTGCTGCAGATCCACCGACTGTGGCGGCTGCGGACGGATCGGCCGAAGCACCTGTTCGGTAGGACCCGCAGCCGCGGGTACGCGCTGGCCGCCCTCCTGTTGGCCTTCGTGACCGGCCTCGTCGCGGCGGTCATCGGCGGCGCTCTGTGGTTGCCGGCGCAGGCGTTGGCGGCGAGCGCCCTGGGACCGCTCGCGTGGTACGCGCTGCGGGAGACCATCGACCGCCGCGCCGATCGACGCGGTCAGCACCGGCCGACGTAGCCGTCAGCAGCAGGGGTCCACGATCACGGTGGACGCCGAGGGGACGAGGGCCTGCGACTCCGGCCCGGCTTGTTCCTAGACTGCGGCGGTGAGATACGACGAACTCGAAGCCGCGCTACGGCACCTGATCGACACGGCCGTCGACGAGCGACTCCGTGTCTTCGGCGCCGAGACGGTGGCCCGTCTCGTCCGCGACGAGCGGCTGCTCGACATCGCCGCCGAAAGTGAGCTCGACGAGGACGCGGTGGCGGCGCTCACCACCGCCCGGCAGGACGTCCGGACGGCCGACGCGGTCGCGCTACGGGAGCTGATGACGCGGATCGACGACGGTGTCCTCACCGACGGCGACATGGACCCCGAACTCCTGACCACCCTCGCCGCGCTCGAACACTGGACGACGTACCTGGAGACCGGCCGGCGCGGCGAACTCCACGAACTGGCCCTCCGCTCCGTCGAACAGGTCGATTTCCAGGTCTCACCCGATCTCGGCGACTTCCTGGCCGCACCCGAGATGGCCGCCGAGTACGAGCGGATCCAGCGGCTGCTCACCCCGTAGGGCAGGGGTCACCGGGTGCCGGCCGACACCGGACAGTTGATCAGCGAGCCGGTTGGGCGGACGCGCGCAGTGCCTCGGCCAGCCACTCGTACGGGAACTGCTCCGGCGGCACGTCGTTCACGGCGGTGACCAGCGCCATGTACCGGTCGAGCGGTCCCGCAGGGTCCGGCGGCGTACGGTCCCACTCCGCGCCGGCCAGCATGTGCTCGGCCGTCTCGATCCGGAACTCGGGGGTGTCCGGTATCCCGGGGCTCTCCGGGGTCGCGAAGATGCCGGTCAGCCACCCGATCCACCGGTCGGCGACCTCCCGGCCCCGTGGCGAGTCCGGCGGCACCCCCTCCCGCGCCGCCGCCATCGCCGCCTCACCGATCGGGGTGGCCGCCTCCAGGTAGTCCAGCATCGGTGCCGAGGACATCACCGGCCCGGCCCCGGTGGTGCACGCCTCGTACAGTTCCCGGCGGACGGCCTGCCGGAACTCGGGGTCCCGGGCCAGCTCGGCCAGCTCGATCCACGCCTCCAACTGGGCCGCGGTGGGATGATCGGGCAGCTCCGGTCGGGCCCTGCGCCACCATTCGACCATCCGCGCCGGCGGTTCCCAGCCGGTGGAGACCTCGGTCCAGAACTCGTCGATCAGCCGGTCGCGATCCTCGTCCGTCATGCCAACCAGCTTGTGCATCAGGGTGACCTGCTCGGCCGTGGAGTCCTGCCGCAGGATGGTCGACAGCACCGCGCGGCGGCTGCGCAGCCGCGCCTCCTGCCGGGCCAGCAAGGCCAGGTGGGTGGCGGCCAGGTCGCGCAGGGTCGCCTCACCGGCCAGCACCCGCCGGATCTCGTCCAGGCTGGCGTCGAGTTCCCGGAGCGTCCGGACCAGCTCCAGCCGGGCGATGGCCGACACGTCGTACAGACGGTGACCGGCCGGCGTGGTGGTGACCGGCATGACGACCCCGGCGTCCGCGTAGTACCGGACGGCACTGACGCTCAGGCCGGTCCGCCGGGCGACATCCCCGATGGCGTACAGCTCGTTGGTGTCCACGACGCCCATGATGCGATCTCAAGCCGCTTGAGACACAAGCCGACCCACCCAGGAATCGTCCTGACCCGCCCGACGCAAGCGAGGTGTTCGAAAGGCGAGGCTGGGAGACCTGGCCGGTATCCGGAGCGGCGCGCCTGTCTGGCCGTCGATGCGCTGTCGCTCGGCGTCGCGGAGGTTCTGGTAGTGCAGCCGCTGGTGCTCTCCCGGACCAGCAGGTGGATGTCGTCCCAGAAGCAGCCGGCGCCTCGGCGGAGAAAGCGTGTGGCGGCGACGTCGCCGTCCACGTCGACCGCGACCGGTGCGAACCGACGCCGGCGGCTGAGCCGCAGGCGTTGGTCCGGTAGCCCGTCGTCGATCAGCCTCATGCTCTCGGTCAGAGCGTCGTACGCCATTCGGTGACCGTACCCACGCCGGTCGCCGTCGCGCGGCATCACCGTGGGCGGCCTGCGGCGGTCATGCCGCGCCTGCGGCTATGAGTAGCGCTTCCGTGTCGGCGTGGCCGTTCCGACTGGTCCAATCGAGGGGCGACAGTCCGCTGCCGTGGTCCTCGCGGAGGTTCGGATCTGCGCCCCGTGCGAGAAGTTCGCGGACGACATCGGAATGTCCCCACGCTGCGGCTGCTGTCAACGGTGTCCCCTCATCGCCGTGTCCACTCTCGAGGTTCGGGTCGGCGCCGGCGGCCAGGAGGATCCGCACCGCCGCACGCTCGTTCTGTACTGCGGCCAGGTAGAGGGGCGTGGTGCCGTCCCGGTCTGCCGCATTCGGGTCTGCCCCCGCGCGCAGCAGCGCCAGCACGGCCGAGGGATCGCCACGCAGCAGCGACGCCATCAGCCGAGCGGTGAGCTTCTTGCGCTGCCGGACGTTCACCGGTGTCAGGGTAGGCGGCGGGATTCGTCACGGGCTCCGCGCACGGCCCGTGGGTACCCACTCACGCCGCTTGGACGAGCGGATGGTGGAGATTCCCCATCGGCGGCCATCTCGTGCCCTGACCACGACCCTTCATGGTGCCAAAGGTGCGCTACGACCGGATCCGCGCAACCTCGACCGGCCCCGACGACCTTCTCGCCGCCTACCTGGCCTTCGGGACGTCGCCAGCACTCCGGGCTCTGCGGGGACGGGCATGTTCATCCTTCGGCGATCAGGCCGGCGGATGTGGTCGATCGTCACCGGTCGGGGGGTCTTCCAGCCGCCGGGCGATCCGCTCGATGGCGTTGAGGTCCTGCGGGGTGAGCCGGTCGATGAAGTGGTGTCGCACCGACTCGACGTGGGCCGGTGCGGCGTTGTCGAGGGTGTCCAGGCCGTGCGCGGTGAGGACGAGCAGGCAGCCTCTGCCGTCGGTCGGGTCGGGTGCGCGCCGCAGGAGTCCGCGCGCTTCCATTCGGGTGGCATGCCGGGACAGGCGGCTGCGTGACCAGCCCATCTTGTCGGCCTGTTCGCCAAGGGTGCTGGTGTGGTCGGGCCGTTCCGACAGGGTGCTGAGTACTTCGTAGTCGGGTTCGGAGAGGCCGATCGCCGCCAGGTCGCGTGCCGTGCCGCTCCGGACGGCGACCATCACCCGCAGGAATGCCCGCCACGCGCTCTCCTCGTCGGCGTTCAACCACCGCGCGGCGCTGACCGACCTTCTCGTTGACATGTAATCAATCTAGCACCTAGGCTTCGTTTCCATGTCAACGAAAGCGACGCGTGTCCTGGTGCTCATCTGCAGCACGCGCCCCGGCGCACTCGGCCCCGCCGTGGGGCAGTGGCTGATCGAGGCGCTCACCCCTCGTGCCGTAGAGCTCGGCGTCCAGCTCGTGCCGGTGGCCCTCGGCGATCTGAACCTGCCGTTCCTCGACGAGGAGGAACACCCGTCGTCGGGCGTCTACCGGCACGAGCACACCCGTCGGTGGAGCGCGATGGTCGACGCGGCGGACGGGTTCATCGCGGTCACGCCGGAGTACAACTACGGGATGCCGGCGACCCTGAAGAACGCGGTGGACTATCTCAGCCGCGAATGGGCATGGAAGCCGATCGGTTTCGTCAGCTACGGCAACACGTCGGCGGGCACCCGGGCGGTCCAGCACGCGAAGCAGGTGGTGACCACGCTGCGCCTGGTCCCGGTGGGCGCCACGGTCGCGATCCGCATCGGTGCGGCGACGGAGAACGATCGGGTGCGGCCCGATACGGCCCGCGACACGGCGGCTGTCGGCCTGCTGGACGAACTGGTCCGGGTCGGCCATGCCCTGCGGCCGATGCGCGAACGCGCCCGAGCCGGGACCCGGTCCGGACCGTTGCCGGGGTCCTACGTGAGACGGCTGACCCCCGACGACGCGCCCGAGGTCACGGTGCTGCAGCGATGTTGCTGGGTGGACGAGGCCGTCGTCAACGACACCATGGCCATACCGGCTCTGCACGAGTCGCCGGGGGAGGTGCGTGACTGGCTGGCGACCTGGCACACCACGGGCATCTGGCTGGACGGTCGGCTGCTGGGCATGGTGCGGGCCCGTCGCGTCGACACCGACTGGCAGGTGGGGCGGCTCGCCGTCGTGCCCGACCTGCGTGGTCAGGGGCTGGGTCGATGGCTGCTGCGCACCGCCGAAGCCGTCGCCCGACCGGGCTGCCACCGCATCCTGCTGTACACCGGCGCCAAGAGCCTACGGAACATCGACCTCTATCGCAGCGAGGGTTACCAGCCGATGCCGCTCGCCGGTCCCGGCGGAACCACCTGCCTCGCCAAGGGCCTGGCGGTCAGGCAGCGCTGATGCGGCCGGTCGCGGCGGGACGTACGCCTGCCGCCGACCGTGTCCGCCCACCCGCCCGCCTGCCGGTCGGGCCCGGCTGCGTCCGGCGTCCTCGCCGGTCGACGACGTCCGGGGACCAACGGTGCCGCCCGCGTCGCCCACCCCCGGCCTGGGCCACCTTCCTCACGCGGCGGTCGCGACCGCCGCGAGCGCGGCGTGGGGCCGATGCGTGCCGTCGCCGGGCCGCCGCAGGTGCGCGACCGGTGTGAAGCCGGCCCGGGTGAGCCGCTCCGCCAGGTCGTCCACCGGCCAGCGGTAGGCGGTCGTCACCTTGTGGTCGAAGGCGCTGACCTCGTCGCCGTCGAAGAAGCCGACCACCACCGTGCCCGCCGGGGCCATCACCCGCCGGAACTCGCCGAGCACGTCACCGAGATCCTGCGGCGGTAGGTGGATCAGCGAGTACCAGGCCAGGATGCCGGCGACGGTGTGGTCCGCCACGTCGAGCTTGTCCATCGACCCGAGGTGGTACGTGCCGTCGGGATGGGCCGCCCTCGCGTGGGCGATGAACTCGGGCACCATGTCGATGCCGTGGGCGTCGACGCCGAGCGAGCGCAGGTGACCGGTGAGGTGGCCCGGTCCGCAGCCCAGGTCGAGCACCGTGCCTGACCGCTGCGTCAGGTGCCGCCCGATGAACGCGAGGTCGTCGACGTGGACGTGCCGGCTCGCGCCGAACAGGTCGATGTAGAGATCCGCGACGGACGCGTACGCCTGCCTGACGTGCTCCACGTTCACCATGAGTGACCCCCCGAGGTCGAACGCCTCCTGGCCGGGTGTCCCCGCCGAGGAGGAGGCTGCGGTTGTCCCCATCGGTCCGGTAGGCCGGCGGGAGAGTCTCCCACCGGCCTACCGGACCCGGTCCAGTCCGAGGAGAGCGCGGGCGCTGACTACCAGTCCTCCGCATGGCGGAGGTACCGAATCGAACGGAATAGAAGGAAGCGCCCGGATGGCCTCGGCTGTCGCCGACTACTCAGGGATCAGCTCACTGAGCCGATCCAGTGTATAGGTCTCCGATCCGTCGGGCAGACCCTCGGGCGCCTCGATGCCGATGAACGTGACCGGCTCCTGCGGCAACCGGCCGTCCCACATCGTGACCTCGGCCCGTGCGCGCCACCGGTCGACGAGGTAGGACATCGTCAGGTGACGTCGCTGCACCAACGCCCGTACCCGGTCGGCCGTGGTGAAGGTGTTGTCCTCCACCCGGTTGAACGACGGCATGCCCCGCAGGTACAGGTGCAGCCACACGGCCTGCCAGCCCTGCTCGCCCCTGGCGAACACCACCGGCAGCGCGACCCGGCCCTGGCCGCGCAGCTGCGACCGGGCCCGCACGGTCCGCGCGTCGAACGGCGTGCCCTGCTGCTCCCGCGTCCGGGTCTGGTACCCGAACATCGACTCGGCGACCTCGTCGAACGACTCACCCGCGTAGATGTAGACCTGCGGCACCACGTAGTGCCCGGGGAGCGTCAGCGGCACGTCGATGAACTCGGTGGCACCGTTCGTCGCGTCGGTGACGTCGCCGGAGTACGCCACACCCTCGTGGCGGTAGTTCGTCCAGGACACGTGACCCGCGGTACGGAACTCGTCGTCGAGCAGTAGCGCGGACAGGTCGTAGTCGGTGCGGCGGCTGGTCTGGCGCCAGTAGGTGAAGAAGCGCAGCAGCTCACCGGAGACCGACGCCCGCGAGCCCCTCGGCAGCACCGCGAATCCGCCCTCGGCAGCCTTGCCCGACAGCGGCAGGGCGACGTCGAGCACCGCCGGGTCCACCACCAGCGGTCGCGGCGACTCGGGTAGCCGGGCGCTGATCTCCGCGTCGAGCCGCGCCGACACCTCGGCCACCAAGCCGGCCGGCAGCGGCGGCCGCCGGTCCGGCCCGACCCACGCGCTCCGCGAGCGGTTCACGTACATCCGGGCGGACGCGGGCGTCAGCCGGTTGTCGACGTGCTCCCGCAGCGAGAACAGCACCCGGCCGGACGCCGAGCCGAGCGCCCCGGCGACCGCGTCGAGCACGACGCGCTGCTCCGTCGCCGACGCCAGCCGCAGCAGCCGGTCCGCGGACCGCAGGAGCAGACCCGGCGCAGCCGCCAGCACCGACGTGGCGGAACCGACGGCTCCGGTACGGATCGCCGCCTCCGCGCGACCGGCGAGGGTGCGTACCCGCCGCTCGCCCCGCGCGACCGTGAACACCTCCCGGGCGTGCGGCCACTGGTCGTACTCGTGCGGGTGCAGCCGCTCGCCGAGCCGCTTCCACCGTTCCGCGTGGCGCACGACGTCTGCGAGCTTGTCCTGGTTCGCGCCGACGACCTCGTTGAGCGCGGCCAGCAGGATCCGGCGCTCCCGGCGCGGGAACGCCCGGAACCGCGTGGGTGCCCCGAGCGAGACGTCCCCGCCGGAGACGTGGCAGGCGAGGCGCAGCACGTCGGTCGTCGTGTCCACGGCGACCAGCGGCCGTCCGAGGACCAGCCGGACCCCGTTGAGCACCGCCCGGTTCTCCCGCACCGGGATCTCGGTCGGCTGCACGTCGTCGAGGCAGGCGACGGCGAGCTCGCTGAGGATCGCGAGGTCCGCCTCGCCGTGGGGGGTCGCGCTGCCGGCCAAGGCCAGGTAGAGCCGCGCCGCCTCCACCTCGGCGGTCTCGCCGAGACCGAGCACCGTCACCCGGTCACCGGCCGTGGCCAGCAACTCGTCGTGTGCGGCCACCAGATCGGCGTACGTGTGCTGGTAGGTGCCGTAGCCCGGCAGGTCGAGCAGGTTCACCCCGCCGGAGGTGGCAACGTCACGCAGGTACGCGTCGGTCGTGGTGCCGCCGTCGGTGAGCACGGCCGCCCGGAGCCGGTCCGTCCAGAACTCGATGGTGTCCGGCACGTCGTCGGGGAAGCCGATGAAGTAGGCGTTGTGCTGGACGTGGTCGCCGACGAGCTCGCGCACCGCGGACACGACCGTGGCGGCGAGGTCCATCGCCGGCGCGGGGGCCAGGCCGCCGATGTGCTCCAGCAGGGCCGACGACGCCGAGAACCCGACGTCGAGCAACGCCGCGTCCAGTTGGCGGGCCACCGGCGCGCCGTCGCCGGCCGCGCCGGTGCTCGCCGGCACCCGGAGGGTCTTCTGGATGATCAGCTTCTCGAACACGTGGTCCTCCGTTCCTGGCCGACGCCGTCGGTTGCCGGTGACCCCCTGGCGCTGAACTCAGCCAGCTCGCAGCGCTGGTCCTCCAGCCAAGGAGTGCCATGCCGTCGGGGCACAGCGGCGGCCTCGGTCAGACCCGACCCTGGCAGGTGTCCGACCAACGGTAGGCGTCGCGTCGGTGGCGGATCGAGCGGATTTCCACGACCCGTTGCGCCCCGTTGATCCGGTAGGCGATCCGGTACGTGCCGCGCCGGGCGGAGTGGACGCCGTCGAAGTGCGGATTGCGGCGAGCTTGTCGGGAGAACATCCCCGCCACGCGGGCCGGGTGCGTGCGCACGGTGTCGCGTTCGAGAACCACCGGTGCCACGTCAGGCGACCGGTCGGCCGGCGAGCCGGGCCACCTCGGTGAGGTACGCGCGGAACAACGCCTCGTCGCCGGGCGGCACCCGGCACCCGGGCGAGGTCGAGTAACGGAAGGCGAGCCGGTCGGTGTTGTAGAGCGCGGACCGCGGGTCACGGACGATTCCGAAGGACAACGTGCCTGGCTTGTCCGGCTTCTTGTAGTGCAGGGACACCCCGAGCCAGCGCAGTGGGACACGGAACGTGTGCTCGGCGGGGGAGCCGTCCAGGGTGAACAGCTCGAACACCCCCCGGTCCACCCGCACATGCAGGTTCTCGTAATCGAACGTCAGCGGCTCCCTGTCCACGCCCATGGAGAGAAGGTAACCCAATCGGCCCGGCACCTCCCTGGGCCTCACCGGCACCCCTCCCGGTCCTCAGAGGAACACCACCCCCGCCACGGCCGTCGCCGCGAGCACGACGATCACCAAGACGTTGAACGTCACATCCTGCCCCTCCGAGCGTTGCTGGGCCGCGCGGTCGAGCGTGAAGTCGGCCGGATCAGCGGGCGTGTGGTGGACCGTGACGTCACGACCGTACGAGTTGGCAGGGTCTGCGAGATGCGACGTGCAGTGGGCCGTGACGACTGTGCCCGCGCGGGTGGTGAACGAGACGACAGGGGTGATGGTGGTCCAGGTGTGGCCGTCGTCCTGGTCGACGCTGACGTCCTTCAGCACCGCGACGACCCGCCCCTGCACAGTGTCCATCGCGGCCAGCCTGGCGAGGCGGTCGTGCTTGGCACGTATCGTCCCGGGCAGGTGAGCGGCGGCGAAGACCGCCCAGGGCCCGCCGAAGCCGATCAGCGCCCACGGCCACCCCTGGTCGACCGCGACGAGGACCACCAGTCCGACGTAGACCAGGAAGAGTGCGAAACCGGGCCAGAACAGCCCGCGACCGGGCTCCTCGGGAGAGTTGGAGAACCGGTAGGCGTGCGGTCTGCCCCGCGGGTGGCTGACCCCGATCTCCCGGCCCTCCCACGCCACGGTGATCATCTCGCCGCGCTCGCCGTCGTTCGTCACGGTGACCTCCTGACCGGAGGCCGGGTCGCGGTAGGAGACGACCACCGATATCCCGCCTTTGTGGGACCCGCCGTGCCGGGGCTCCCGCACCCGCTCGATCCGCCCCGTGAGCCGCACAGTCCGCTGCGCCTTGGTCACCCCGGCCAGCGACATGCCGTACCCCACCAGCGCCACCGCACCCCACACCGCACACCACAGCACCAGGAACTCGTCCCACCCCATGTGCCCTTCTCCTCCCGGTACGGTCAACTGCCGCTGCGCCGCAGCACTTTGCCCTGCCCGTCCGCCTCCAGCGTTCCCGTGCCCCCGTCGCCGGTCACCACGACCCTGAGCGTGAGTGAGCCGGTGACGCCGTCGGCGGCGAGCTGCCAGCTCTGTGGGGAGCCGACGCCGGTCCTGGCCTCCTCGACCAGACCGGGGACGCGATCGTAGGGCAGGGAACGTGGGTCGAACCCGGCGCTCTCCACGCCGATGGGGGCGAAGACGACCGTCAGCAGGCGGTCCTGCACGACGACGGTCAGCGCCCGGGGCTTGTTCGCACCCTGTGTCAACGACTCGACGGCCTTGCGCAGCTCACCCTCGTCGAGCATCGACTGGCCCGGACCGAGGGTGACCGTGCCCATCGCCGACGTCACGGCGGTCGTGGACGACGAGGAGGAGACGGACGGTCTGCGGGAGAGGGCGTTCTCGCCCTCGTAGGAGTCGAACAGATCGGCGCGGAACAGCAGAAGCACGGCGGCCGCGCCGAGCAGCAGGCCGAGCAGCGTGAGGAGACCGCCGGCACAGCCCTCCGGGGAATCGCTCTTCATGGCCGGACCGGGCACCGAATCCACCCGGGCCACGACCGCCCGCTCCTCCCACTCCGGCGTCGGCCGCTTCACGATCCGGGTATTCCATGGCCGGTCCGGCGGATACTCCACCACTACGACCCCGCGCGCCCGGTAGTCGGGAAGCTCGACGAGGTTGATGTCCTGCCTTATCTCGACCCGGAACGCGGGCGCGTCGTCCGGCACGACGGACAGCTCGAAGCGCACCGGCACGTCGCTGGTCTTACCCCCGACGACCTCCCGGCTCTCGATCACCGCGAGCGCCGTGCGCGGCACGACGGCCGCTTCCCGGGCACGACGCGGCAGGGTGGAGAGGAAGAAGAGAAACCCGTAGACCGCGGGCAGGACCAACCCCACGATGATCAACGGTGCCCTCTCGGTGACGCACCCGCTGATGAAGGCGGTCAGCGATACCCCGATCACTGCGCCCGTCAGGAACCCCAGGGCGAGGGCGGCGGGCGTGTTGTGCGTGGGCGGCTCGCCTGCGGCGCTCGTCATGCGGCCGATTGTGCACGTCATGGGTGACGGCCGACAGACCCTGGGTGACCTCACGGTCACGGCGGGACCGCCTCTCCTGAATTGCACAGCACACCGCCGCCCAACGGGACGGACGCCAGCACAGCACGCCGGCAGACCGCACCCGGCCGCGTTGACCATCGCGCCCGCCCGGCACGTTCAGCTGCCGACTCTTCAGGAGAGGTGATCGTCTCGTTGTGAATGATCAGACCCGGGCGGGTCAAGCAAGCGACCATCTCCCAGCTCGCCCTGGCCTGGCTCCTCGTTCACGTCGAACGCCTCGTGTCGGTCCCGGCAGCCGCCGCATCACGCGAATCAAGGACGTCATCGCCGTCGGCCCGACGCTCACGAGTGGGCCGCCGGGGACTCGAACCCCGAACCCTTCGATCCAACAAGGAGAAGGAAGCGCGTCCATGACCGCACCGGCGGAGGGCGGACGCACTACTCGTCGAATGCTCTGCCATTGAGCTAGCGACCCAGGTGTCGATCATCGCACCGGCCGGCTGGGCACGGCCACCGGGTTTCGGCGCCCCTGCCGCGATTCGTACGGCGGTCCCTGGCCGGGGCCAGCCCGGCAGGACTACATCGCAGCGGCGGCGTTCGGACGCCGTGCCGTACGCCACGTCGTCTCCCGGCTGCTCGGGGTCAGCCGGTGCGGTGACGGGCCGCAGCGATCGCCATGGCCACGACGGGCCGGTACGCCGAGTTCGGTTCGCGGGCCTGCGCGTGGGGCCCGAAGGCGGCGTCACGAGTGACGATCCGATAGATGAGCGCGCGCACCAGCATCTGACCCCACTCCGGCAGGTGCGACCAGCGGTCCAGCACCTGGGGGTCCGCCCCGTACCAGCACAGCGCGTCGACGACCGCGACCGCCGCCGCCCACGGGACCGGTCGCCAGTACGGCGACCAGTCGATGATCGCCGGCGGGACGCCGTCGGCGAACAACACGTTGCCCGGCAGGTCCCCATGCACGATCTGTTCCGGCAGGTGCACCGGCCGGCGCGCCGCCGCGAGTGGCTCCAGCAACTCCAGGCTGGCCGGACTTCCGGAGATCGGGGCTTCCTCCCACGCCACGCGATCTCCATACGACCAGGGGTCGTCACGAGCGTCGAGGAAGGCCGGACGCGGCAGATGAGCCACAGCGGCGTGGAACGCGGATCCCGCCCGGACCACCTCGTCGATCCGCGTCGTGTCGGGTTCGCCAGCGACGAGCCGCCAGGCCTCCCAGCCGGCAGCCAGCCAGTTCCCGTCCGCCGTTGGCACCGGACGCGGCACTCGGAACTGCGCCGACACCCGCACCTCGGCGAGGGTCTCCGCCCGCCACCGCGACTCGTCGGCGCCCTCCGACGGCTTGAGCACCACGTCACCCACCCGCCAGGTCCCACCCTTGCCGCCGGGTAACACCACCGGAACGCCGGAGACGCCGAACGCGTGCAGGACTTCCGGGGGAGGGGGACTCGTCGCGGGCTCCATGACCGACGATCGTAGGTCTCTCCACCCCGACGCCCTCCGGATCAGCCAGGTCGACTGCACGCCCGCCGACGGGCGATGAGACCGGCCCCGGTTTGTCGGGTGGCACGACCCCTCGCGGTGCAGCGCTTCCGGCGACGCCGCCGCTGACCGTGGACGGCCCCTGCCACGACCCTGGCGCGTGCGTATCCTGGCGCGCCTACTCCGAGGTCAGCTGCTGCGCCAGCCGATCCATGCCACCCCTGATCAGTTGCCCGTAGTCGTCATCGCCGAGCGCGCTGATCCCCGCCTGCGCATGCTGGAGGTGTTCGCGGGCGCGGGTGAGGTCACCGAGCCTGCGGTAGCACTCACCCAGGTTGAGGTGCAGCGACGGATACAGGCCCGCCACCGACATCGGCACCCCAGCCTGCGCGACCCGGGCGTCGGTGAGCGAGCCGGCCGCCGTCAGCGCCCGCTGATCCCAGACCAACTCCTGGTGGACGTCGTCCTGCACGTCGGCCATCGAGTGCGCGAGGACGCACACGTGCAACGGATCGCCTCGCTCTCCGTCGATCTCGTCCCAGATCTGCGCGAAGACGTCGCGAGCAGCCTCTCGCTGGCCCTGCTGATGATGCAACTGCACGCCGTGGTTGATGCGGGCGAGAGTCTCATCGTTGATCATCGGCTGCTCCTGTGCGGGCTCGTCTCGCGATGACGACCTGGATCGTACGTGCCTCGGCACGTCGGCAGGGGGTGATCACGGCGTGGGCGACTGCGGGGGCGCGCAGCACGCCCTTTCGGTGCGCGTGGTACCCACTCGGGGCCGCGCCGACGTCCGCGACCTGGTCACCGCCCATGCCGCGTATCAACCGGTCGATCGAGAAGCCGCCGTGGGATGCTGGGCCGGATGGTCACCAGAGCAGGAGGGGCACCGGTGGACGCCGACTACTACCACGCTGACACCGAGGATGGCGACCACATCGGCGACCCCTCAGAAGACGCCCTGTTCATGCTGATCGAAGGACTGGATCAGCGCGACAACACCTTCGTCGCGATCAACCCCGCCGACGAAGACTCAGCCTGGTACGCGTCCGTCTCACTGCTCGACGACGGCACCTACGAAGTCGAACGCCATGATCCCCACCAACGCCACCACGACCGCACGGTCGAGAACGACCCCCACCACATCGCCAGGGATCTCACCATCTGGCTGGCCGGCCGCGAATACCCCAAACGAACAGCCTGAACACCAACCAAGCCCCGAAAATAGCTAGCCGATCCGAGAAACCGCAAACGGTCAGGTGATCCTTGTCGATCACGGCCCGGAGCAGGTCGGTGAGGCCGTCCGGCCAGGGACGTCGTCCGTCCAGGTGAGGCGCGCTTTCATCCCGCCCACTGCGGCCTGGATGCCGTCATACCGGTCGGGCCGACACTGCCGCGAGCATGCCCGTGATACAACAACGGTCGATCTCATCGACGACACATCGGTCGGGCAGGTCGAAGCCCGACAGGGACGGCGTGATCCGAGGCCGTAACGGCGTGACCGTGGCAGCAAGGAGTTTGCAGGTGGCATCCAAAGGGCGTATTCACCTGACGTTGACGGTAGCCATGCCGGAGGGCTTCGAGGCTATCGAGGTCGACGAGGAGGTCTCCAGCCTCGCCCGAGCAGTCGCCGAATCGGGTGACCTGCTGCCGATCACGGCCATCGCACCCGAGGCGGGGCCGCCCGGGGCCAAGGGGCTGGCGGAGACCCTGGGGGTGATCGCGTTGGCGGTCACCTCCTCGCCCCAGGCACTGACCGCCGCGATCGAGGCGATCGGGTCGTGGCTGGTCACCTCGTCCAGCCGATCGGTGATTGTGGAGATCGACGGCGACCGTCTGGAGGTCGCCAACCCGACCAGGGACGAGACGCGGGCACTCGTCGAGTTGTTCGTTCGACGGCACACGGTCGACTGAGAAGGGCTCAGCATGGCACGAGCAGCCCTCCTGATCGGCAATGCCGTCCACGACGACGGCACGCTCCGACGGTTGCGAGCGCCAGCCCACGACGTGAGCGAGCTGGCCCGGGTGCTGGCCGATCCCGACCGGTGCGCCTTCGACACGGCGACGCTGATCGACCAGCCGGCCGGGCACGTGACGGCAGAGGTCGAACGATTCTTCGCCGGACGGACACCATCGGACGTGCTGCTGCTCTACTTCTCCGGACACGGGATCAAGGACAGCGTCAACGCGCTCCACCTGGCCACACGTGACACCCGCCTGAGCGACCTGGCGACCACCAGCGTCAGCGCCGAGTTCATCAGCGCATGCGTACAGCGCAGTCGGTCTCGACGCATACTGCTCGTCCTCGACTGCTGTTACAGCGGCGCCTTCCCCCGTGGAATGGTGGTACGCGCGGACCAGACCGTGCACATCCAGGAGGAGTTCGGGGGACGTGGTCTGGTCATCATCACGGCTTCCTCGGCCATCGAATACGCCTTCGAGGACGGCAACCTGACCGAGGAGTTTCTTCCCCACACGTCACTGTTCACGTCCGCGCTGATCGACGGGCTGGACAGCGGAGCGGCCGACCTGAACCACGACGGTGAGATCACCGTAGATGAGCTCTACGATTTCGCCTTTGACACGGTCCGCGAGAAGACCCCGGCGCAGACACCGTGCCGGTGGATGTTCGGCGCGCAGGGTCGGTTGGTCATCGGACGGACCAGCGTCGGCTCGACACCGCGCCGGCCACCCCGATTCCAGCCCGCCCCGCTCACGCTGCGTCCGGCACGCCGCCTCGGCATCATCGCCACGGGGCCACTGGTCGCCGCCGCAGGGCTGCTGTGGCTCGGAACGCAGGTGCACGTTCTCGCCGCGCTGGTCGCCGGTACCTGGCTGGCCCTGCTCGCGCTGCGGATCCTCGTCACCTCGCAGCGGGGCGCCGTGGAACTCACCCGCGACGGTGTGCAGGTGCGTGGCGTCTGGTCGAAGGCGGTGCGGTGGCCGGCCGTCCTGGCAATCGAGGTCCGGCCCACGCTCACAGGCCGCTCGGTAGCGCTGAGACGCGCCGATACGGCGATCGCGCATCGGTTGACGCTGCCCACGCCCCGCACCGCCATGCTGGCACGGGACGTGGAGTTCGACGAGCGCATTCAGACCCTCCGCCGCTGGAGTGAGAACTGGGGCTCACCGGCACCGGTGACGTTCACGTCGAACTGGACAGCCGCCCGTGCCGGGCTGGCCCGCGCCGTCGTGATCCTGATGCTGTTCCTCGTCGTGGACCAGCCGTGGACCTGGTACACGCCGCCGCAGGCAGTGGCTCTGCCGTCCGCGTGTGACGTCCTCAACGAGAGCCGTCAGCGGATGCGGTGGGACAACGATGCGATCTTCCGCTTCCACGTCGGGGAGGTCAGCGGCAACGAGTCGACCCAGTACAGCAGCCACTGCCAGGTTGACTACTACACCATCATCTTCCAGGTGGGCACCAGGTTGAACCTGCAGTACGAGTTGCTCCCGGACAGGTCGACCCGCTCCGGCACCCAGCGGGCGACCAGCCAGTTGAGGAGTTACGCCGGGCAGGACCGGGAGGAAGGGCTCACCGTCCAGGAGCTGTCCGCCGACGACGGACTGACGGGGTACGCGGCGGTGCCGCCGAGCACCGCCCGAGCGGATCAACAGTCGCCGTTCGTGGCACGGGTCAGGACACGGCAGGTGAACGTGGTGGTGACCGTCCAGTTCCACACCGTCGATCCCCGCGTGCCGCCGCCGGCCATCGCCGAGCTGACAGCGGTGGCGTCGGACGCGGTGGGCCGTATCGACGTCCAGGGCCGCACGTTTCGCCCGCCGGGCCGGGGGTGAGCGTGCCTGGCGCGCATGGCTGGGATACCTAGCGTTGCCTGCTTTCGGTGCGGGTGCCGGCGAGACTGTCCGGGTGGCGGCCAACAGCAGGGTGCCGATCGCGGCCCACGCCCTGGCGTGGCTGGAACTGGCCAGACGGCGTGGTCGTGAGGTGCTCACCTCCGAGGAGGTGGCGGCCAGCGTCAACACGAACGCGGTCATCGTCCGGCGCAGCCTCGGCGACCTGCAACGGGCCGGCCTGGTGACGGCCCGCCGGGGCAACGGCGCCGGCTTCTCCCTCGGGCGGCCGGCAGCAGAGATCACGCTGCTGGACGTCTGGCTCGCCGTCTCGCCGGAGCCGCTCCTCGCCCTGCACCACTCCGAACCGAACCTGGAGTGCCCGGTCGGGCGCGGAATCCGTCCGGTGCTCACCGACCTGTACGACGAAGCGACCGACGCGTTCCGGGCGGCGCTGGCGCGTCGGACGGTCACCGACGTCCCGGAAAGGATCCTGGCGTGATCGTCGAACTGCGCCGCTACACCCTGCGCGAGGGACGCCGCGACGAGCTGATCGACCTGTTCGACCGCGAGTTCCTGGAGACCCAGGAGGAACTGGGGATGGCCGTGCTGGGCCAGTTCCGCGACCTCGACCGGCCCGACCAGTTCGTGTGGCTGCGCGGCTTCACCGACATGCGGTCGCGCCGGACCAGCCTGACGGTCTTCTACTCCGGCCCCGTGTGGTCGGAGCACGGACCAGCGGCGAACGCGACGATGCTCGACTCGGACGACGTCCTGCTGCTCCGTGAGGTCGTCGCGGTGCCGGTACTCGACCGTGGCGCCGCCAACCCCGAATCGCTCCTGCACGCGACGATCTGGTACTGGGCCGGCCCTTTCCCCGACGTCGACCCCACCCTCAACCCGGAGGGGAACCTGGCCGTGCTGAGGACCGAGTACGCCGCGAACGACTTTCCACGGCTGCCGGTCCGTGCCGGGGAACACGCGCTGGTGTGGCTCACCCGGTCACCCCTGCGGGCGGACGTCCCGGCGGGGGTGGTGAAGACCGAGACCTTCCGCCTCCGCCCCACCCCGCGCTCCAGCCTGCACTGATCAGCTCGACGGCGGGCAGTCGACGCCGACCGGTGCGCTCACCCGTCGCTGGTGGGCGTGACGTGCGACCGACGCGTGCCAGCGCTGGGCCGCCGTGGCAGGCCGGTCCTCGGCCGCAGGGGTGCGCGGGGTGCCCGGCTACGGCGAGCGGCGAGATCCGACCCCCGGCTCGACCAGGTCGTCGACGGAGTGAGGGTGGACGACCACCTACCGGCTGTCGGGCTGCTGCGGAAAACGTCGGTGCGCATCCTCACGGGCCGTGGGGGAGACGCTGGCGCGCTCACCGGGTGGCAGGTGGTCGCCCCGTTGTCGCAACGACGCGTCCAGCGTTCGCAGCAGCTCTCCGGCGCGGCCACGACCGCCCGGGGCGTCGGGGTAGCGCATCAGGACGCGCACCACGACGGGGTTGGCCAGCCCGCGTGCCGTCTCGATGGAGTCGGCGCCGACGGCACGGTCGTCGCCGGCATCGAGCTCGACGGCGCGAGCGGCGTACGCGGCGGCGCCGAGGATGTGCAGGACCTGGGTGGCCTTCGCCAGGGGGTGGAGGAACGCCGCGCTGGCCGCGGCGACGCAGGCGCGCGCGGCCTCGCTCGCCGCGACCTGTCCTGCGTCGCGTGCCTCCTGGTACGCCCGGTGTGCCGCCCAGGCGCGGTCGCGGATCGCCGCGGTCCGGTCGGCTCCGTCGGCGAACGCCTGCGCGGCGTCGACCGCGTCCCGTGGGCGCCGGTCGGCCGGACGCGCACGGTCGAAGACCGCCAGTGCGGGCCGTGCGCATGCCGCCGCGTAGCCGGCCACCTCCCGGAGCTCGGCGATGCTCAGGTCGATCGTCTGGCTCTCCTCGGGCACCGTCATGCCGACCACCGTATCGTTGATCAACCGGTGGAGACTTTTCGTCGGTCTTCGCTGGTCGGTCGGGAGAAACCCTCAAAACAGGGGGTGCACTCGACAGCCGGGCCCGGCGCAGGTGCGGGTGTGATCTGTGCACCCGTGCGGACACCCGGCGCAGCGCGCTGGTCGACCTGGCCGACCTCAGGACGCGGACGGGTCGATCCGGTGGAGGAGGCGCAGGTCCTCCTCCGTCAGGCGGATCGCGCCGGCCGCCACGTTGTCGACGAGGTGGTCCGGGCTGCCGGTGCCGGGGATGGCCAACACATGCGCACCCTTCTGCAGGATCCACGCCAGGCGCACCTGGGCATGGGAAACGCCGTGTGCGCGCGCCACGGAGCGCACCTCCTCGTGCTCGGCCCGGGACGGTCCCGCCGTGCGGGCCTCACCGGCGATGGAGAAGAAGGGTACGAACGCGATGCCGAGCTGCCCGCAGGCGCGGAGCATGTCGTCCTCGCCGGGTGCGTCGACGCATCGGGTGCAGCGGCTGCCGCTGCTGGCCGCCACCGGACAGCCGGCACGCACCCGTTGGCGCCGTCGAGCGCAGCTCATGCAACAGATCGGTGTGTTCACCAGGCTCGCCGAACGGGCCGGAATGCTGCTGACGATGGCGGACTGGTACGCCCGGCTGGCCGAGGCGATGTCCGCCCGCTGGCACGACTCGACAACCCCGCCACCGGCACCGTTTCCCGCCTTCCGGTCAGCCAGGGACAGCTGACGCCCAGCTCGACCGCCCACAGACCGACGACCGTAGTCGGCACGACGAGAATGGCATCGTGGCCATCAAGGTCTGGGTGGATGACTGGCAGATGCGGTGCTGCGGCGAGCCGTTCGCGGTTGGCGATCGGGTCTCCTGGAGGCTGCGAGATCTGGACCCCGAGTGGCTCGGGCTCGTGCTGGGCAGCAACCTGGCCCGCGGCGTCGACAAGGCCGAGGAGCACCACGGAGGCGTGGGCGAGGAGGTCCTTCTCCCTGTCGTGGGGATCGTTGCTTCGATCCATGCCGTGCACTGTCGATATGCCCCGCTGCACGGGAAACCGTCGACTGACCTCTTCCCCGTGCCCGGCTCCGGCACCATGACCTCGGTCCGGTTCGCGGACGGACGGGATCCCGACCGCGGCGACCTCACGTTTGCCGGCTACGTGGTGCAGTTGACAGGTGAATGAGACGTCCGGCCGGCCCCGGCATCTCGCATTCGTTCCTGCGCGTCGAAAAGTTCGTCGCCGTACCGGATGATCCATTCGGCGAGTGCGCGCATCGGCCCGTCGGCGAAGGTCCGGCCGAGGGGGGTCAACGCGTAGTCGACCCGAGGGGGCGCCTCGGCGTACGACGTTCGTTCGGTCAGGCCGTTGGTGACGAGCCGGTGGAGTGCCTCGGTGAGAGCCTTGTCGCTGATGCCACCGATCTTCGCCCGCAGCGCGCGACGACGGTGCGGGCCGGCGGCGAGCGCGGCCAGGACCACCGGGTCCCACACGTGCGTGAACAGGTCCGTTCCCATCCGCAGGCGGCAGTCCGCCACGAGATCCACGCAGCCGCCGTCGGTATCACGAGACATCCGGCCATCGTGTCACGGCCGATGCGCACCTGGTGGTGCGTGACGATCTGATCGGTGGGCATCGGGTTTCCTAGGGTCTGACGCCATGCGTATCGGAATTCTCGGCACCGGCACCCTCGCCACGGCGCTCGCCCTCGGCTGGAGCCGGGCCGGACATGACATCAGCATCGCCGGGCGTTCGCCCGACCGCGCGGAAGCGGCGGCCAAGACGTCCGGGGCTCGGGCCCGGCGGCTACCCGACGTCGCCGTGGACGCCGACGTCGTCCTGCTCGCCCTGCACTGGGAGGGCATCGCCGACATCCTCACGGAAGCCGGTGCACCCGCCGGGTCGCTCGCCGGTGTACCGCTCATCGACCCGACGAACGCGGTCGAGCATGGCGTCGGCGTGCTGCGGACGGGGTCCGGGCGCGCGATCGCGCAGCACGTCGCCGACCTCGCCCCCGGCGCCCACGTGGTCAAGGCGTTCCACCTGTTCCCCTCGACGCGGTGGACGGCACCCGCGTCGTCACCGGTAACGGTCGCGATGTGCGGGGACGAGCCGCGGGCGCTGGAGGTCGTCGGCTCGCTCGTACGCGACGTCGGAGGTGTTCCTGCCGTGGTCGGCGGGCTGGACCGGGCGCGCCAACTGGAGGAGGTCGCCGGGTTCGTCATCGCGCTGGCGTTCGCCGGCGTCGACCCGCAGACGGCGATCCCCGCGGTCCCGTCGTCCAGAGCGGACGACTCCCCGCCACAACCCTGAGCGCCGCCCGTCGGCAGCCCGGCCGCCACGAGCCTGGTCCCCGCACTACCAGGAAGGGCGCGACCTGCTGCAACGCCCGCGCCAGAGCGAAGGTGGAACACATGACGAACGCACCTGTCACCTTCACCGCCACCGACCTCGACGCCGTGCTGACCAGCGGGGGACGGCCGCTGCTGCTGACGGACGCCACCGTGCACACGTTCCACCCGGTCATCGGGACCATGGAGCACGCCGACGTGCTGATCGGCGGTGGGCTCATCGTCGGCGTCGGCCCGGGTCTCGTCACTGCCGCCGACGACGACGGCATGGTGGTGGTGCCCGCCACGGGCACGACGATCCTGCCCGCCGTCGTCGACCTGACCGCCGCGCTCGCCGGCACGGTGCACGCGGAGGGCCCCGGTACGCTCGGCCCGGGTGCCCCGGCGCACCTCGTCGTCGTGGACGACGCCGACGCGCCGGACCTGACCGCCGCGATGGGCGTCGCACTGACGGCTCCGGGGCGGCTGCGCGCCGTCCTGCGTGACGGTGTGCCGCTCGTGTGGGACGGGGCCGTGCTGAACCCTGCGGCGGGCTCGGCGGCCATGGACACCGACGGCGGCGGCATGGGCCGCGTCGATCCGGCCCGGGTCGGCGTCTGGATCGACACGTCGGACTTCCTGCACCAGGAGCTCACCGCCGACGGCCGCTACGACGAGACCCGGGGCGGGCGTCCCCACGCCTACCAGGGCCGCTACTGGATCAGCGGCGACCGGATCGAGTACCTCGACGACCTCGGGTTCTGGGCCTTCGGTCAGTTCGAGGGGGACACCCTGCACCACGCCGGATACACGATGCGCCGTCGGCAGGCCTGATGACAGGCCGCCCTCCGGAGGGTGGTCACCGCCGCGCGTGATGAGCCGGACAGTCTCGTCCTGTTCATCGGCGGGGCCTCCCGCCCTGGCCCACGGGTCGACCTCACCACGACCTCCGCCTACCCATACGTCAGCCGCGGCTG
>NZ_LRQV01000077.1 GCF_001567585.1 Micromonospora rosaria
TCGGCGTGCGACGCCTCCGGCCGCGTCCCACGCCCGGAGCGCGGTCGGGGCACGACACCGTCGGTGGTGGCCGGTGGGGAGCCCGGCTCGGTTCGTTGCAACAGGGTGGCCAGGCGGCGCAACCCCCGGTGGGCGGCGGTGCGGACCGCGCCCGGCCGGCGGCCGAGCACCCGGCCGGCGGTCTCGGCGTCCAGGCCGACCACGGCCCGCAGCAGCACCGCCTCGGCCTCCCGGGGGGGCAGGGTGGAGATCAGCGCCAGGGCCCGTTCGGTGCTGATGGTCTCGCCGGCCCGTTGCTCGGTGTCGGCGTCCGCGGCCAGGTCGGCGAGGTCCTGCACCGGGACCGGCAGGGCCGGCCGGCGGCGTTGCCGGCGCAGGTGGTCCATGGCCCGGTTGCGGGCGATGGTCACCGCCCAGGCCCGGAACTCGCCGCCAGAGAAGCTGGGCAGGTCCCGGGAGATCTGCAACCAGGTCTCCGAGGCGACGTCCTCCGCGTCCGTGCCGACCAGCGCGGTGAGGTACCGCAGCAGGCCCGGTTGCAGGCTGCGGTACAGGTACCGGAACGCCTGCTCGTCGCCGGCGCGGGCCGCGGCGACGGCCTCCCTCAGCTCACCGGTCATCCGCGCGCCGCCCCGCCGCCCGGTGCCGTGCCGGTCCGCCGCGACGTCCCGCCCACCGCGCGACGCGGCGTCCGGGCCTCCGTCCGCACCATCCGCCCCCCGCTGCCCTGGCCCGGCCGGCCACGCCGACGGCCGCAGCGGCACGTGGCGGACGCCCGCCGGGCCCGGTCGCCGTACCGGCGCCTGGGCGGGCCCGGGCCGGGCCAACGCTAGGAGTGGATCGACGATCGGACAAGACGGCACGGCCCCGGAAAAGAGTGACAATTCTCTAGCCGGCTGAGCGGCGAGTCAACGTAACACCACGGGTCCACCCGACGCCACAACCGGTGCCCCACCGGTCACCGAACCGGCAATCACCAGCGCCCGGCCGGCCACACCACGGCCTCGTGGTGACGGTCCGCGTCCAGCCGTTCACCAGGGGTTTCGGGTGCGCCCCGGCGGGGTCTCCCGCCCGCCCGGCGGGGCCCACCGGGCGGGCACCTCGCGGTGCGCCACCGTCGCCCCCAGTGGGTACCGTAGGCGGGTGTTGTCTTCGGAGGTCGTACTCAGCGGGCGTTACCGCTTGGACGAACGTGTCGCCACCGGCGGCATGGGTGACGTCTGGCAGGGGACGGACCTGGTGCTCGGTCGCCAGGTCGCGGTCAAGGTCCTGCTGCCCGCACTGGTCTCCGACCCGGACTTCATCGCCCGGTTCCGGGCCGAGGCCCGGATCATGGCGGCGTTGCGCCACCCCGGCATCGTCCAGGTCTACGACTGCGGCGAGGACCAGCTCTCCGACGGCGGGCGCGCCGACTACCTGGTCATGGAGTTCGTCGAGGGGCAGCCGCTGTCCAAGCGGATCGAGGCCGCCGGCCGCCTCGACGTCGGCGAGACGATGTCGGTGGTCGCCCAGGCGGCCCAGGCCCTGCACGCCGCGCACAGCGGCGGCATCGTGCACCGCGACGTCAAGCCGAGCAACCTGCTGGTCCAGGCCGACGGCACGGTCGTCCTGGTCGACTTCGGGGTGGCCCGCTCGACGAACGTGACCAGCATCACGAGCACCAACGCGGTGCCGGGCACCGCGCTCTACATGGCCCCCGAGCAGGCGGCCGGGCGGCCGGTGACCGGCGCGACGGACATCTACGCGCTGGGCGCGGTGGCCTACTGCTGCCTCACCGGCGCCCCGCCGTTCACCGGCGACAACCCGTTGCAGGTGGCGGTGCGGCACCTGGACGACGAGCCGCCGCCGCTGCCCGACGAGATCCCGCTCGCGGTCCGGACGCTGGTGCTGCGGGCCCTGGCGAAGGACCCGGCCGAGCGCTTCCCGACCGGCGCGCAGATGGCCGAGGCGGCGCGGGCCGCGCTGGCCGACGGCGACGTCGCCACGGCGATGGTCGCCGCCGCGCCGGTCCGGCCCCGGGGCGGTCTCGACCCGCACACCCGCACCGACCCGCCGGTCGGGGCGCGGGTCGCCACCGGCGGGCGCAAGCCGCGCCGGGGCACGCTGATCGGCGCGGCCGTGGCGGTGCTGGTGGCGTTGGGGGCGCTCGGCGCAGCCCTGGGCGCGACCGGCACCGTCGGCGACGGCGAACAGGGCGTGGAGATCCAGGACACCGCACCGGCGACGGTGCCGTCCACGGTGCCGGAGCAGACCGAGGACGCCGAGGAGCCCACCGTCGAGCGGGAGCGCCCGGTCCGGCCGGCCAACCCGACGGGCCGTCCCTCGGCCGAGCCCACCCCGTCGCCCACCCCGGAGCCGTCGCCCAGCGCCGAGCCGACGCCGACGCGGTTCCCGTCCCGGCCGCCGGCCACCTCCGCCGCCCCGACCACGAGCGCGCCCTCCCCCACCGAGCCGGGGCCGGAGCCGAGCAACCCGCCGGTGGACCCGCCGCCGAGCACCGAGGGGACCGGCGGGGGCGGAAGCGGCGGCGGGGCGCCCCACGCGCCCCGATAATCCCAAACCGGACGTACGACCGCGTATCTCTCTCTAGGCTGATAAGCAGGCACTTTCCAACCTGCTGTGGAGGCCCGGGTGAACGTCGAGAAGCTGGTCGTCATCGGTCAGGGGTACGTCGGCCTGCCCCTGGCCATCCGCGCCGTGGAAGCGGGACTGGACGTGGTGGGTCTCGACGTCGACGGCGGCCGGATCAAGCGGCTCGCGCACGGTGACTCCTTCGTCGAGGACATCACCACCGCCCGCCTCGGCCGCGCGCTGGCCAGCGGCCGGTACCACCCGAGCACCGAGTACGCCGACGCCGAGGGTTTCGACATCTGCGTGATCACGGTGCCCACCCCGCTGCGCGACGGCACCCCCGACCTCAGCTTCGTCGAGCAGGCCGGCACCGGCATCGGCCCGTACGTGCGGCGCGGCACCACCGTGATCCTGGAGTCGACGACGTACCCGGGCACCACCGACGAGCTGCTGCGCCCGCTGCTGGAGTCGGCCAGCGGGCTGCACAGCCCGGGCGACTTCCACCTCGGGTACAGCCCGGAGCGGATCGACCCGGGCAACCCGACCTGGCGGCTGGAGAACACCCCGAAGGTGGTCTCCGGGCTGGACGAGGCGGCGCTGCACCGGGTCGACGCGTTCTACCGCCGGCTGGTGGAGCGGACCGTCCCGGTGGACTCGACCCGGGTGGCCGAGCTGACCAAGCTGATCGAGAACACCTTCCGCCAGGTCAACATCGGCCTGATCAACGAGCTGACGATGCTCTCGCACCACCTGGGCATCGACGTGTGGCAGGCCATCGAGGCGGCCGAGACCAAGCCGTTCGGCTTCATGCCGTTCCGCCCCGGCCCCGGGGTGGGCGGGCACTGCCTGCCGATCGACCCGTGCTACCTGTCCTGGCAGGTCCGGCGGAAGCTGGGCCGGCAGTTCCGCTTCATCGAACTGGCCAACGACATCAACCACGAGATGCCCGAACACGTCGCCCAGCGGGTGATGGCCGGGCTGAACCGGGCCGGGCGGGCGGTCACCGGCGCCCGGTTGCTGCTGCTGGGGCTGGCGTACAAGCGCAACACCGGGGACATGCGGGACTCCCCCGCCGTGGAGGTGGCCCACCTGCTGCGGGCGCTCGGCGCGCAGGTGCACGCGGTGGAGCCGTACGCCGAGGCGCAGCACCTGCCGGACGGGGTGACCGTGGTGGAGCTGACCGAGGCGCAGGTGCGCCGCGCCGACGCCGTGGTGGTGGTGACCGACCACGACTGCTTCGACTACGACCTGGTCTCCCGGCACGCCCGGTACGTCTTCGACGCCCGCAACCGCTGCCGGGGGCCGGCCGTCGAACGACTCTGACCCACCCCCACCCGGACACCGGTGCGGGCGGTGCGGGGCGATCCCCCCGCACCGCCCGCACCGGCACCTCACTCCGCGCCCAGCGCCTGGACCACCGGCCGGGACAGCGCCCGCCGGGCCGGCAGGACCGAGGCGACCAACGCCGCCAGCACCGCGACGGCGAGGATCCCGGCGAGCTGCCCCCACGGCAGCACCAGGCCGAAGTCGCCGCCCAGCTCGGCCAGGAGGGCCATCGTGCCCGCGCCCACGCCGACGCCCAGGGCCACCCCGAGCACCGCGCCCACCAGGGCGGTGAGCACCGCCTCGACGGCGAGCATCGCCCGCATCCGGCCCCGGGTCAGCCCCACCGCCCGCAGCACCGCGTTCTCCCGGGTCCGCTCCAGCACCGACAGGCTCAGCGTGTTGGCCACCCCGACCAGGGCGATCACCACCGCCAGGCCGAGCAGCGCCACCACGAAGGCGAGCAGCATGTCCACCGTGCCGGTGAGCATCCGCTTGTACGCCGCCTGGTCCATCAGGTTGACCGTCGGGTACCCGGCCAGCACCTCCTCGACCGCGGTCCGCGCCGAGGCGGCCGACACCCCCTCGGCGGGGTCGACCTCGGCCAGGTAGCCCCGCTGCCCGGGGAAGAGCCGGTCGAAGTCGGCAGCGGCCAGCTCGACCCGGTACCCGGCCGGCGCCGACCCGCCGAACGCCGACGGCGCGACGGTGACCACGGCGGCCACCTCGAACGACCGTCCGTGCAGGGTGACCCGGTCGCCGGTGGACCAGCCCCGGGCCCGGGCCAGCTCACGGTGCACCAGCACCCGGCCCGGGCCCAGCCGCTGCACCGTCCCGGAGTCCACCCCGGCCAGGGTCCGGCCGACCAGCGCCGGGTGGGCGGCCCGGTACTCGACGCCGTCGACGACCGTGCCGCGCTGCTCGTGCGCCACGCCCACCTCCGGGCGTGCGGCGAGGTCGTCGACCAGCCCGGCGGGCAGGTCGCCGCCGACCCCGGTGACCAGGAAGTCCGCCCCGACCTGGGCGTCCACGCTGCGTTCGATGCCCACCTTGGTGCTCTGCGCGCCGATCACGAAGGACGACACCAGGCCGATCCCGATCACCAGCGCGGTCGCCGTCGCGGCGACCCGCCGGGGATTGCGGACCGCGTTCGCCACGGCCAGGCCGGCGGTGGCCCCGACCAGCCACCGGGCGGGCGCGCCGAGCACCCGGACCAGCGCCGGCACCAGCACCGGGCCGAACAGGACGACGCCGAGGAAGCCCAGCACCCCGCCGAGCGCGACCAGCAGGACCTGACCGGCCGGGGCGGCGCCAGCCAGCGCCGCGACCCCGGCGGCGAGGACCAGCGCGCCGACGACCAGGCGTACCCGGCCGGCGGGGCGGGTGACCTGCACGGCCGCGTCGGTCAGCGCGGCCACCGGGGCGACCCGGGTGCCCTGCCAGGCCGGGACGCAGGCCGCGCCGAGGGTGAGCACGGTGCCGGCGGCGAGGCAGCCCGCCACGGTCGCCGGGGTGACGGTGAGCGTCCCGGCCAGCGGGGTGGCCAGCGCACCCAGCAGCGCGGTCAGGCCCGCCGCCAGCCCGGCCCCCACCAGCACCCCGAGCGCGGAGGCGACCAGCCCGACCACGGCGGACTCCAGCAGCGTCGCCCGGAACACCTGCCCCCGGGTGGCGCCGACCAGGCGCAGCAGCGCGGTCCGGCGGGTGCGCTGGGCGAGCACGATGGTGAAGGTGTTGGCGATGACGAACGCGGCCACCACCACCGCCACCCCGGCGAAGGTCAGCAGCACCAGGTTGAACTGGCGCAGGTCGCGGACCGCGTCGGCGACCGCCGCGTCGAGGATCGCCTGCCGGTGCCGCACGGTGGTGCCCGCCCCGGCCACCTCGGCGATCCGCTCGGCGAGCACGGTATCGGCGACCCCCGGCCCGGCGGCCACCATGATCCGGCCGTAGCCGTCCCCGCCGGTGACGGCGAGCGCGTCGGCGCCGACCAGGCCGATGAACGGGCCGCCGACGTCCCGCGTGGTGTCGGCCACGTCGACCGTGCCGACCAGGGTGTACGGGCGGGCCGCCCCGCTGTCGCCGCCGACGCGCACCGGAGTGCCGAGGGTGAAGCCCTCGTCGGCCACGGTCCCGGCGTCGAGCACCACCTCGCCGGGGCGGGTTGGCAGCCGCCCGGCCACCACGTCGTACGACTGCAGGGCCGGGTCGGTGGGGATGGCGGCGAGGAACCCGAATCCGAGCACCGGGCGGCCGTCGGCGCCGACCACCCCGGCGGTCCCGGTCAGCTCCCCCTCGGCGGCGCGCACCCCGTCGACCGCGCGGACCCGCTCGACCAGCGACGGCGGGATCGGGTCCCGTTCGGCGTAGACGCCGACGTCGGTGTGCCGGTCGAAGGTGCCGGCCCGCTCGTACGCGCCGGCCCGCATCCCGTCGATGAAGATCAACGTACCGGCGACGAAGGCCACGCCGAGCACCACGGCCAGGGCGGAGAGCAGCATCCGCAGCGCCTCGGCGCGCAGCGAGCGCAGGGTCAGGCGGAGCACGCCGGTCACCGCCCCGCCGCCGGCGCGCCGGCCGGGTCGAGGTGGGCGAGGGCGTCCAGGACCCGCTCGGCGGTCGGCGCGGTCAGCTCCCGTACCAGCCGGCCGTCGGCCAGGAAGACCACCCGGTCGGCGCGGGCGGCGGCGACCGGGTCGTGGGTCACCATCGCCACCGACTGCCCGAGGGTGTCGACCGCCTCGCGCAGCAGCCGGAGCACCTCGGCCCCGGCGCGGGAGTCCAGGTTGCCGGTGGGCTCGTCGGCGAAGACCACCCACGGCTTGGTGATCAGGGCGCGGGCCACCGCGACCCGCTGCTGCTGGCCGCCGGAGAGCTCGGCCGGGCGGTGCCGCAGCCGGTCGGCCAACCCGACCGCGGCCACCACCTGACGCAGCCACGCCGGGTCGGCGCGCCGGCCGGCGATGGCCAGCGGCAGCACGATGTTCTCCTCGGCGCTGAGCGCGGGCAGCAGGTTGAACCTCTGGAACACGAACCCGACCCGGTCCCGGCGCAGCAGGGTCAGCCGCCGGTCGTCGAGGCGGCCCAGGTCGGCGTCGCCGATCCGGACCGAGCCGGCGGTGGGCCGGTCCAGCCCGGCCAGGCAGTGCATCAGCGTCGACTTGCCGGAGCCGGACGGCCCCATGATGGCGGTGAATCGGCCGGCGGCGACGTCGACGTCGACACCGTCGAGGGCGACGACGGCGGACGGACCGCTGCCGTACCGCTTGACCAGGCCCCGGGCGGTGACGGCGACCCCGGCGGTGGCGTGGACGGGTGCTGCGACGGACACGGTGGAACTCCCCGTACGGATGGTGGGTCTGGGACGTCTCCGACGCTATGGCCGGCACCCACCCGCCGAGATCAACCCGGACGCTCGACCCGGGTACGCCGCGGGTCGCCCGCCCCGGCCCCCCTCGTACGCCTCAGGTCGTACGCCGACTCTCCCCGCCGGGGGTGACCAGCCCGCTCTCGTACGCCAGCACCACCGCCTGCACCCGGTCGCGCAGCCGCAGCTTGGCCAGGATCCGCCCGACGTGCGTCTTCACCGTCGCCTCGGCGACGTGCACCCGGGCGGCGATCTCCGCGTTGGACAGGCCCTGCGCGACCAGCAGCAGGACCTCCCGTTCCCGCTCGGTGAGCTGGGCCAGCCGGGGGTCCTCGCCGGGGCCGGGGCCGAGCTGGCCGGCGAACCGGTCGAGCAGCCGCCGGGTGATGGGCGGGGCGACCACCGAGTCGCCCCGGGCGACCACCCGGATCGCGGCGAGCAGCTCCTCCGGGGGGACGTTCTTGAGCAGGAAGCCGCTCGCCCCGGCGCGCAGCGCGGCGAACGCGTCGGCCTCGGTGTCGAACGTGGTCAGCACCAGCACCCGGGGTGGACCGGCCGGCCGGTCGGCGCAGAGCCGCCGGGTGGCCTCCACCCCGTCCATGGTCGGCATCCGCACGTCCATCACCACCACGTCGGCCTCGACGCGGGACAGCACCCGCAGCGCGTCCGCCCCGTCGATCGCCTCGCCGACCACCTCCAGGTCGGGCTGGGAGCCCAGCACCATCCGGAAGCCGGCGCGCACCAGCGCCTGGTCGTCCACGATCACCACCCGGACCGTCATACCGTGCTCACCTCCGTCGCGGGGCTCGACGGTAGCGGCAGCCGGGCCCGCACCTGCCACCCCCCGGCCGGTCGCGGGCCGGCGGTGAGGCTGCCGTCGTACACCGAGACCCGCTCGCGCATGCCGACCAGGCCGTGCCCGCCGGACGGCGCCGGGGTGGCCGCCGGCCGGCCCCGCCCGTCGTCGACCACGTCGATCAGCACGGTGTCGGCGGCGTGGTGCAGGGTGACCTGCACGCCGGCGCCGACCCCGGCGTGCTTGAGCGCGTTGGTCAGCGCCTCCTGCACGAGGCGGTACACGGTCAGCTCCACCCCCTGCGACAGCGGGGCGGGGGTGCCGGTGACGGTCCAGCCCACCCGCAGCCCGGCGGCGCGGAACCGGTCCAGCAACGCCGGCACCTCCGTCACCGAGGGTCGCCGGTGGGTCGGCTCGTCGGTCAGCCCCGCCGGGTCGTCCCGGTCGGTTCCCCCGCCGTCGTGCGCACCGGCCCGGTCGGGTCCGGGTGCCGGCGGGGGCGCGGCGGCCGGCTCCGCCGGGTCCGGCTCCCGCAGGACGCCGACCAGTCGGCGCATGTCCTCCAGGGCCTGCCGGCCGGTGTCCGCCACGATCCGGACCGCGGTGCGGGCGGTCTCCGGGCTCTGGTCGATCATGTACCGGGCGCCGTCCGCCTGGACGATCATGACGGCCATGCTGTGCGCCACCACGTCGTGCAGTTCCCGGGCGATCCGGGTCCGTTCCTCGGCGACCGCCGCCCGCGCCTCGGCCTCCCGTTCCCGCTCCAGGGTCGCCGCGCGTTCCTCCAGGCTCAGCACGTACAGCCGCCGGGTGCGCACGTTCAGCGCCATCAGCCACACCGCCCCGGTGAGCAGCCCGTAGAAGAGGGCCGGGAAGTACCAGGCGACCTGGGACGGGGTCTGCACGGCGGCGAGCACCACCCCGACCGCCGCCACGATCCCGGCGACGATCCCGGCGCGCAGCCGGTCGGCGTACGCGACCACGCTGTACAGCGCGATCAGCACCGCCACGTCGTACGGCAGCGGCCCCCAGCCGAGGGCGACCTGGACGAACGCCAACGCCGCCACCACGGCGGTCACCGCCGCCGGCCGGACCCGCCGCCACAGCAGCGCGACCGCCATGCCCAGCCCGACCGCGGCGGAGAACCAACCGCCGGGCTGGGCGGACACCGCCGCCACCCCGAACAGGGCCACCGCGCCGGCCACGACCACGTCGAAGACGACGGTACGGGTCCGCAGGATCGTCGCGCTCATCGTCACCCAGCGTACGAGGTCACCGACCGTCCCTCCGCAGGTGGCGGGGCGGGGCGGGCAGCCGGAACCGGTGTGCGGATTCCGACGCGACACGCCGACAGCGGCGTCGGAACCCGCACACCGCTCGCCGGGGCCGGGCGGGGCGTCGGGTGGGTCAGGTCGGCGCGGTGGGGGCGCGGCGGGTCAGCAGGGTGGTGGCGGTGCGGTGCGCGACCTGGTGCCGCTCGGCGGGGGTGAGGCCGGCACGGGTGAGGGCGTCGCTCACCCGGTCCCGGTCGACGGGGCGCTCGGGCACCGGCCAGTCGCTGCCGGCCACCACGTGGTCCGCCCCGAGCAGGTCCACGGCGAAGCGGATCGCCGCCGGGGCGAACCCCATGGTGTCGACGTGGACGTGCCAGCGCTCGCCCGGCGGGGCGTCGACGCCGATCCGCTCCCCCCACCCGGCCGCCGCCGCCACGTGCAGGCCGGCCGCCCCCAGCATCGGGACCACCAGGCGCAGCCCCGGTACCGCGTCCAGGGTGCCCGCCGCGAGCAGCGCGAGCAGCCCGGCGGCGCTGGCCGTACCCCGGGCCAGGGACGTGCCGAGCCGGCCGAGCGGACGCAGGTCGGCGGCGAGCGCGGCCGGGCTGACCGGGTGGACGAAGACGGTCAGCCCGGCCTCGGCGGCGGCCTCCAGGGTGGGCCGGCACCGGGGCGCGTCCAGGTACGCCCCCCGGTGCGCGCAGTCGACCACGATCCCGGGCAGCCCGGCCGCGACGGCGGCGGCGACGGTCCGGGCCCCGGCCTCCCGGGCGTACGCGTCGACCGTGGCCAGCCCGGCGAACCGGTCGGGGTACGCGGCGACCACCGCGCACAGGTGGTCGTTGAGCGCCGCGACGGTCCCCGGGGCGATCGACTCCCCGTCCGAGGCGACCATCGACGGTGGGGCGCTGAGCACCCGGCGCGTCACCCCCAGCCGGTCCATCCCGGCCAGCGTGCCGGCCACGTCGCCGACCTCGCGGGCCACCCGCCGCCACGACCGCAGCAGCTCGTCGGTGGCGTTGACCGGGGCGAGGGCGGGCACCGCCGGGGCGACGTGGTGGCTGTGGAAGTCGACCACCGGCAGCGGGTCGCCGGTCACGTCCGGACCGTCCCCTCCGCGGCGATCAGCCGGAACACCTCGGCGCGCAGCGCGGCGAACCGGGCGTCGGCGCGGGTGCCGAGCTGGTCCCGCTCGGCGGGCAGGTCGACGGTGAGGTCGGCCCGGATGGTGGCCGGTGCCCGGCTGAGCACCAGCACCCGCCCGCCGAGGTAGACCGACTCGTCGATGTCGTGGGTGATGAACAGGACGGTGATGCCGAGCCGCCGCCAGATCGCCCGGACCAGGTCCTCCAGGTCCGCGCGGGTCTGCGCGTCGACGGCGGCGAAGGGCTCGTCCATCAGCAGCACCCGGGGCTCGCCGACGATCGCCCGCGCGATCGCCACCCGCTGCTGCATCCCGCCGGAGAGCTGCCAGGGGTACGCCCGGCCGGCGTCGGCGAGGCCGACCGCGGCGAGCGCCTCCTGGGCCCGGCGGTGCCGCTCGGCACGGGGTACCCGGCGGGCCAGCAGGGGCAGGGCCACGTTGTCCCGGACCGTCTTCCAGGCGTACAGGCTGCGGCCGTACTCCTGGAAGACCACGGCGAGGCCGGGCACCGGGCCGGTGACCGACGCGCCGTCGAGCAGGACCCGGCCGTCGGTCGGGGGCAGCAGCCCGGAGACCACCTTCAGCAGGGTGGACTTGCCACCGCCGGAGGGGCCGACGACACAGACGAACTCACCGGCGGCGACGTCGAAGCTGAGCCCGTCGATGGCCACCACCGGCCGCTGCGCGGACGGGTACACCTTGCGCAGGCCGTCGACCCGCAGCAGCGGCTCGTGGGCCGGCCCGGCGGCGGTCACGGGCGCGCCCCGGTGGCGCGGCGCAGGCCGTGGTGCCAGGCCAGCACCCGGCGTTCGACGACCTCCAGGGCCTTGGCGAGCAGGAAACCGAGGATGCCCAGGAAGATCATGCCACTCCACATCTCGGGCAGGGCGAAGCTGCGTTGGAACCGGACCACGGCGTGGCCCAGGCCGTCGGTGCTGACCACCATCTCGCTGATGACCATGAGGATGAGCCCGATGCCGAGGGCCTGGCGGAGCCCGGCGGCGATCTGCGGGGACGCCGCGGGCAGCACCAGGTGGCGGAAGGTGGCCAGCCGGGACAGCCCGGCCACCCGCGCGGTGTCGAGTTGGACCTCGTCGGTGCCCCGGACCCCGTCGACGGTGTTGAGCAGCACCGGCCAGAGGCAGCCGAAGGCGATCACGGCGACCTTCATCGCGTCGCCGACGCCGACGACCACCAGCAGCACCGGAACCAGCACCGGGGAGGGCAGCGCGCGGAAGAACGCCAGCGCGGGCTCCAGCAGGGTGCGCAGCACCCGGGACGAGCCGATGAGCAGTCCGGCGGCCACCCCCAGTACGACGGCGAGCAGCAGCCCGAGGGCGAACCGGCGCAGGCTCGGCACCACGTCCAGGACGAACCGCTCGGAGAGCCAGACCCGGCCGAAGGCGTCCAGCACGGTCCGCAGCGGCGGGTAGAACGGGTTGGTGCTGCCGGCGCTGGCCAGCCACCAGACGGTGACCAGCAGCGCCGGCAGGCCGAGCGCGGCCAGCGGCCGGACGGCCCACCGGGGCGGTCGGGGCATCCGGACCAGTCGGGCGGGTCGGGTCACGCGGACGGGGCGGGTCACCGGGGTGTCACCTCCCGGCGGACCGAGACGTGCCAGTGCAGCAGCCGGCGCTCGGCCAGCCGGACCAGCGCGTTCACGCCGATCCCGAGTATCCCGGTGACCAGGATCAGGGCGTACATACCGGGGATGTCGGCGCCGGCCTGGGCGAGCCAGATCTCCCGGCCCAGCCCCGGCGAGCCGATCACCAGGCCGGCGGTGACGGTGAGCACCAGCGCCACCGAGGCCGCCAGCCGCAGGCCGGTGACCGCGTACGGCAGCACGGTCGGCCAGACCAGGTGTCGGACCTGCGCGACCGGCCCCAGGCCGGCGGAGCGGGCGGCGTCGCGGGCCACCGGGTCGACGTCCCGGACGCCGTAGAGCACCTGGATCAGCACCAGCCAGAAGCAGGCGTACCCGACCAGGAAGAGGGTGGCCCCGAGGTCGGCGCCGAACAGCAGCACGACCAGCGGGATGAAGACCACCGACGGGATCGGGCGGAGGAAGTCGATGGTGGAGGCGGTGGCGGTGCGCAGCACCCCGACCGAGCCGATGACCAGGCCGGCGACGACCGCCGCGACGACCGCGAGGAGCAGCCCGAGCGCCCAGCCGCCCAGGGTGGTGCCGACGGTGCGCCACAGCGCCGCGTCGCCGGCCCGCCCGGCGAGCGCGGCCAGCACGGTGCTCAGCGGCGGCAGGTGCTCGGCCGGAACGAGCCCGGTGCGGGGCACGGTCTCGAAGGCCAGCGCGAGGCCGAGCGCGCCGAGCGCCCCGCGCAGCCGGTCGGCCCGCGCCCCGGTGCCACCGGGCCGCGCCGGCACGCGGGCGGCCCGGGTGCCGGCGGAGTGGGGTACGGCGACGGTCATGGCAGGACGAGGTCGGTCAGGTCGGGCTTGGCGGTGATCACCTTGTCCCGCAGGGCGTAGTCGGCGAGCTTGTCGAGCACGTCGACGCTGACCTCGTCCTTCCAGCCGGTGATGGTGATCTTCCCGGCCAGCTCCGGCTTGATGGTGGTGAAGGTCGGGATGATCTCCCGGACGGCGGCCTCGTTGTCCCGGGCGTAGGCGTAGGACTCCCGGACCGCGGTCCGGAAGTCCCGGACCAGTTCCGGGTTCTTCTCGGCGAAGGCGCCGGAGGTGAAGTACGCCGAGACGGTCAGGTCGGCGGCCAGGTCGCTGAAGCCCCAGCCGATCTCCTTGGCGCCCTGGCTCTTGGCCAGGGTGAGGAACGGCTCCACCAGCCACGCGCCGTCGACCGTGCCGGCGGCGAGCGCGGCCGGGGCGTCCGGGAAGGGCAGTTCGAGCAGCTTGACGGTGGACTCGTCGCCGCCGTCGGCGCGGATCGCCTCGCGGGCCGCGGCGGCGGCGATGTTGGTCAGGCTGTTCGCCGAGACGGTCCGGCCGGCGAGTTGGCTCGGCCGGTCGATCCCGCTGTCCCCCGCGACGACCAGCGCCCCGTAGTCCTTGCCCGCGCCGCGCTGGCCGGTGGAGGCCGACGACGGCACGATCGCCTTCACGTCCAGCCCCTGCGCCTTGGCGGCGACCAGGGTGGTCAGGTCGCCGGTGGCGATGTCGACCTTGCCGGCCAGCACCGAGGGGACCGACAGCAGGTCGGCGTTGGTGGTGTCCCACTCCAGCGTGATCCGGTGCTTGTCGAAGATGCCCTGCTTCTCGCCGACGTACAGCGCGGAGAGGTGGGACAGCGGCGACGAGGCGATCCGGATGGTGCGGACGCCCTCGGCGTCGGTGGCCGCCGTGGCCCCCGTCCCCTGCGCCGACCCGCAGCCGGCGACCGCCAGGGCGAGCAGGCCGGCGAGCAGACCGGTGGTACGGCGGGCGGGGAGCCGGCCCCGCCAGCGGGGGGCGACTGTGCTGGTCATGGCAGTGTTCTCCAGTGCGTGAAGGGGTTGCGGGGTCGGTGGGCGGGCTTGCGGCCGGTCGGGTCGCGGGGCCGGTCTCGTCACTGCGTCCGGTGTGGGTGCGGGGTCCGGTCGGCGGGGTGCCGGACGGTCAGAAGGCGAGAGGCTTCTCGTGCTGGGCGGCCGGGGGCAGCGCCGCCGGGCCGCCCAGCGGGGTCGAGGCGAGGGTGGAGACGGCGGCCTCCTCGATGGCGATGACCAGACGGGCGGCGTGCGCGGCGTCGGTGCCCGTGACGAGGAGACCGTGGTTGGCGAGCAGCACCGCCCGGCTACGCGGGTGCTGGGCGAAGGTGTCGACGATGCCCCGGACCGCCTCGTCACTGCCGCGCGGTCCCCAGGGCGCCACCGGCACGTCGACCGGCTGACCGTGGATGAGCAGCGCCTCGTACCGGGCCGGCAGCGGCGTCGCCGCGATGGCGTACCCGGTGGCCTGCGGCGAGTGGGTGTGCACGACCGCACCGACCTCGGGGCGCAGGCGGTAGACCTCGGTGTGCATCCGGGTGATGCCGGCGGTGAACCGGCCGGGCTCGCCGAGCACCACCCGGCCGTCCAGGTCGACCACCACCACGTCGGAGCTGATCACCCGGCGGCCGGCGGTCGGGTCCCCGTCGGCCGGGGCGACCAGGAGTTCACCCCGGTTGAGCAGGATGTGCTGCGGCGAGGAGGCCAGCCGGACGCTGATGTTGCCGTGCCCGCTGTGCGACATCACCCCGGCGGAGAAGAGGGCCCGGACGGCCCGCAGCAACTCGCCCCGGGCGCGGTCCACGTCGGTGAGGTCGAAGGTGGCGTCGGCGGGCGACGGGCGATCCGTGGACATACGCGGTGGTCCTCCCCTGCGGCACCCGGGGCGGTACGACCACGCGGGTGACGGTGCGTCATCGGCGCTGCTCAGCACCGATCTTGCGTGGCAGATTAACCGATAAAACCTATCTGCTAAATAGAGATTCGGGGTGAGCTGGATCATCCCGCACCCGCCCTGACCTGGCACGAAAGGCGGATTGACGCCCCGACTACCGGATGCAGCCGGCACCCCCTGGCACCGCTCACGGTCCCGCCGGACGCCACCGAGCCCCGATTACTCACGGAGAGCCACCGACCGTGACGGCACGCGCCGGACGGCTTTCCCGGCCCCCACCCCACCAGGCAGTGCCGGCGCGACCGGGGCGGGCAGGAGTGGGCCGCCCCGGATCGCCGGCATGTCTTGAACGGCGGACACCGCGTGCCCTAAGATCCAGATCGATCGATGATCGAAGACTGTCGAATCCCGGCGTCGGGCGCGGGCTGACCCGGTGGGGTCGGCGGCTGGTGTCGGCTACCCACGGGAGCAGCGGTGGAAGACGGATCGTCCTCGTCGGGTCTCGACCGGCGACGCCTGTTGGTCCTCACGACGGCCGCGCTCGCCGCCGGCATCATCCCCGAGGCGTGGCTCGCGGAGGCGGCCTACGGCGCGACGCCCCGGTGGAACCGCCCCTTCGACACGTGGATCCCGATCACCTCGCCGTTCGGCATCCGGGTCGACCCCATCACCGGCGAGCGGCGGCAGCACAACGGCACCGACTACAGCCGCGCCGGCATCCTCGGCTACCCGGTCCGGTCGATCGCGGCCGGCACCGTGACGAGCGTCAGCTACGCCGCGGGTGGGTTCGGTCACCACGCCGTCGTCACCCACGCCGACGGGTGGCGCAGCATCTACGCGCACCTGCGGGAGGCACCCGTCGTACCGGCCGGCGCCCAGGTCGCCGGCGGCCAGCACCTCGGCGCCGTCGGGTCGACCGGCCGGTCGACCGGGCCGCACCTGCACCTCGAGATCGTCCACCCGAACGGGCAGCGCGTGGACCCCGAGTCGGTCCTCGCCGGGGCCCCGTACGCCGGCGCACCCGGCCAGCCACCCTCGATTCTCACCAAGGACGGACTGATGTACCTCATCTGGAGCACCGGCGGCACGGGTTACCTGGTCACTCCCAACCGCGTCATCGGGCTGCGGTCGATGGCCCACTACAACCTGTTCAAGCGGATCATCAACTCGAACCAGGCCGCCGCCCAGCCCGAGGTCTTCAACCAACTGGAGATCGACCAGATCAACGCCTACCTCAACGGGCACGTACCCGCCTGACCGGGCCGACCCCCGACGGGTGGACCGGCCCGTCGGGGCATCGCCGCCCGTGGGGGCGGCCGGTTCATGGAGTGGAACACCACCTGCTGCTCGGCGGGGAGGATCGTCAGCGCGTTCAGCTTCGCGCGCGGGTCCACCGAGCGAGTCGCGGTCGTGCGGGGTGCGGACCTCGTCGAACGGGTGCCCCACCCGCCGCTGCCGGCTCTCCACGTACCGGACGTCCGCGAGCTGCCGGCGGACCTCCTGGTCGGGGTAGGCGGGCGAACTGCCGAGCACGCACAGGTCAGCCAGCCGGCGCGGCCGGCCGGGGCGAACCGCGCCGGCCACCGCCCGCGACGCCCAGTCCGCCGATTTCGTCACCACTGATCCCGACCCGTCCGGTTTGGGAGCGGTGCGGGTGGGGACACCACTCGCACTGTCTTCGACGGAGGTCACGATGGAGAACAAGTCCCGCCCCGGGGTCACGACCAGGGGCAAGCATCCCGTCCGGACGGCCGCGCAGGTCGTCGGCGCGGTCTTCGTACTGGTCGGTGTGCTCGGGTTCATCCCCGGCATCACCAGCGACTACGACACCATGCAGTTCGCCGGCCACGAGTCCCGGGCCAAGCTGCTCGGCCTCTTCCAGGTGTCGATCCTGCACAACCTGGTCCACCTCGCCTTCGGCGTCGTCGGCCTGGCGCTGGCCCGCACCGTCGCCGGCGCCCGCGCCTACCTGATCGGCGGCGGCGCCGTGTACCTGGTGCTCTGGCTCTACGGGCTGGTCGTCGACCACGGGAGCGGGGCCAACTTCGTACCGCTCAACAACGCCGACAACTGGCTGCACCTCTTCCTCGGTGTCGGCATGATCGCCCTCGGGGTCGTCCTGACCCGTGGCCGCGCCGCCCGGCGCTGACCGGAGGGCGCCCGGGAGGGCGACCGGGATGGGAGTTCCCGGCAGCGGGCTCCCGAGGGCCTGCGGGAACAGGCGGCGGTGCCGCGAAGGCGCTACGACGGGTCAGGGGGCGAGCAGGTCGCGCATCCGGGCGATCTCGGCGCGCTGCTCGGCGACGACCCCGTCGGCGAACTCCCGCAGGGTCCGGTCCACGCCCACCGCCAGCAGGTCGCGGGCCATCTCGACGGCGCCACCGTGGTGGTCGCTCATCATCCGGACGAACAGCCGGTCGAACTCCTCGCCCCGGGCCTCGGCGAGCCGGCGCACCGCCGACGCGGACTGCATGCCGCGCATCGTGGCGTGGTCGTGCCCGGCGACCTCGCGCGGCAGGCCACGGGTGTCGAGCCAGCCCTGGAGCACCCCGACCTCCGCCCCCTGGCTGCTGCGGATGCGCTCGGCCAGGGCCCGCACCCCCGGGCTACCCGCCCGGTCCCGGGCGAGCGCGGCCATCTGGAGGGCCTGTCCGTGGTGCGGGATCATCATCCGGACGAACCAGACGTCCAGGCTGTTGTAGCGGGGGGCGGCGGTGTCCCGCAGCGCCCGGGGGTCCAGGGTGGCCGCCACCTCGCCGGGGCGACCCGGCACGATGACCGACGGCACACCGGCCGACGCGGCCGACGGCAGCACGGGGGTCGCCTCCGTGCCGTCCGGCCGGACGGCGGACCGGTCCCCGCCGGACGACCGGGTGGCCAGCACCACCCCGACCACCAGCGCCAGCAGGACCGACGTGACCAACAGCAGTGTCCGTCCCCGGCCGGCGGTCATACGCTCCCCCCTCGTTTCGAGGTCACCGTGATGGTATCCATTGACAGATGACGCTTGATGTGACGCGCATCACATTGACGCCCATCACCGATCGGTAAGGTGTGCTCATCGCCATTCCCCCTTTCGGAAAGGGTGTCGCCGATGCGTCGCTTCCCCGTACCGCGACCCCGGTCGCCCCGCCTGCTCGGCGCGGCCGTCGCGAGTCTCCTGCTGGCCACCGTCGCCGCCGCCCCACCGAGCACCGCCCAGGCGGCGGCCACCGGCGGCGCACCGGCACCGGCCGCCACCGGCGAGCTGCCCGGGGTCGACGAGATCCGCAGCAGCCCCAACATCCGGCAGGTGGCCAACCTGCCGAAGCAGGCGCCGTTCGACACCACCTCCGCCCTGGGCACGGACATCGCGTTCCAGGGCCGGTACGCCTTCGTCGGCAACTACCAGGGCTTCGTCGTCTACGACATCGCCCGGCCCAGCGCGCCGACGATCGTCTCGCAGGTGCACTGCCCCGGGTCGCAGAACGACATCTCGATCTACGGTGACCTGCTCTTCCTCTCCACCGACGAGGGCCGCAGCGACGACTCCTGCGCCAGCACCCCGCTGCCGGCGACCGACCCGGCCTCCTGGGAGGGCGTCAAGGTCTTCGACATCAGCGACAAGACCAGGCCGCGGTACGTCAAGGCCGTCGAGACCGCCTGCGGCTCGCACACCCACACCCTGGTCCCGGGCAAGGACCGCGCCTCGGTCTACCTCTACGTCTCGTCGTACCGGCCCCGGGCGGACTACCCGGACTGCCAGCCGCCGCACGACTCGATCTCGATCGTCAAGGTGCCGCTGCGCACGCCCACCGCCGCCGCCGTCGTCGCCACGCCGAACCTCTTCCCCGACGGCGGCAACCCGGCCGGCGGGTACTCCACGGAGACCAGCGGCTGTCACGACATCACCGCGTACCCGGCGAAGAACCTGGCCGCCGGCGCCTGCCTGGGTGACGGCATCCTGATGGACATCAGCCGGCCGGAGCAGCCCCGCGTGATCAACCGGGTCCGGGACACGGAGAACTTCGCGTTCTGGCACTCCGCCACCTTCAACAACGCCGGCACCAAGGTGGTCTTCACCGACGAGCTGGGCGGCGGCGGGGCCGCCACCTGCAACGAGGCCATCGGGCCGAACCGGGGCGCGAACGCCATCTACGACATCACCGGTCGGGGCGACCGCCGCGCCATGGTCTTCCGCAGCTACTACAAGATCCCCCGGGTCAACGCGGACACCGAGAACTGCGTGGCGCACAACGGCTCGCTGGTGCCGGTCCTCGGCCGCGACGTGATGGTCCAGGCCTGGTACCAGGGCGGTGTCTCGGTCTGGGACTTCACCGACTCGGCCCGGCCGCAGGAGATCGGGTACTGGGAGCGGGGCCCGCTGTCGCAGACCCAGCGGATCACCGGCGGCCCCTGGTCGACGTACTACTACAACGGCCACATCTACTCCAGCGACATCCAGAAGGGCCTGGACGTGCTGGAGCTGCGCGACTGGCGGACCTGGACGGCGCACCTCGTCCGGTACCGCGAGTTCAACGCGCAGACCCAGCCCAGCTACCTGAGCTGGTGACCCGGCGGGCCGGGTCCGCCCCCGACCGGGACGGGCCCGGCCCCGTTTCCTCCCCCCGACCGGGACGGGCCCGGCCCCGTTTCCTCCCCGTGGCCGCCGGGTACCACGACCGGGACGAAGGGGAGGAACGTGACCATGAGCCGCAACGAGTACCACGTGGTGCCCGACGGTGACGGGTGGGCCGTCGAGCAGGGCAGCAACGCGATCGGCAGCTACCCCACGAAGGAGGCCGCGGTCGCGGCGGGCCGACAGGTCGCCCACGGCAACGAGCCGAGCCAACTGGTCGTGCACACCGCCGACGGCCGGATCGAGACCGAGCACGCCTACCGCGACGACCCGTACCCGCCCGCCGGCTGACCGGCGACCGGCCCGGGTCCCCGGGACCGGGTGCCGCGCGCGGCCCGTCGGAGTCCGTCGGCGGGCCGCGTGCGAGGATCGGCGGACGTGGAAGCACCCGCCGGCACCGTGCCCGGCCACCGCACCCGACACCGACCGCACCCGCTGGACCTGGCCGCGATCGCCCTCGCCGTGGCCGGTGCCGGCTGTGTGCTGTCCGGGCTGCTGCCCCGGGCCGAGGCGGCGGCGACCGTCGCCCGCATCCTGCCCCTGCTGCTGTTCCTCGGCACCGTGGTGGTGCTGGCCGAACTGACCGCCGCCGCCGGGGTCTTCGACGTGCTCGCCACCCGGCTGGCGGTGACCGCCGGGGGCCGCCGGGGCCGGCTGTTCCTGCTCTGCGTGGCCTTCGCCGCGCTCACCACGATCCTGCTCAACCTGGACACCACGGCGGTGCTGCTCACCCCGGTGCTGCTCGCCCTGGCGGCCCGGCTCGGCCTGGCCGCCCTGCCGCTGGCGGTCACCACGGTCTGGCTGGCGAACACCGCCAGCCTGCTGCTGCCGGTGTCCAACCTGACCAACCTGCTCGCCGCCGACCGGGTGGGGCTGAGCCCGCTCGGGTACGCGGCCCGGATGTGGCTGCCGCAACTGGCCGCGATCGCGGTGACCGCCGGCCTGCTCTGGCTGCTGTACTGGCGCCGCCTGCCGGACCGGTTCGAGGCCCCGCCCCGACTCGCCCCGGCCGACCCGGTGCTGCACCGGACGGCGGTCGCCGGCTGCCTGCTCCTCGTGGCCGGCATCGCCGCCGGAGTGGAGATCGGGATCGCCTCGACGGTGGGCGCGGCCGTGGTGGTGGCCGGGTTCGCCGTCCGCTCCCCCGCCACCCTGCGCCCCCGGCTGCTGCCCTGGCGGCTGCTGCTCCTGGTGACCGGGCTGTTCCTGGTGGTGCAGACGCTCGGCCGCGCCGGCCTGCACGACCTCGTCGGTACGCTGCTCGGCGCCGACGCCGGCCCGCTCGGGGTGCTGCGGGCCGGCGGCACCGGGGCGCTGCTGGCCAACGCGGTCAACAACCTCCCGGCGTACCTGGCCGGGGAGGCGGCGCTGCCGGCCGGCGACCACACCCGGCTGCTGGCCCTGCTGATCGGGACGAACATCGGTCCGCTGGCGCTGCCGTGGGCGTCGCTGGCCACCCTGCTCTGGTACGAGCGGTGCCGGGCGGCCGGGGTGCGGGTGCCGATGCGCCGGTTCGTGGCGACCAGCGCGGTGCTGGCGGTCACCGGCACCCTGGCCGCGCTCGGGGCGTTGCTGCTGACCGGTTGACGCCCGGCCGACGATCGCCCGGTCAGGCGCCCAGCTCGACCTCGTACGCGCGGCGCAGCCGGGCCCGGGTGGACGGGGCGGGGCAGACGTGCCAGACCGACCCCGCGTCGACCACGTTGACCTCGCCGGCCTCCTGCCGGTCCCGCAGGATCCCGGCCAGGACCTCCCGGGCACCGAAGCGCCCGTACCAGTCCAGTTCGACGTCGACGGCCCACCCGAGGCAGTGCGCGCCGGGCAGCGGCACCGGGTGCCCGAGTCGCCGCCGCCGGTACTGCTCCTCGGCGCTGCGCACCAGGCTGGTCACCCAGAGCGGCGGGGTGCCCGCCGGGGCGGCCGAGGCGAACTCCCGGGCCACGTCGTTGAGCAGCGCCACCACCTCCCGCCGGGTCCGGCGCGACCGTACCCCGGCGGTGTCCGGGGCGGCGTAGGGTCGCAGCCGGCGGTCGGCCGCCCGCAGGGCCCGGCCGACCCGGCTGGTCGGCTCCTCCCGGTAGCGGAAGCGGGCCAGGTCCCGGCGGCGCAGCCACTCCAGGTCCACCAGATCGGGGCTGTCCCGGACCTGGGCGTCGGTGGCGAAGGCCGGGACGTCGCGCCACCACATCAGGTCAATGCGGGACAGCAGGTAGCAGCGGACCAGCCCGGTGAGGTCGCGCACCGCGCTGCGGCCGCTCGGCTGGTAGCGGGCCAGCTCCAGCAGCAGCGTCTCCCGGGCGGCGACGAGGCCGGCCGGGGTGGCGTCGAGCACGGCGGCCACGACCGGGTCCCGGAGCCGGTCGTCGACCAGCGCCTGACGGGCGGTGGCCGAGCCCGGATCGGCGAGCGCACCGATCTCGACGAGCAGTTCCGCCACGGCCGCCCGGTACGCGGCAAGGTCGGGAACGGCCGGCCCGCCCGGCGACGGCCCGGCCCTCGGGGGCCCGGCCACGGCGGGCGAGGTGATCGAGGCGCTGGGCGCGGCCGGGCCGGACCGCGGTCCGGAGCTACGGCTCGGCACTCGCATGGTGGGGTCCCTTCTCCCGCCGGCAGGGCCGGGTGAGCCTGACCTCACCGTAGGAGACACCGACGGACCAAGTGTGAGCAATTTTTCCATTGCTCTCGAAAGGGGACGGACCGGTGACGAGCCTCGCCTCCACGCTCCCCGGGCCGCGCAGCGGCAGGCCGAGCGCGCGGCCACGCACGGGTCGACCGCCTATCCGCCCAGCGCGGTGACGGTCCGGGTCTCGCCGTCGTAGCTGCGCGCCCCGACGAAGGCGCCGGTGGGTCGGGCGGCTCCGGCGACCGCCCGCGCCCGCCGCCGGTCGGCGTCGCGGAAGCGCAGCGCCAGGCTCAGGTGCGGGATCCACCGGCCCGGCTCGTGCCAGGGCCGGCGGCCCTCGGCGGCGGAGAGCACCGCCCAGACCCCGGCGTGCAGCGCGGTCAGCGCCGGGGTGGGTCGCACCAGCCAGACCAGGGGCGCGCTGCCGTCGAGCACGGTGATCCGGTCGAGGTGTGTCGGCAGCGGCAGCGCCGCCGCGCAGAGGGCGGCCAGCCGTGCCTGCGCGCCCGGCGGGAACGCGTCGACCGCGGCGAGGGTCAGGTGCGGGCGGTTGGTGGGATGGATGTTCCGGGCCAGGCTGGGCAGCCCGACCGCGGCGAGCCGGTCCCACGCGGCCCGGACCGTGGCCTCCAACGCCGGGTCACAGACCAGTTCGACGGTACGCACCCGGCCAGGCTAGTGGCGGCGGCCGGCGACCACAGCGGGTCGGCGGGGCGGTGCGTGGGACCAGCCCGATCACAGCCAGCCGGCCTCCCGGGCGATCCGGACCGCCTCGGCCCGGTCGGTGGCGCCCAGCTTCTGCACGCTCGCGGCCAAGTGGTTGCGGACCGTACCGGCGGCCAGGTGCGTCCGGCGGGCGATCACCGGGACCGGCGTGCCGTACTCGGCCAGCCGCAGCAGCTCCAGCTCCCGGGGGGTCAGCGGGCACGGCGGCAGGGTGAGCGCGTCGGCGGCCAGCGCCGGGTCGACGTACCGGATGCCGGCGTGGACCCGGCGGATCACGTCCGCCAGCGCCCCGCCCGGCGCCCCCTTGGCGAGGAAGCCCCGGGCCCCGGCGGTGAGCGCCTGCCGCAGGTGTCCGGGGCGTCCGTGGCCGGTGAGGATGACCACCGCGCAGCCGGGCAGCGCCCGACCGAACTCGGCGACCAGCTCGATCCCGGCCGGTGGCGGCATCTCCAGGTCGACCACCGCGACGTCCGGGCGGTGGGCGCGGGCCGCCGCCAGCGCGGCCCGCCCGTCGCCGGCCTGGGCCACCACCGTCAGGTCGGCCTCCAGGCCGAGCAGCGCGGCGAGCGCCTCCCGGATCAGCTCCTCGTCGTCGGCGAGCAGGACCCGGATCACGACGTCACCGGCAGCCACGCCTCGAGGGTGAAGACCCCGTCGTCCCCGCACCGGGTCCGCAGGGTGCCGCCGGCCGGCGCCAGCCGGTCGGTCAGCCCCCGCAGCCCGTGGCTGTGCCCGTCGGGCGACCGGCCGGCCCCGGCCCCGTCGTTGCTGACCGTCATCGTGGCCGCCCCCTCCGGTCGGGTGATCTCGATCCGGCACCAGCCGGCCCGGCTGTGCCGCAGGATGTTGGTGCTCGCCTCACGCAGCACCGCCGCCAGCAGGGCGGCCGGCTCCGGCGGGAGCGGGTCGGCCGGCGCCACCACGGTGCACCGGACACCGCACGAGCGCAGCACGTCGGCGACGGCGGTGAGCTGCTCGGCCAGGTCGACCGCCCGGTAGCCGTGGACCGCCGCGCGGACCCGCTGCAACGCCGAGACGGCCAGGTGCTGCACCTGCGCGGCCTCCCGGCCGGCCCGGCCGGCGTCCACCGTCGCCAGCCGCGCGGCCAGCTCCGCCTTCAACGCGATCACCGTCAGGTCGTGCCCGAGCAGGTCGTGCACGTCCCGGGCGAAGCGGAGCCGTTCCTGCGCGGCGGCCAGCCGCGCACGGGCCTCCTGACCCTGCCGGGCCTCGACGAGCAGGTCCCAGAACCAGAGCTGGAGGGCGTTGACCAGGGCGGCGCCGAGCCCCACCCCGCCGGTGACGGCCAGGTGGAGCCCGATCGACCCGCCCGTCACCCCGGCCAGCGCCGCCGAGGTCGCCACGGCCGCCGCGCCGGCGACGACGGCGACCGGCCAGCGCACCAGCACCGGGGCCAACCCGACCAGGGAGGCGCCCAGCCAGGCCCAGGTGGGCCAGGAGCCGGCCGCGACGGGGCCGACCGCCGGGACGCTCAGCACCGCGGTGGCGAGCAGGGCGAGGTGCCACCGCCGCCGCCACACCGGCGACAGCCAGGGGGTGACCGCCGCGTACAGCACGGCGGTGTGCGCGGCGGTGAACGCGGCGACGGCCGCCGCGCCGACGGCCACCCGGACCGGGTCCGGTTCGCGCAGCAGCCCGACGCCGGGGAGCAGGAAGCTGGTCCAGAGGCTGGTCACCAGGGCCACCAGGGCCACCACCCGGGCCCGGCGCAGCCGCCGGTCCCCGGCCGGGACCCGCCCGCCGCGCCCGGTCTCCCCCGTCATGGTCGCCGATCCTAGGGCGGTCCCCCCGCCGGCCGCACCCGCGCCGGCGCCCGGTACGGGCATGCGTCGCGCACGGCCGAACCGTACGGCGCGAGGCTGTCGGGCGGACGCCGGTCGGCGGCACCGTGGAGCCATGACATCCTCACCGACCGTACCGGCCACCGCGCCGGCTCCGCCGTCGCGGCACCGCCGGGTGCTCACCATGCTGCACCGCTGGCCCACCGGGCTGGCCCTGCTGATGACCGTCGACAACTGGTTCGCCCCGGCGGTGCTGCCGCCGTGGACCCTGCTGGCGCTCCCGGCCGGGTACCTGCTGATCGGCACGGTGCGTCGCCGCTGGCGCACCCCGGGCGCGCTCCGCGTCGAACTCCTCGGCCTGGCCGGGTACGCGGCGCTGGCCGGGGCGGCGGCGCTCCTCGGGGGTGACACCGGCGCGTGGCTGGTGGCCCTCGGCTGGCTCGGCCACGGGCTCTGGGACCTGGTGCACCACCGCGTCGGCCGGGTGGTGCCGCGCGGGTACGCCGAGTGGTGCGGCGTGCTGGACCTCGTCCTGGGGCTGACGATGATCCTGGCGATCGTCACCCGGTGAGACGCCGCCCGCACGCAGCGCAGCCGGTCGGGCCGGTGGTGGCGGCCGGTTCCGACCGGTGGCGTGCCGTCGGGCCGGTCGCCGACGCGGCCCGACGGCGGTGATGAAAAGCTCTACCCATGAGTTCCGCACCCGCACCGACCGAACCGACCACCCCCGGCCTGCCCGAGGAGGTGAGCGCCTTCGCGGATCTCGGGCTGCGCGCCGAACTGCTCGGCGCGCTCGCCACCCTCGGGTACGAGGAGCCGACACCGATCCAGCGGGAGGCGATCCCGCCCCTGCTGACCGGCCGGGACCTGCTCGGCCAGGCGGCCACCGGCACCGGCAAGACCGCCGCGTTCGCGCTGCCGCTGCTGCAACGGATGCCCGTGGGGCGCACCGAGGGCGACCCCGTCGCGCTGGTGCTGGTCCCCACCCGGGAACTGGCCGTGCAGGTCTCCGAGGCGTTCCACCGCTACGGCAAGGACCTCGGCACCCGGGTCCTGCCGATCTACGGCGGGCAGCCCATCGGCCGGCAGTTGCGGGCCCTCGACACCGGGGTGGACGTGGTGGTGGCCACCCCCGGCCGGGCCCTGGACCACATCGCGCGGGGCACCCTGCGCCTGGGCGCGCTGGCCACGGTGGTGCTGGACGAGGCCGACGAGATGCTGGACATGGGTTTCGCCGAGGACATCGAGGCGATCCTCGAACACGCGCCGGACCAGCGGCAGACGGTGCTCTTCTCGGCCACCATGCCGGCCCGGATCGACGGGATGGCGCGGGCGTACCTCACCGACCCGGTCCGCATCCTCATCGCCCGGGAGCAGCCGGTGGCCGGGGAGGCGCCCCGGGTCCGGCAGAGCGCCTACATCGTGGCGCGGGCGCACAAGCCGGCGGCGCTGGGCCGGGTGCTGGACGTCGAGTCGCCCACCGCGGCCATCGTGTTCTGCCGCAGCCGGGAGGAGGTGGACCGGCTCACCGAGACGATGAACGGACGCGGGTACCGGGCCGAGGCGCTGCACGGCGGGATGAGCCAGGAGCAGCGGGACCGGGTGATGGGGCGGCTGCGGGCCGGCACCGCCGACCTGCTGGTCGCCACCGACGTGGCCGCCCGGGGGCTGGACGTGGAGCAGCTCAGCCACGTGGTCAACTACGACGTCCCGTCCGCCCCCGAGTCGTACGTGCACCGGATCGGGCGGGTCGGCCGGGCCGGCCGGGAGGGGGTGGCGATCACCCTGGCCGAGCCCCGGGAACACCGGATGCTCAAGACCATCGAGCGGGTCACCGGCCAGCGGATCACCATCGACAAGATCCCCACCGTGGCGGACCTGCGCACCCGCCGCCTGGAGCTGACCCAGGCCGCGTTGCGGGAGAGCCTGCTGGAGGACGACCTGGCCCCGTTCCGGGTCATCGTCGAGTCGCTGTCGGACGAGTTCGACCTGATGGAGGTGGCCCTGGCGGCGGTGAAGCTGGCCCACGAGGCGACCCTGCCCGGCACCACCGACGAGGACGAGGAGATCCCGCAGGCCGCCGTCCGCCCGGCCCGGGAGAACCGCCCCGGCGGCGGCGAGGGACGCGGCGTCGAGCGGCGGCCGGCCCGGCCCCGGGGCGCCGGCACCACGCAGGTCTTCATCGGGCTGGGCCGGCGGGCCGGGGTGCGCCCGCAGGACCTGGTCGGCGCCATCACCGGCGAGACCCGGGTGAGCGGCCGGGAGATCGGCTCGATCGAGATCGCCGACCGGTTCTCCCTGGTCGAGGTGCCGGTCGGGGCGGCCGACGAGGTGATCGCCGGGCTGCGCGGCAGCACCATCAAGGGCCGCAAGGCGACGGTACGCCGCGACCGCGACGGCGACAGCCGCCGCTGAGCGGTAAGGAAGGGCCCCCTCTTAACGCCTCCGGTAGAGAGGGGCGCCCTTCTCACCCACCCGGAGCCGGGCCGGCCGGCTCGGGCCGCATCGGCTCCGGGTGTACGGGCCGGGCGGCCGGCTCCGGGTGTACGGGCCGGGCGTCAGAGGGCGTAGGGGCCGAACCGGCCCCAGGCCACCAGCAGGGCCGCGACGAGCAGCAGCCCGGTGAAGGCGGCGGCCGGGTACTCCCGGGCGCGTACGTGGATCACCACCGCGCCGAGCATCACCACCGCCGCGCCGACGGCGGCCAGCGGGGTGAGCACCGGGGCGATGCCGGTGGCCGCCGGCAGGACCAGCCCGACCGCGCCCAGCACCTCGACCGCGCCCAGCGCCTTGACCCGGCCGGGCGGTACGCCGTCGACCCAGCTCATCCGGTCCCGCAGCTTCTCGGTGGGCTGGCTGACCTTGGTCAGGCCCGCGCCGAGGAGGATCGCCGCCAGGCCGATCTGGAGTACCCACAACAGGATGGTCATCGTCGCCTCCGGTCACGGGGAAAGGGATGCCGACCGTACCCGCTGCGGGCCGGGCGCGCGAGGTGTCGCGACGCCCGGCCCGCAGCCGGGGTCAGGCGGCGGTGAGGGCCGGCCCGGTGAGGGTGTCGGCGTCGGCCGGACGCAGCGCCAGGGCGAGCACGTCGGCGACGTCGGCGAGGGTGTGCACGGTCAGCGCCGAGCGCACCTCCTCGGGCAGGTCGTCCAGGTCCGGCGCGTTGCGGGCCGGGATGATCACCTCGGTCAGGCCGGCCCGGTGCGCGGCGAGCAGCTTCTGCTTCACCCCGCCGATGGGCAGCACCCGGCCGGAGAGGGTCACCTCGCCGGTCATCCCGAACTCCGGACGGACCGGCCGGCCGGTGACCAGCGAGGCGAGGGCGGTGACCATGGTGATGCCGGCGCTGGGGCCGTCCTTGGGCACCGCGCCCGCCGGGACGTGCAGGTGGATCCGCTGCCCGGCCAGCGCGTTCGGGTCCAGCCCGAGTCGGCGTCCGTTGGAGCGCAGGTACGACCAGGCGATGTGCGCGGACTCCTTCATCACGTCCCCGAGCTGGCCGGTGAGGGTCAGCCCCGGCTCGCCCGCCATGCTGGTCGCCTCGATGAAGAGCACGTCCCCGCCGGCGCCGGTGACGGCCAGCCCGGTGGCCACCCCGGGCACGGCGGTGCGCTCGGCCGACTCCGGCGTGAACCGCGGCCGGCCCAGGTAGCGGACCAGGTCGTCGGTGCCCACCCGGACCGGGGTCGGGTCGGTCGCCAGGGTCACCGTGACCTTGCGCAGGATCTTCGCCAGGGCCCGTTCGAGCTGCCGTACCCCGGCCTCCCGGGTGTGCTCCCCCGCGATCCGGGCCAGCACGGCGTCGTCGACGGTGACCTCGTCGGCGGTCAGCCCGGCCCGCTCCCGCTGCCGGGGCAACAGGTGGTCGCGGGCGATCGCCACCTTCTCGTCCTCGGTGTACCCGTCCAGGGTGACCAGCTCCATCCGGTCCAGCAGCGGGCCGGGGACGTTCTCCACCACGTTGGCGGTGGCGAGGAAGAGCACGTCGGACAGGTCGAGGTCGACCTCCAGGTAGTGGTCGCGGAAGGTGTGGTTCTGCGCCGGGTCGAGCACCTCCAGCAGCGCCGCGGCCGGGTCGCCGGCGTAGCCGACGGCCAGCTTGTCCACCTCGTCGAGGAGCACCACCGGGTTCATCGAGCCGGCCTCGCGCAGCGCCCGGACGATCCGGCCGGGCAGCGCGCCGACGTAGGTGCGCCGGTGGCCCCGGATCTCCGCCTCGTCGCGGACCCCGCCGAGGGAGACCCGGACGAAGGTCCGGCCCAGCGCGCGGGCCACCGACTCACCGAGGCTGGTCTTGCCGACCCCGGGCGGGCCGGCGAGGGCGAGCACCGCGCCGGAGCCGCGCCCGCCGACCACGCCGAGGTCGCGCTCGGCGCGGCGGCTGCGCACCGCCAGGTACTCCAGGATGCGGTCCTTCACGTCGGCCAGGCCGGCGTGGTCGGCGTCGAGCACCGCGCGGGCCGCGGCCAGGTCGGTGTTGTCCTGGGTACGGGTGCCCCACGGCATCTCCAGGACGGTGTCCAGCCAGGTCCGGATCCAGCCCGCCTCCGGGGAGGCGTCACTGGCCCGCTCCAGCTTGCCGACCTCGCGCAGCGCCGCCTCGCGGACCTGCTCGGGCAGGTCGGCCGACTCCACCCGGGACCGGTAGTCGGCGGAGCCGTCCGGCTCGTCCTCGCCGAGTTCCTTGCGGATGGCGGCGAGCTGCTGGCGCAGCAGGAACTCCCGCTGGGACTTCTCCAGCCCCTCCCGGACGTCGGTGGTGATCCGCTCGGCGACCTCCTGCTCGGCCAGGTGCTCCCGCACCCAGCCGACCAGCAGCTCCAGCCGGGCGGTGACGTCCGGGGCGGCGAGCAGCTCGGTCTTCTGCGCCAGGCTGAGCCAGGGCGCGTAGCCGGCCGCGTCGGCCAGCTCGGACAGGTCGGTCATCCGTTCCATCGCGTCGATGACCTGCCAGGCGCCCCGCTGCTGGAGCACGGAGGTCATCAGGGCGCGGTACTCGCGGGCGAGGTCGCGGGCCCGACCGGCGGGGGTGGGTTCGGGCAGTTCGGCCGCCTCGACCCAGAGGGCGGCCCCGGGGCCGGGGACGCCGGAGCCGATCCGGGCCCGGCGCAGGCCACGGATCACCGCGGCCGGCTCGCCGCTGGGCAGCCGGCCGACCTTCTCGATGGTGGCGACCGCGCCGACCGGCCCGTACTCGCCGTCGAGGCGGGGTACGGCGAGGAGTCGGCCGTCCCCGGTGGCGCGGGCCGCGTCGACGGCGGCCTGGGTGCTCGGGTCGAGGGTCACCGGGATGACCATGCCGGGCAGCAGGACGGCGTCGGTCAGGGGTAGTACCGGAAGAGTTGCCATCGAACACCTGCCATCGCGTTGAGTTGAGCGTGTCAGGCTCAAGTAACAAAAGGTTCCCGTTGTTCCGGGGTGTGACCCAGGACACGATCACCTCCGCCCGCCGCCACCGGCGGGCCCCGCGCGACCCCGGGAGAGACCACCGGGACGCGGCCCGACCTGCCCGCAAATCGAATGCCGACGACGCCGTTACCCGCGTCCCGACCTATGGCGCGGGGCGCGCCCTGGCACGAGCCGGACCACCCGGGCTACTCACCGATTGCGCTTCCTCGCCGGAGGGCACCGTTTCCACCGGTAGACCGCGACTTAACACTCCGGCTATCACGACCCGCCGAATGGAAGGCGGCGCATATTGTTGCGCTTTTGCCCACCGGTACGTCAAACTTTTACCCACACCCGCCACACACAGGGAGTAATCGGCCATGGCAAGGAAAGTAATCACGGTTCTCACCGACGATCTGGACGGCGGAAAGGCCGATCGTACGGTCGAGTTCAGCCTCGACGGGGTGACCTACACGATCGACGTCTCCGACGAGAACGCCGGCATGCTGCGCAAGGCCCTCGACCCGTACATCAATGCCGGGCGCCGGATCGGTCGTGGCCCGGTCGAGAGCGGTCGGCCGGGCCGCCGGGGCAGCCGCCCGATCTCGGGAATGGACCGCGAGCAGAACCGGGCGATCCGCGAATGGGCGGTCAAGAACGGCCACGAGATTTCCGAGCGCGGGCGGATCCCGGTCTCGGTCGTCGAGGCCTACAAGAACCGCTGAGCGCCTCGGTCCGGCCACCAGCCACTCCGGGGTCACGCCGGGCCGGCGGCGCCGGCCCCGGGGGCGGCGGCGCACCGCACCACCTGTCCGCGGCGGAGGCGAGCGGGCCGACGGCCCACCGGCACGCCCGACGGCGGCAGCCGCCCGGGACCTGCCCGGGCGGCTGCCACGTTCGTCGCACGACGGGCTCAGTTCACCTGGATCCGGACCACGTCGAAGGCCGGGGTCTGGTTGGCCCGCTCCATCATCGGCACCCGGTGGGAGCCGTCACCGGCCCACACGGCGCACTGGGCGACACCCTGCTGCGGCAGACCCGGCACCTGGATCGCGACCTCGTCCGGGTTCCGTCCACCGGCGCCGTCCTCGGTCGCCACGAAGAAGGCGGGGGCCGGCGCCGGGTCCGGCGCCTCGGTGGTGCTGCCGAGCATCCGGCAGGCGCTGTGGAAGTGGCCCCGGGTCAGCCCCTCCCCGTTGAGCACCGAGCTCTCCAGGTAGTAGCCGCCCTGACCGGCGGGGAGGAAGCGGTCCCGGACCAGGTTGCGCGTCGACACCCGCAGGGTGAACGCCTGGTTCGCCTGGACCTGGTCGGGGAACTCCGTGATCAGCAGCGACGGGTTGTCGCCGGCGCTGCCGACCTCGCCGAACGCGGTGCTGACGCACCGGTTGCCGTTCTGAAACCCGTCGTGGCGCTGGAGGCGGCTGTTGTCGCAGTTCTGCGCCAGCACGTCGAGGCCGTTGTTGTTGCCCCCGCCGTCGTTCCCACCGTTGTTGCCGCCGTTGTTGTTCCCGTTGTTGGGGTTGGCGTTGACGACCTGGCAGGTGGCCAGCTCGTCGAGGCCCTGCGGACGCTCGGCGACCCGGCCGATGGCGATCGCGATCCGGTCCAGGGTGGCCCTCCGCTTGGCGGCCAGCGGAGCCAGGATCGCGCTGTCGATGAACCCCTGACCCTTGCGGCCCTCCGCCGCCAGGCGCCGGTTGGCCTCCTCGATCTGGGTGGTGAGCAGGGCGAGGTTGCGCGAGACCTCCCGCTGCGCCCGGGCGGGGATCTCCCGGGGCAGTTTGCCGGTGGGATCCGGGCAACTGATCGTCCGGACCTCGGCACCGGTCCGCAGCGACTGGCACTGGGCCTTGGACATCTGCCCGTCGCCCCAGTGGTTGCGGACGTCGCGGCCGTTCTGCTCGTTGACGGTGATGCCGGTGCCGTTCCTGGCGGTCGCGCCGGCCGGCGGCGCCACGCACTCCGACGACACCGTCCGGGTACGCGACGGTCGGTCTTGGGCGGACGAGATCTGGGTCACCGCCACGATTCCGCCGAAGACCGCGAGCGTACCGGCCACGGCGATCAGCCGGTTGCGCCGCGTGTTACCGGATGACCGTCGCGCCCGTGTGGACCTGCGCATCGAATTGTTCTCCTTCTCGATCCGGTAGTGGACCCGTGCCCCCGGCGGGCCGACGGAATTCGGGTGGCGGCGCCGCGTCGGGGAGCACCGCGACACCTCCGGTCGCACGTCGATGACCGACGATGCCCTTTCCGCACCGTCGCCCACGCCTCACGACGCGGGGGAAGATCGTGTCCATTCGCGCATGAGTACGGAGCCACGACGGCGGGGGTTCAACCGGTTCCGAGGATTGTGCGAGGAATTTCCACGGGCGGGCGGCAGCCGGCCGACCCGGCCCCCGACCGGGGGCGTGACCGGCCCGGCGACGATTTCCCGTCGACGGCGGGGCGGGCCGCACATTGCGCCCGACTGGCTCCGGATGGTGATCCCACCGTCGCAGAAAGCAGAAAACGGTCGGCCGGGCGGTACCGGGTTCGACCGGCGCCCGGGGCGAATCCGTGCGGGTCAGTCGGCGCAGAGGTGGTCGAAGGCGAATCCGTCGTCGAACTCGTCGCGGTGCGACCGCAGCCGCAGGATGTCCGCCCGCACCCGCGCCCGGGACACCAAGTGCGGCTCGACCCCGGTCAGGTCCCGCAGCCGGTCACCGATCGCCACCGCGGCCAGGTCCTCGGCCAGGCGGGCCGGGTCCCCCCCGCAGGAGAAACCGTGCTCCCGGACCGAGACCCGCTCCACCAGACACCGGTCGGGCGCCACCTCGACCCAGCTCCACCCCTCACCCGGCCCGGTGCGCCACCGCACGTGCAGCCCGCGCACGATCGGGTCGACCAGCCGCCGGCCCACGTACGCCTCCAGGGCCGCCGCGCGGGCCAGCGCGCCCAGGTCGTTGACGGGCCCCTGCCGCCCGTCGGGCAGCCGGCCCAGGATGTCCCGGAAGCCCACCGGCGGTTCGGTCCCCGGCTCGTCCGGCGCGGCACCGGTCTGCGTCGCCGCCGCGTAGCGGCGGGCGTCGAGCACGTACTCGACGA
>NZ_LRQV01000078.1 GCF_001567585.1 Micromonospora rosaria
AGCGAGGGGGTCAACATTCGGCCGGAACAGAGGGGTCAAACTTCAGCCGGCGTTGACAGCGAGCCTCGCTCGGGACCAACCCCTTTCCGCGCGTGCTTGACGTAGTGGTCGCATCCCCGCCCCCGGCCGGCAGTCATCGAGCTTTCCGCTGCGCCCAGCATCCTCCGTTTCCTTGGGGAGCCACAAGAGATCAGTCACGCCCCGTCACTCCCCGGCACACCCGATTGACCTCAGTCACCCCTACGACATCTCGGAATGACAGCAATGAACGTGTTCTCTGGCAGCACGGATGTGAACACGGATTCGAGGAGGCTGATCAAGCGATGTGGAAGCCGATTCGACAGTGGTGGAAACAGCGGTCCACCCCACGAGTGGTCGACACCGGACGGGCTGGTCAGGAGGTGGAGTTTCGGGCGGCGCAGCGGCGCATCCTTGATGAGGCCGAGCGGCAGCGCGGTACGCCCGAGGGTGGGCGGCACCGGTGGTACGACGGGCCGACCCGGCTCGTCCCGCTCGCCCAGCGGCGCGCTCCCCTGCTCACGTACGGCCAGCGGCGCGGCTACCGGTGCCGTGGCTGAGCTGCCCGGCGGCCGGCGGCTGGCGTACTGGCGCAACCAGCGCGGAATGTCCCAGCAGGCCTTCGCCGACGCCCTCGGCAAGTCGAAGAGCTGGGTCGACAAGGTGGAGCGGGGTACCCGCCGGCTGGACACACTCTCCAACCTCCAGGAGATCGCCCGCACCCTCCAGGTCGACGTCGACGTCCTCATCGACACCGACACCGACACCGAGACGGCGGCGGCCGGCCCGACCACCGTCCCGGTCGGCCCGGTCGGCGGCCGGGACCTGGACACCCTCCGGGCGGCCCTGTTCGCGTACGACGCGACGCTGGCCCCGCCCGACGGCGCGGAACCGGCCCCCGCCGAGCCGCGGCGCGGCGTCGGCCATGCCTGGTTGGCGCTCCAACACGCCGACTACCGCACCCTGCTCGGCACACTGCCCCGCCTGCTGCGCGACGGCCACCGCCGCCGGGCGGCCCACCCCGACGACCCGCAGCCCTGCCACCTGCTCGCACAGGGCTACCAGCTCACCTCCACGGTGCTGCGCAAACTCGGCGATCCCGGCCTGGCCTGGCTCGCCGCCGACCGCGCGATGACGGTCTGCCGGGACGCCGACGACGACGCGCTCACCCTGGCGGCCACCGGGCACCTCACCCGCGTCCTGCACACCCTGGGCCGCCACCGGCACACCGTGGAGGTCGCGCTCACCGTCGCCCACCGGCTCACCCCACCCGACCCCCTCACCGCCCCACCCACCCACCTCACCGGGTACGGCAATCTGCTCCTCCAGGCGGCACGCGGCGCCGCCGGCCGAGGCGACCCTGTCGGCGTCGCCGACCTGCTCGACCACGCCGACGAGGTCGCCACCCTGGTCGGCGACGACCGGCACGACCACGGCCTCAGCTTCGGGCCGACCCTGGTCGCACTGACCCGGGTCATCACCGCGCTCGACCTCGACCAACACACCACCGCCGTCACCCGGCACCGCAGCGCGCTCGACTCAACGACGTTCCACCAGCTACCCCCGGAACCCCGAGCCGCCCACCTGCTCGACGTGACACACGGCTGCGTACGCCTCAACGACCTGACCGAAGCGGGCCGCGCGCTGCTGCTCGCGGACCAGGCCACGCCCACCGAGGTCCGCAGCCGCCCCGCCGCCCGGGAGACCATCCGCACCCTGCTCCGCCGCTGCGGGAAACCCCACCCCGGGATCGTCCGCCTCGCCGAGGCACTACGGATCGCCGTCTGACGCCGCCGACCTGCTCGCCGCCCAGCCGGGCCGTACGTCAGTCGGCGCTGGCCAGGCCGATGGCGAAGGCCTCCTCCAGGTCGTGCTGGGAGTAGGCGCGGAAGGCGATGTGCGACTCGGTGCCGATCACCCCGGGGACCTTCGAGATGCGACCGGCGATCACCTCGGCGATCTGGTCGAACTCGCGGACCCGCACGATGGCGATCAGGTCGACGTGCCCGGCCACCGAGTAGACCTCGCTGACCCCGGGCAGGTCGGCCAACGCCTCGGCGACCTCGGGAATCGAGTCGGTGGCGCAGTCGATCAGTACGATCGCGGTGATCACTGGTCCGCCCTTCGTCGTGCCTCACGGCGCCGGCTCCGGTGCCCGCGCCGTGGACCATGCTAGACGCCGTGCCCGCAGGCCAGCAGGACGCTGTCCTCCCCGGTCACGTGAGGCCGTGCTCCCAGCCCGGGTGACGCCGTGCCCCGGGCCGGCCTGGGTGCTCAGCCGGTCAGGGTGCTCAGCCGGTCAGGGTGCTCAGCCGGGTCAGGGTGCTCAGCCGGCGGGGACGGTCAGCCCGTCGGCGGTGCGGACCACGTCGACCAGGTGCTCTCCGGTGTGGACCTCGGTGCCGGGCCAGAGCACCGACCGGGTCACCGTGCCCCGGACGACCGCGCCCGCGCCCACCACCGCCCGGTGGCACCGTCCGCTGACCGAGGCGGTGGGGTGGACCAGGTTCCCGTCGCCGGCCGCGTGCAGGTTGGCGGCCAGGTAGTCGGCCGGGGTGCCGGTGTCGTAGAAGGTGCCCGGGTACGGCACCACGGTCAGCGTGCCGGCCGCCTCCGCCGGCCGCCAGACGGCGCGGACCAGGTCGCCGAAGGTCGGTGGCAGGTCGCGGACCAGCCGCCAGGGCAGCAGCGAGAAGCCGACGAAGCGGTGGCCGTCGAAGGTGCCCGGCTCGGTCGGGTCGGGTGCCGGCTGGCCGAGCAGGCGTACCGTGTCGCCGTCCCAGCCGTCGAGCAGGGCGGCCAGGTCGGGACCGGGCGGGGCGGCCGGATCGGCCAGGTACGCGTCGGCGTTGCCGACCAGCACCCCGCGCCCGGCGATCCAGTCCCGCAGGTTGCCGATCCCGCCGGCGGTACCCAGCGGGTCACCCGGCTCGACCGAGCGGTGCGCGCGGTCACCGACCCGCTCGACCACCTGGTCGCCGAGGTAGCAGGCGTTCACCGCGACCCGGTCGCGGCCGGTGAGACCGAGCCCGGCCAGCCGGTCGAGCGCCCGGTCGAGCAGGGGCTCGTTGCCGACCGGGCAGAGCGCCTTGGGCAGCCGGTCGGTGAGCGGGCGCAACCGGGTGCCCGCCCCGGCGGCGAGCACCACCGCGCAGATCCCGGCGGGCCCACCGGTCCCGGCTCCGGTCACCGCCCCTGTGCCGGCTGGGGTCACCGCCCCGGTCCCGGGGTGCTGTCGGGCAGGGGCGGCGGGAAGTTGCCCGCCTCCGGGCCGATGCCGTAGTACCCGAGCAGCCGGGCGGTGGGCCAGCTCAGCCGGGGCAGGTCGTCCAGCGGGTGCCAGACCGCCTCGAAGACCTCGGCGCCGTCGACCTTCAGGGGGGTGCTGGACGCCGGCACCTCGGTCTCGAACACCATGTCCACCCAGCCCTTGGCGTGCACGATGGCGTTGGGGGTGGCCGGTCGCAGGCGGGTCGGGGGCAGCCGGATGCCGGTCTCCTCGAACAGTTCCCGGGCCGCGCCGACGACCGGCGGTTCGGCCTTGTTCAACAGCCCGGCGGGCAGCGTCCAGCTGTGTCCCGGGGGCTGCCGCAGCATCAGCAGGCGACCGGCGCCCTCGGCCTCGGCGTCCCGGACCAGGGTGACCGCGCCGACGACGTACTTCGGGACGGCGAGCCGGACCAGCCGGCGCCGGACGGGATAGGGCAGCCGGTAGAAGAAGCGGTACCCGATGGCCCGTCCGGTGGCGCGGGTGCGGGGGATCATGCCCTCAGGCTAGTGGTCGCGGCGGGCCGGCCGGGCTCCCGGGGAGGGTATCCGACCGGTGGGTTCACTGTCGGTGGTCGACGAGGTCGATGAGCTGGCGCACCAGCGCGTCGGGCTCGACCGTCCGGTCGAAGACCGCGACCAGGAGGGTCTCCAGGTCGGGGTAGCCGAGCTCCTCGGCGAGGCGGAGCAGGGGCAGGTCGCTGGCCAGCCCCCGGTTGTGCTGACGCAGGGTGAGCCCGATGGCGGCCCGACCGAGGCGTACCTTGTCGGCGATCGAGATGCCCGGCTCGGTGTGCTCGGCGAACCAGCGGTTGATCTGCATCTGGGCGTGCGGGGACTTGACGAACCCGAGCCACTCCCGGCGGGGCCCGCGCGGCGCGGCGTCGGCCTCGAACCCGCTCTCGGCGTCGTTCTCGGTGAAGATCTCCACCACGTCGCCCTCGTCCAGCTCGGAGGAGAGCGGGGCCAGCCGGCCGTTGATCCGGGCCGCCAGGCAGTGGTCCCCCCGGTCGCTGCCCAGCTCGTACGCCAGGTCGACCGGGGTGGCCCCGGCCGGGAGGAGCACCTGCCGGCCGTCGGCGAAGACCTGGATCTGCGCCTCGGCGAGGTCGCAGCGCAGCGACTCCAGGAACTGGGCCGGGTCCGGGGCGTCCTGCTCCCAGTCGAGCACCCGGCGCAGCCAGTCGAGCTGCTCGGCGCGGGCGGCGGCCTTCCCCTTGGCCCGGGGGAAGCGGAAGTCGGCGGCGATGCCGTACTCGGCCGACCGGTGCATCTCGACGGTGCGGATCAGCACCTCGACGGTGCGGTTGCCGGGCCCGCAGACGCTGGTGTGCAGCGAGCGGTAGAGGTTGTTCTTCGGGGAGGCGATGAAGTCCTTGAACCGGCCGGGGACCGGGCGCCACATCCCGTGGATCGCGCCCAGGGCCGCGTAACAGTCGGTGGCCGGCCCGTCCACCACCACCTCGATCCGGGGCAGGTCGAAGGGGGTGCTGTGCCCGCCGGCGACGGTGTCCTTCCAGATCGAGTAAAGGTGCCGGGGCCGGGGGGCGACCGTCGCGGTGACCCGGTCCCGGCGCAGCGCCACCCGGGTCCGGGCGACCACGTCGCCGAGGTACGCGTCCCAGCCGGGCCGGTCGTGCACGTGCCGGGCGATCCGGGCGTGCGCCTCCGGCTCCAGGTGCAGCAGGACCACGTCGTCCAGCTCCCGTTTGAGGGTCTGGATGCCCAGCCGGTCGCAGAGCGGGACGAGCACGTCCAGGGTCTTGCGGGCGATCCGCTCCCGGGAGGCCGCGGAGCGGACCCCGAGGGTCCGCATGTTGTGCAGCCGGTCGGCCAGCTTGATGATCAGCACCCGGACGTCCTTGCCGGCCGCGATGATCATCTTGCGGGTGGTCTCCGCCTCGGCGGCCTTGCCGTAGAACGCCTTGTCGAACTTGGTCACCCCGTCGACCAGGTGGGCCACCTCGTGTCCGAAGTCGTCGGCGAGCGCCTGGAGGGTGTAGCGGGTGTCCTCCACGGTGTCGTGCAGCAGCGCCGCGACCAGGGTGGTGCTGTCCAGGCCCAGGTCGGCGCAGATCTGCGCGACGGCCAGCGGGTGGGTGATGTAGGGCTCACCGCTCTTGCGGAACTGCCCGCGGTGCATGTTCTCCGCGATCGTGTACGCCCGGCGCAGCACGGCCGCCTCGGCGCTGGGGTGGATCGCCCGGTGGGCGCGGACCAGCTGGGTGACCGGGTCGGTCTCGTTTGTCGGCCAGGTCAGCAGCGAGCGGAGGCGGCGGGTCAGCGGCAGCTCACCCGGCTGGTTGGACAACGCGCCCCCCAGGGCGGCCCCATGTCCGGCGTCGACGTCCACGTGGGACACCTCCTCACCCCGGCTCCTCGGCCACCGTCCGGCAACCGGAAGCAGGCCCACGAATCGGGCAGGACTGCACTCCCTTAACAGCCTAAGTGAGGCGAGGTCGTCCGAATGGTCACTTGCTCATGGGCGTTCGGTCGAGAGTTGTTGCGTCGCCGCGCCCTCAGCCTTGGCCAGCAGGCCCCGGAACCGGGCCGCGCCGGCCACCGGCGAGGACCACGCCGAGGTCATCTCGACCAGCCGGGTCTCCGGGCGTTCCAACCAGGACAGGATCCGCTCCGACTCCTCGGCCGAGGCCGCCGGGACCGGGCCGTGACCGGGCGTGACCGTCTCCGCCGTGGCCCGGATCAGCGTCACCGTGGGTCGCGGGTGGACGCCGGGCGGCGACACGCCGGCTCCGGCGAGCCGGCCGTGCCGCACCAGCGCCAGCTCCCAGCCGCCCCCGGCGGCCGGCCGCGCGGCGGTCAGCTCGGCGATCCCGGTCAGCGCGGCGAGCCGCTGCATCCGGACCGTGGCCCGCAGCACGGCGGCCAGCCGGGCCCGGACCACCGCCGCCTCCTCGTACCGCTGCGCCGCCGCGAGCGCGTCGATCCGGGCCAGCAGCGTCGCCACCACCGGCCCCGGGTCACCCGTGGTCGCCGCCCGGAACGGCGCGACCGCGCGGTGGTCGTACTCCTGGGGGGTGATCCGGTGCTCGCAGGGCGCGGCGCAGCGGCCCAGCTCGGCCAGCGCGCAGGCCGGCGTGACCGTGCGTAGCGACAGCCGGTGCGTGCACTGGCGCAGCCCGGTGGCGTCGTGGAAGCCCGCCGCCGCCAGCTCCGCCGCGCGTCGGGAGGTGAACGGCCCGAGGTACGCCTCGTCGCCGGGGGCCAGGCCGCGCGCCACCGACAACCGGGGGTACGCCTCGTCGGTGAGCTTGAGCCAGACCGCCCGCTCCGGGTACTTCGACCGCCGGTTGTACGGCGGGGCGTGCGCGGCGATCAGCCGCAGCTCGCGCACCTCGGCCTCCAGCGAGTGGGCGCACCCGACCGCCTCCACCCGCTCGGCGGCGGCGAGCATCTCGGAGATCCGGGCCCGCTTCTCGGCGGCGGTGAAGTAGCTGCGGACCCGGGTGGCGATGTCGCCGGAGGTGCCCACGTAGAGCGGCCGGTCGTCGGCGGCCCGGAAGATGTAGACCCCGGGCGTGCGCGGCAGCCCGTCGGCCAGGTGCCGCTTGCGCCGCTGGGTCGGGGTGACCGCGCGGGCGAACTCGATCGCCTCGCCGACGGTGTCCACCCGGTGCCCGCCGAGCCGGCCGATCAGCCCGTGCAGCACGTCCACGGTGGCCTTGGCGTCGTCCAGCGCCCGGTGCGTCGGCTGGGTCGAGGTGCGGAAGTACGCGGCCAGGGTGCCGAGCTTGCGGTTGGGCACCTCGTCCCGGCTGAGCACCCGCCGGGCCAGGGCCGCCGTGTCCAGCACCCGGGGGTGGGGCCAGCGGTACCCGTGCTTGGCGCAGGCCGCCTTGAGGAACCCCACGTCGTACGGGGCGTTGTGGGCGACCAGGACCGCGTCGGCGAGGAACTCCAGGAAGCTCGGCAGCACCCGCTCGATCGGCGGGGCGGGCAGCAGCATGGCCTGGGTGATCCCGGTCAGCACGGTGATGAACGGCGGGATCGGCACCCCCGGGTTGACCAGGGTGGCGAGCACCCCCAGCTCCTCGCCGCCCCGGACCTTGACCGCGCCGATCTCGGTGATCCCGCCGCCGTCGGGGGCCCCGCCGGTGGTCTCCAGGTCGACCACGACGAAGGTCGCCGCGTACAGCGGCAGCGCCGGGTCCACCCCCGGCCCGGTCGGGTCCAGCCCGGCGAGGGCCTGCTGGACGTACTCCCCACCCGTCACGCCGGCACGGTAACGGGTCGGTCCGACACTCCGGCCACAAGCGTCCCACCAGTCACCACGGGGATAGGATGAGAGATCGGCTCACTCACCGGGCGGTGGGCCCGGCCCCGGTGGGAGACTTGCCACATGCCCCTCACCGAGCCGTACGACGACAACCTCCCCGAGGGGGAGGTCGACGCCGCGCGCGCCGCCGGTGGGTACGGCCGGGCCCCGGGCGCCGAACCGGCGACCGGGCCCGGATCCGGGTCGGGGGACCCCGTGGCGGACGTGTCCGAACCCGAGCCGGCAGGGCCGGAACCGGAGCCGGAACAGGCGGAGCCGGAGCCGGTGCTGCCCGAGCCGGTCCGGCAGCGGATCGTGGCACTGACCGCCACGGTGCTGCCCGGCCTACCCGCCGACGAGGTGCCGGTGCCGCTGCGCCGGGTGGCCAAGTTCGCGCCCAACCGGCGGGCCCGGCTGGGCGCCCCGATGATCGCCGCCCAGCTCACCGCCGACCCGCTGTTCCGGCAACGGGTCGCCAACCGGGCGCTGGCCGACGCGGGCGACCTGGGCGCGGCGGTGGTCGACGGGACCGCCCCGGCCGCCGCCGATCCGGTGGAGGTCGCCGCCCTGGCGTACCTGGCCCGGCCGCAGGGCTGGCGGGGCCTGGTCGAGGCCAGCGGCGCGGCCGTGCAGGCCGAGGCGGACAGCGCCGTGGTGGCCGAGCTGGTGCGGGAGGCCGAACAGCGGGCCACCCGGGCCGAGCACGACCGGGCGGTGGCCCGGGTGGAGGCGGAGAAGCTCCGTGACGAGCTGGCCCGGGTCCGCGAGGAGCTGGGGCAGGTCCGCGAGGAGGCCCGGCAGCTCGGCCGGGCGCTGCGCGAGACCCAGGCGCGGGAACGCCGGGCCGGCGAGCTGCTCGCCACCGAGCGCGGCCGGGCGACGCGGGCGGCGGCCGACGCCGAGGCCGAGCTGCGACGGGTCCGGGCCCGGCTGGCCGAGGCGGAGGCGACGGCCGGGGTCGCGCGGGCCAGCGCCAAGGAGGCCCGGTCGGTCGACGACGCCCGGCTCTGGCTGCTGCTGGAGACGATCGGGCAGGCCGCCGTGGGGCTGCGCCGGGAGCTGGCGCTGGACCCGGTGGAGAAGCTGCCCGCCGACTTCGTCGCGGACGCCTTCACCGGGACCGCCACGGCGGCCGACGCGGCGGCGGCCACCCGGGCCCGGGACACCGACGACCCGGCCCGGCTGGACCAACTGCTCGCCCTGCCCCGGGCGCACCTGGTCGTCGACGGCTACAACGTCACCAAGCGCGGGTTCGGCGAGATGTCCCTCGAGCAGCAGCGCAAGCGGCTGATCAGCGGCCTGGGCGGGATCGCCGCGCAGACCGGCGACGAGGTCACCGTGGTCTTCGACGGGGCCGAACGGATCCACGGGCTGCCGCCCGCGCCGCGCGGGGTCCGGGTGCTCTTCTCCCGCAAGGGGGAGACCGCCGACGAGCTGATCCGCCGGCTGGTCCGGGCCGAGCCGCCCGGCCGCCCGGTGGTGGTGGTCTCCTCCGACCGGGAGGTCGCCGACGGGGTGAGCCGGCACGGCGCGTACCCGCTCGGTGCGGACTCGCTGCTGCGCCGGCTGTCCCGGTCCTGACCGGCGTCAGCGCGGGTTCCGAGCGCCCGGCGTCGCCGCCGGGCCGGAGGGTCAGCGGCGGCGGATCACGATGTCGCCGAAGGAGGTCCGGGCGGTCACCTCGACGGTGCCGGCCGGGGTCGGGGGCGGCGCGCAGGAGGCCAGGTCGTTCTCCACCCGGCCGTGCCGGGTGTGCAGGTCGAGGTGGGCGGCGGTGCCGGCGGGGACGCCGACGACGACCTCGCCACGGTTGGTCCGCAGCGACATCCGGCCGGTGACCGCCTCGTCGACCCGCAGGTCGCCGTTGGCCGTGGCGGCGGTGACCGTGCCGGTGGCCCGTGCGATCACGATGTCGCCGTTGGCCGACCTGGCCTCCAGGTCACCGGCGACGGAGCCCACGGTGGTGTCGCCGTTGGAGGTACGGACGGCCAGGTCCCCGCCGACCGCGCCGACCCGGACCTGACCGCTGCCGCTGGCGACCCGGGCGGAGCCGTCGACCCGGTCCACCGTGATCTCCCCGGCCGAGGCGCTGGCGTCGAGGGCGCCGGTGTGGTGCAGGGCGAGGTCCCCGGCGGCGGTCCTGAGCCGGCACTCGCCGAGCTGACCGGTGGCGCGGATGGTCGCCGCCGCCGCGTCGGCGTGCAGCCGGGAGCCGGTGGGCAGGGCGATCGTCAGGTCCACCGTGCCGGGCCGGCCGAGCAGCCCGAGGCCGCGTCGCTTCGGCATCCGGACCACGAGGTGACCGTCGGTGAACTCGACCCGGGTCTGCTCGGCGGCCCGGACGTCCGCGTCGGTGCCCTCGTGGCTCGGGCGTACCTCGACGGTCGTGTCGGTGCGGTCTCCGGGGGTGATCCGGACGTCGGCGGCCAGCAGGTCGAGCGTGACGGTGATGGGGCCGGGGGTGTCGAAGGTGGGCACGAGCGGTTCCCTTCTCGGCGAGGTGGGGGCTGGTGGTGAGCGGGACGGGCGGCGGGCGGGGACGGCGTCAGCGGACCCAGCCGGTGTACCGCTCGCCGCCCACCGGCGTGTGCCGGTGGGCCCGGCCGGTGCGGTGGGCGTCGGCGGCGGCGCCGGCGGCCCGGACGAGCCAGGCGTTCACCGACAGCCCCTCCCGGCCGGCGGCCTCCTCGATGCGCCTCTTGAGCTGCTCGGAGAGGCGGAAGTTGATCCGGGCGGTGGCGGCCTCGTCCCCCTCGGGCGGGCCGGCGGCGGGATCCGGGGCGGGCTGCTCGGTGGGGGGTGGGGTCACCACGAAGTCGGGCCCGGTGGCGCGCAGCCGCAGCTCCACCGCGCCGGGTGCCAACTCCCGGGTGATCTCCTCCGCTGCCGCCGTCAGGGCGTCCAGCAGGGCCAACCGGAACGCCGACTCCAGCGGCCCGGTCAACTGCTCGGCCAGGGCCCGCGCCTGCGGGCCGCCGAGGTCGCCGGCCCGGCTCAACTCCCGCCGGAGGTGGTCGAGGTGTGCCGTCAGGTCCATGGTGCCACTATGGCACCATGGGGGCATCACTTCAAGTCATGATGGCGTCACTGCGGTGCCATAGCGCGCTCCGTCACCCGGCGGCGGCCGACCGGCCCGCATCGGCGGACACCCCGCCGGAGAGGTCCGGGCGGGCCATAGGATGAGCGCTCACGGCGGGAGGAGCGGCATGACCCGGGTACGGCGCGACGGCGGCAGACCCGCGCGCGGCGGGGTGCCGAGGTGACCCCGCGCGGCTGGGCCGTCCTGACCCTCGCCGGGCTGCTCGTCGCCCTGGCCGTGGCCGCCGCCCTGCTGGTGCCGTGGCAGCGCCCACCGGCGCCCCGGGCCGACCAGCTCGCCGCGCTGCGGGACCTCCCCGCCGACCAGGTCGCGCACAGCCGGGCCTTCCGCGCCGCCCTGCGCCCCGGCCGGTACACCGGGCTCGCCGTCGGGCTGCTGGTGGCGCTGGCGCTCGGGCTCACCCCGCTGGGCGGTCGCCTGGTCGAGCTGGCCGGGCGCCCCCTCGGTGGGCACTGGGTGGCCCAGGCGGTGCTCGGCGGGCTGGCCGTGGTGCTCGTCGCCGACCTGCTCACCCTGCCCTTCTCCGCCTGGCGGCACGCCGTGCTCACCCGGTACGGGCTGAGCGTGCAGGGCTGGGGCGGCTGGACCGTCGACCTGCTCAAGTCGTACGCGGTCAGCGCGGTGATCGGCGCGGTCGCGCTGCTCGGCTTCTACACCGTCACCCGGCTCGCCCCGCGCTGGTGGTGGGCGGTCGGCGCGGCCGGTGCCGCCGGGCTGGTGGCGCTGCTGTCGTTCGTCCTGCCGGTGCTGGTCGAGCCGGTCTTCAACCGGTTCACCCCGATGGAGCCGGGGCCGCTGCGGACCGAACTGATGACCATGGCCGCCCGGGACGGCGTACCCGTGAAGGACGTGCTGGTCGCCGACGCGTCCCGGCGGACCCGGGCGGTGAACGCGTACGTCTCCGGGCTGGGCCCGACCCGGCGGGTGGTGGTCTACGACACCCTGCTGCGGGAGGCGACCCCCGCCGAGGTGACCAGCGTGGTCGCCCACGAGTTGGGGCACGCCCGGGACCGGGACGTGGCCGTCGGCACGCTCACCGGCGCGCTGGGCGCCGCCGCCGGGGTGGTCGCGCTCTACCTGCTCGGCTCCGCGCGCCCGCTGCTGCGCCTGGCCGGCGTGGACTCCATCGCCGAGCCCCGGGCGTTCCCCCTGCTGCTCGCCCTGGTCACGGTGGCCGGGCTGGTGGCCACACCGGTGCAGGCGGCGGTGTCGCGCCTGGTGGAGGCGCGGGCCGACGCGCACGCGCTGGCCCTCACCGGCGACCCGGCCACCTTCGAGGCGATGCAGCGCCGGCTGGCCGGGGTGAACCTGGCCGACCCGGACCCGCCCCGCTGGGAACGGCTCTGGTCGGCGTCGCACCCGTCCACCGTGGAGCGGATGGCCGCCGCCCGCGCCTACGCCAGGGAGACCGGCCGGTGAGCCGTACGCTGCTGATCACCAACGACTTCCCGCCCCGCCCCGGTGGCATCCAGTCGTTCGTGCACCACCTGGCGTTGCGCCAGCCCTCCGGCTCGGTGGTGGTGTACGCCTCGACCTGGGGCGACGCCGCGAAGTTCGACGCCGACCAGCCGTTCGAGGTGGTCCGGGAGCCCACCGGCATGCTGCTGCCCACCCCGCTGGTGGCCCGGCGGGCGGCGCGGCTGGCCCGGGAGTACGACTGCGACACCGTCCTGTTCGGCGCGGCGGCGCCGCTCGGGCTGCTCGCCGCCGGGCTGCGCCGCCGGGCCGGGGTCCGGCGGGCGGTCGCGCTGACCCACGGCCACGAGGTCGGCTGGGCGGCCCTGCCCGGCGCGCGGAGCGTGCTGCGCCGCATCGGGCGCGGCCTGGACGTCACCACCTACCTCGGTGAGTACACCCGGGTCCGGTTGGCGCGGGCGCTGGACGGGGTGACCGACCTGCGCCGGCTGGCCCCCGGCGTGGACGTGGCGACCTACCACCCCGACACCGACGGCGAGCCGGTGCGGGTCCGGCTCGGCCTGACCGGCCGCCCGGTGGTGGTCTGCGTCTCCCGGCTCGTCCCGCGCAAGGGGCAGGACGTGCTGATCCGGGCCCTGCCGGAGATCCGCCGCCGGGTGCCGGACGCCGCCCTGCTGGTGGTCGGTGGCGGCCCGTACCGGGGCACCCTGGAGAAGCTCGCCCGGCAGCACGGCGTGGCGCGGGACGTGGTGTTCACCGGATCGGTGCCGGCGGACGAACTGCCCGCCCACTACGCCGCCGGCGACGTGTACGCCATGCCGTGCCGGACCCGCAACCGGGGCCTGGACGTGGAGGGCCTCGGCATCGTCTACCTGGAGGCGTCGGCGACCGGGCTGCCGGTGGTGGCCGGTGACTCCGGTGGGGCCCCGGACGCGGTCCGCGCGGGGGAGACGGGCTTCGTGGTCCGGGGCGACGAGGTCGCGCAGGTCGCCGACCGGGTCGCCACCCTGCTCGCCGACCGGGACCTGGCCCGCCGGTTCGGGGCGGCGGGCCGCGCCTGGGTGGAGCGCGAGTGGCGCTGGGAGACCCAGGCGCAGCGGCTGGCCGCCCTGCTCGCCGGCTGACCGCCACCGCCGCCCGGCTGAGCCGTCACCGCCGCCGGTGGGGCCGGTCACCGCCATCGGCTGAGCTGCCACCGTCGTCGGTTGGACCGGCCAGCGCCACCGACGTGGTCAGGCGATCCGTTCCAGGACCCGCTCGGGCGGCCCGGGGCGGCCGAAGTGCCAGCCCTGGCCGGCGTCGCAGCCGATGGCGCGCAGCCGGTCGGCCTGGTCGGCGGTCTCCACCCCCTCGGCGGTGACGGTCAGGTCCAGGGCGTGGGCCATGGCGACCAGCGAGGCGAGGATCTGCTCGTCGGTACGGCTGGCCGGGTCGTCCGCCGGGGACCGCAGGCCGGTGACGAAGGAGCCGGCCACCTTCAGCTCGGTGACCGGCAGGTGGCGCAGGTACGCCAGGTTGGAGTACCCGGTGCCGAAGTCGTCGATGGCGATCCGTACGCCCAGGTCGGCCAGGGTCCGCAGGGCCCGGGCGGGTTCCTCGGTGGCGGTCATCATGGTGCTCTCGGTGATCTCCAGTTGCAGCCGTTGCGGCGGCAGCCCGGTCTGGTCGAGCAGGTCCCGCACCTGGCGGACCAGGCCGGGTGTGTGCAGTTGCCGGACCGCCAGGTTGACGCTGACGAACGGGGCCGGCCCGCTGCCCGCCGGCCACTGCCGGGCCTGGCGGCACGCCTCGGCCAGCACCCACCCGCCGAGCCGGACGATCAGCCCGGTCTCCTCGGCCAGCCCGATGAAGCTGTCCGGGCGGATCAGGCCCAGCTCCGGGTGCCGCCACCGGACCAGCGCCTCCACCCCGAGCACCGTGCCGTCCCGCAGCGAGGTCAGCGGCTGGTAGTCGAGGAAGAACTCGCCCCGGTCCAGCGCCGCCGGCAGCGCGGCGGACAGCGCGTGCCGGGCCAGCTCGGCCCGGTTGCGTTCCGGGTCGAACAGCGCCCAGCGGGCCCGGCCGGCGGCCTTGGCCCAGTGCACGGTGCTGTCGGCGGCCTGCATCAGGTCGCCCGCGCCGGCCCCGCCGACCGGACGTTCCACGATGCCGGCGCTGGCCGAGACGCTCAGCTCATGGCCCTCGATCAGCACCGGCTCGTGCACCGCGGCCAGCGCCGTCTCGGCGACCGTGACCACGTCGTCGATGGAGCCGGTCCGCTCCACCAGGATGCCGAACTTGTCCCCGCCGAGGCGGGCGACCAGGTGCTCGCCGAGGGCCCGCCGCAGCCGCCGGGCCACCGACGCCAGCAGCAGGTCGCCGACCCGGTGGCTGAGCGAGTCGTTGATCACCTTGAACCGGTCCAGGTCGAGGATGCAGACCCCGATCCGTTCGGTGCCCGAAGCCGGCGCGTCGATGGCCGCGGCGAGCCGCTCGGCGAACAGTTTCCGGTTGGGCAGGTCGGTGAGCGGGTCGTGGACGGCCTGGTGCCGGAACCGGGCCTCGCTGTGCCGCAGCTCCAGCTCCGCCTGCTCCCGGGCCTGCAGCGCGGCCCGCCGGATCATCTCCTGCTCGTCCAGCGTCCGGTCGCGCAGCGCGTGCGCGAAGCCGGTCGCCACGGCACCGAGCAGTCGGGCCAGCCGGTCCTCGACGTCCGCGCCGACCAGCCCCAGGTCGCGCAGCAGCCGGAGCTGGATGACCTCGATGGTGCGACCCAGCCCCTCCGGCGCGGCGATGTGCGCGACGACCAGCTCGGCGCCGACCCGGGTGCCGGCCCGCACGTCGAACGGCTCGGCCACCAGCGCCGCCGCCAGGTGTTCGGTGAGCCGGTGCAGGAACGCCTCCAGTTGGGGCCGGCTCAGCGGCAGGTAGCTGGTCCCGGCGACCGCGCTGGCCCAGGCGCGGGCGAAGGTCGTGGGGCCGGACGGCTCGGCCCGCTCGTCTGCCTCCGCCACCGTGCTGCCGGAGCACTGCCGCAGCTCACCCACCGAGGCGTCCGACGCCACCCATGAACACCGCCTGTTCGGCGTGCTCGGCGGCCTCCGGGGTCTCCGGATGCCACTCGGGCACCCAGACCACACCGGGTTCGACCAGCTCGAACCCGGCGAAGAGCGCGGTCAGTTCGTCCCGGCCGCGGAACCACAGCGGGTTGTCGGTGCTCTGGTAGACCCGCTCCGCCTCGTCCTGTTCCGGGGTGCCGCCCCGGAGGTCCGGGCTGACCTGGGAGAGCACCAGGTAGCTGCCGGGTGCCAGCGCGTCGCGCAGCGTCCGGAGGATCTCCGCCGGCCGCTCCGAGTCCGGTACGAAGTGCAGCATCGCCACGATCATCACCGCCACCGGCTGGCTGAAGTCCAGCAGCCTGGTCACCTCGGGGTGGGCGAGGATCCGCTCCGGCCGGCGCAGGTCCTCCTGGAGCGCGGTGGCCCGGTCGTTGCCGGCGAGGATCTCCCGGCTGTGCGCCACCGCGATCGGGTCCACGTCGACGTAGACCACCCGGGCGTCCGGCGCCGCCCGCTGGGCGATCTCGTGCACGTTGCCCACCGTGGGGATGCCGGAGCCGATGTCGAGGAACTGCCGCACCCCGGCGTCGACCAGGAACTGCACGGCCCGGCGGAGGAAGGCCCGGTTGGCCTGGGCCATCAACGGGGCATCGGGCACCGCGGCCATCATCGCGCAGGCCGCCGCCCGGTCGACGGCGAAGTTGTGCGAGCCGCCGAGGTAGTAGTCGTACATTCGGGCCACGCTGGGGCGTTCCATGTCGATCATGCCGGGGCTCCAGTCGGGCCGCTCCGGGTTCTCATCCGTTTTGTCGATAACGCGAGAATCATCACCTGCGCGGGTCACCCGGGTATTCTGCCCGCCCCGTGCCCGGCTGAGAAGAGCGGTACCACCCGGGGTCGCGGAACGTGACGAAGGCCCGCCCACCGGTGGTGGAGCGGGCCTTCGTCCCCGGTGTCCGGTCAGAACTTGGGGGCGTCCGGCGCCTCCAGCAGGCCGAGCCGCAGCGCGGTCATCAGCGCCTGCGCCCGGTTGGCCGCGCCCAGCTTCTCGTACAGCTTCGAGATGTGGGTCTTGGCGGTGGACTCGCTGACGAAGAGCTGCTTGGCGATGCCGGCCACGCTCATCCCGTCGGCGAGCAGCCGCAGCACCTGCCCCTCCCGAGGGGAGAGCTGCGGGCCGGACGGGGCCAGCCGGCGCTTCATCGCCTCGGCCAGGTCGGCGGCGGTGAACGCGCTGGGGGAGGAGGCGGCGTGCCGGGCGGCGGCCACCACCTCGTCGGCCGGGGCGGTCTTCGGCACGAACGCGCTCGCCCCCGCCTCCAGGGCGCCGAAGAGCTGGTCGTCGCCGGCGTACATGGTGAGCACGACGATCCCCATCGACGCGCTGGACTTGCGCAGCGCCCGGGTGGCCTCCAGGCCACTGCCGTCGGGCAGGCGCAGGTCCATGATCACCACGTCCGGCTGGAGGGCACCGGCCTGGCGTACGCCCTCCGCCGCGGTGGCGGCCTCGCCGACGACCTCGAACTGCCGGTCCCGCTCGAAGGCGTGCCGGAGGCCCTTGCGGATCAGGTCGTGGTCGTCGACAAGGAGGACCTTGGTACGGGTGGCCGGTGTCGGAGTGGTCATCCTCGGGTTACTCCCCTTCTGCTGCGGCTGCTGCGCTACCGCGCACGTTATCGCGCCGGGGCGAGGAGCCGACCACCACCGCCACGGTCGTCCCGCTGGGTTGCCGTGGCCTGATCTCCAACCGGCCCCGGATACGTTCCGCCCTCTCGGCCATGATCGCAAGACCGTAGCGCCCGTCGGGCCGCTGGTCAGCGATACCGTGACCGTCATCCGACACTTCGATCTGGGCGTACGGGGGATCGACCTCGCAGGTGACCCAGAGGTTCGCCGCCCCGGCGTGCTTGCGCGCGTTGGTCACCGCCTCCTGGGCGATCCGCAGCAGCTCGGCCTCGGTGGCGGCGGGCAGCCGGGCGGTGGACTCGTCCAGCGACAGGTGCACCCGCAGCCCGCCGGAGGCGCCCACGGTCCGGGCGTACTCGGCGATCGCGGCGGCCAGGCCGCCGTGCCGGTCCACCTCGCTGCGCAGCTCGAACAGGCTCAGCCGCAGCTCGGTGATGACCCGGGTGACCTCCTGGCGCAGCGTGCGCAGCGACTCGGCGGTCTCCTCGGTGTCGTCGTGCACCGTGGCCAGGGCGTTGTCGATGCCGTACCCGACCATCACCAGTTCCTGGGCGACCCCGTCGTGGATCTCCCGGGCCAGCCGCTGCCGCTCCTCGTTGGTGGCCAGCGAGCGCACCTCGTCGAAGAGCAGCGCCGCCTCCAGCCGCAGCGCGGCCGGGCCGGTCAGCGCGGTCACCCGGGACACCACCGGCGGCGGGTACGCCTGCGGGGCGTCGGCCTCCAGCACCACCAGGCCGACCGTGCGGACCCCGGCGGCCAGCGGCACGATCAGCGCCGAGACGTCCCCGCCGACGTGCGAGCGGGCCTGCGACCGGGCGGCGGTTTGCGGCTGCTGGCTGGCCCAGGCGTCGGCGATCGCCGAGTCCGCGTCCAGCGTCGTCTCCCAGTCCACCCGCTCCGCGCCGACCTGTGCGAGGACCACCAGCCGGCCGCCGCCGCTGGCGGAGAGCACCGCCGCGCGGTCGGCGCGGGCGACGGTCCGCAGCTCCTCCAGCAGGTGCTCGGAGATGCCGCCCGGGTCCAGGGTGGCCCCGGGAAGCTGCCGGGCCACCGTGCGCAGCTGGGTCAGCAGCCGGGTCGCCTCGGCGTACGGCTGCGGCTTGCCCTCGCCCCGGACCCGCATGAGCTGGTGCAGCACGCTCGCGGTGTAGAGGCCCAACCCGGCCAGCAGCAGCCACTGGGCGCAGACCGCGAGGTAGCCGGGCTGGGTGAGCTGCCGGACGCCGTCGACCCGGGTCACCACGCCGCACACCACCAGCGTGGTCGCGGTGACCCCGAGCAGCACGACGCCCTCGACGAAGCGGCGGCGCAGGGCGGTGACCGTCACCGGCACCGCCAGGTACGGCAGCACCGCCGAGGCGCCGAGGCCGTACGCCGCCGCGCCGGTCGTGCCGACGGCGGCGACCTGGCTGGCGGCCAGCCCGAGGACCACCGCCTCGGCGACCCGGCTGAGCGGGCCGAGCAACCGGTGCTGGGGGGCCAGCAGGGCGGGCAGGCCGGCGGCGGCGAGCAGCGCCACCCACCAGAGCTGTCCGGCGCCGCCGGTGGCGAGCACGGTGAGGACCGCGACCAGCGCGAGCATCACCAACCGGGCGGCGACGGCCAGCGGATGCGGGTGGGGGTGCGGGCGGGTGGGTGTCGAGGCGGGCACGTGACGGATCGTAGTCAGCGGCGGTAGATGTCGGCGATTTCCGGCGCGTACGTCTTCTGGACGACCTGCCGGCGGACCTTCATCGAGGGGGTCATCTCCCCGGTCGCCTCGGTGAAGTCCCGGGGCAGGATCCGGAACTGCTTGATCGCCTCCGCCTTGGAGACGTTCTGGTTGGCGGCGTCGATCGCGCCCTGGACCTCCGCCCGCAGCGCCTCGTTGTCCCGCAGCTCCTCGACGGTGGCCCCGGCCGGCAGCCCGGCCGACTCCCGCCAGGCCGGGAACGCCTCCTCGTCGATGGTGACCAGCGCCGCGACGAACGGCTGCCGGTCGCCCACCACCACGCACTGGCTGATCAGCGGGTGCGCCCGGACCTGGTCCTCCAGCACGGCCGGGGCGACGTTCTTGCCGGCCGCGGTGACGATGATCTCCTTCTTCCGGCCGGTGATGCTGAGGAACCCGTCGTTGTCGAGCTGGCCCAGGTCGCCGGTGCGGAACCAGCCGTCGCTGGTGAGCGCCTCGGCGGTGGCCTCGTCGTTGTGCCAGTACCCCTGGAAGACCAGGTCACCGGCGATCAGGATCTCGCCGTCGTCGTCGATGCGGATGGTCACGCCGGGCAGCGGGCGGCCCACGCTGCCGATCCGGGTGGCGTCGGGCAGGTTCGCCGCGGCGGCGGGGGAGGTCTCGGTCAGGCCGTACCCCTCCAGCACGGTGACCCCGACGCCCCGGAAGAAGTGGCCCAGCCGGGCGCCCAGCGGTGCCCCGCCGGAGATCGCGTCCCGGCACCGGCCGCCGAGCGCGGCGCGCAGCTTGCTGTACACCAGCCGGTCGAAGAGCGCGTGCTGCACCCGCAGCCCGAGACCGGGCCCGCCCGGGGCGTCCTGCGCCTCGCTCCAGGCGATGGCGACCTTCTCGGCCCGGTCGAAGATCCGGCCCTTGCCACCGGCCTCGGCCTTCTGCTTGGCGCCGTTGTAGACCTTCTCGAAGACCCGGGGCACCGACAGCACGAAGGTCGGGCGGAAGCGTTGCAGCTCGGCGACCAGGGTGGCGGGGTCGGGGCAGTGCGCCATGGTGGCCCGCGCCTGCACCACGCCGACCTGGATCAGCCGGGCGAAGGCGTGGGCCAGCGGCAGGAACAGCAGGGTGGCCGCGCCGGCGTTGAACAGGTTCGGCAGCACCGGCACCGCGTTGGCGATGTCGGCGTACATGTTGCGGTGGGTGAGCACGCAGCCCTTGGGCCGGCCGGTGGTGCCGCTGGTGTAGATGATGGTGGCCAGGTCGTCGGCCCTGAGCGCGGCCCGCCGCCGCTCGATCTCGGTCGGGTCGACCGACTCGCCGGCGGCGACCAGGTCGGCCACCCCACCCAGCTCGATCTGCCACACCGTGCCCAACTGCGGGGTCCGGTCGCGGACCCCGGCGACGAGGGTGGCGTGGGCGTTGCTCTCCACCACGGCGGCCACCGCGCCCGAGTCCGCCAGGATCCAGGCGGCCTGCTCGGCGCTGGAGGTCTCGTAGATCGGCACGGTCACCGCGCCGGCGGCCCAGATCGCGTAGTCGACCAGGGTCCACTCGTAGCGGGTCCGGCTCATCAGCGCGACCCGGTCGCCCGGGGCGACCCCGGCGGCCACCAGGCCCCGGGCCACCGCGACCACCTCGTCGCGGAACTGGCGGCAGGTCACGTCGACCCACTCCGGCTCGCCGGCCCCGTTGGCCGGGTCGGGCCGGACGAACTGCACCGTGTCCGGGGCGGCCTCGGCGTTGGCCCAGACCGGGTCGGTCAGGTTGGCCGAGTCGCCGACGGTGACGATCGGCGGGACGGAGAACTCGCGCACCCTGACGCTCCCTCGTGCTCGTACGGGCCCGGTCACCGGCGCGGCGAACGGGTGGCCGGCTCTGTGGAAACCTACCCGCCCGCCGGGTGGACGCGGGCAGGCAGGCCGGTGCGGGCACCCGGGGCGTCCCTGGTGGCGGCGGCGGGCCCCGGCCGAGGGTGGCACCCGGCGCGGGGTCGGGCGGGGCCGGGTAGCCTCCCCACATGGCCGACTCCTCCACCCAGTCGATCGTCGTGGCCGCGCCACCGCAGCGGGTGGCGGCGGTGATCTGCGACTTCCCCCGGTACCCGGAGTGGACCGAGGCCGTCCAGCGGGTCGAGGTGGTCGAGGAGTACGAGGACGGGTACGCCAGCCAGGTCCGGTTCACCCTCGACGCCGGGGTGATGGCCGACGAGTACACCCTGGCGTACGCCTACTCCGAGGACCTGTCCCGCATCGAGTGGCACCTGGTCGCGCCCTCGACGATGCAGCGCTCCCAGGTGGGCTCGTACGACATCGTCGGCAACCCGGACGGCACCTCGACGGTCACCTACACGCTGGAGGTGGAGCTCTCCGTCGGGATGCTCGGGATGTTCCGCCGCAAGGCCGAAAAAATGATCATGGATGCCGCGTTGAAGCAACTCAAGCGCCGGGTAGAGACACCCGGAGCCGCGCAGTGACGCGCCCGACGGCACGGTCGCCACGGTAGGGAGCCCACCATGGGGGTTACGGAACCGGGTTCGGCCCGGGAAGAGGCGGAGCGGCTGGTCGCCACCCTGCTCGCCGCGGCCCGGACGGCCTCGTCCGGGTCCGGGGCGTCGCCCTGGGGTCCGCTCGGTGGGATGCTCTCGGGTGTCCTCGGTCACAGCGCGGGGCAGGGCGGGTCACCCCGTCCCGACCCCGCCGCCCCGGGCGGTTTCGCCACCGGCACGCCCGAGTGCTGCGTCTGCCCGGTCTGCCGGGCGATCGTCGCGATGCGCGACCCGAGCCCGGAGTTCGCCGAGCGGCTCGCCACCGGCGCCGGGGATCTGGCCGCCGGCGTGGCCAGCCTGCTGCGGGCCTTCGCCCGCCCCGACGATCGACCACCGTCGTCGCCCGACCCCGCCGGTCCGCCGCCGCCCACGGCCGCCGCCGGTGACACCGGCACACCCGGTGCGAACGCGGAAGCGGATCACGTCTGGCGCGAGGCCACCCGCACCGGGCATGATTCTGCACCGGCGCCGGAGCATGACGTCTGGTCCGCCGCGACCCGTACCGGGGACGCGGCTGCTCGGGCCGCCACCGTACCGCCCGTCGACGGCGACGGGCCGGGCGAGCCGGCGACGGGCCGGCCGCCGGCCGACCGTCCCGTGGTGCCCGCTACCCGGGCGCCCGACACGGGTGAGCACGCACCGGGCGACGGGGCCTGACCACCGGACATCCCGTCCCGACCGGCACCGCCGGTGCGGGGCCGGCAGCACAGCAGAGGGGAGTGGCAGCGGTGACGCTGACCATCGGAGTCGACGTCGGTGGCACGAAGGTGGCCGGCGGTGTCGTTGACGACACCGGCGCGGTGCTGGTGCAGGTCCGACGGGACACCCCCGCCGAGGACGTCGGCAAGACCCGGGACGTCATCATCGAGGTGGTCACCGAACTGGCCGCCGGCCGCACGATCGACGCGGTCGGGATCGGTGCCGCCGGCTGGATCGACGCGAGTCGCTCCACCGTGCTCTTCGCCCCCAACCTCGCCTGGCGGGACGAGCCGCTGCGGCAGTACGTCAGCGACGCCGTCGGCCTGCCGGTGATCGTGGAGAACGACGGCAACGTCGCGGCCTGGGCCGAGTTCCGCCACGGCGCGGCCCGCGACGCCGAGGACTCGATGGTCATGTTCACCATCGGCACCGGTGTCGGTGGTGGGATCGTGCTCGGCGGCGAACTGGTCCGGGGCGCCCACGGCATCGCCGCCGAACTGGGCCACATGCTCACCGTCCCCGACGGACACCAGTGCGGCTGCGGCCGGCTCGGCTGCATCGAGCAGTACGCCAGCGGCAACGCGCTGGTCCGGTTCGCCCGCGCCGGGGCCCGCCAGGAGCCGCACCGGGCCACCGCCCTGCTGCACCTGGCCGGTGGCGAGGCCGAGGCGATCACCGGCCCGATGGTGACCGCCGCCGCGCAGGGCGGCGACCCGGTCTCCTCCGAGGCGTTCGCCCAGATCGGCCGCTGGCTGGGCACCAGCCTCGCCGACATGGCCCAGATCCTCGACCCGCAGGTGCTGGTCGTCGGCGGTGGCGTGATCGACGCCGGTGACCTGCTGCTCGGCCCCACCCGCCGGTCCTTCGCCGACGCGCTGGCCCAGCGCCGCCGGCTCCCGGTGGCCGACATCCGTCCGGCCGAGCTGGGCAACAGCGCCGGGGTCATCGGCGCCGCCGACCTGGCCCGCCGGCGGTAGGAAACGCGCTCAAAGAAACGCGCTGTGGGAAACACGAGGAGCAACGGGTGAGCATGTCCACCGGCACCCCGGCCGACGGGGTGCGGCTGCGGGTGGTGTCGTACAACGTCCACGGCCAGCGGGACGACGCGGCGGCGCTGGCGGCCGTGGTCCGGACCGCCGAGCCGGACGTGGTGATCGTGCAGGAGGGCGCGCGCCGGTTCCGCTGGCGGCAGCGCAACGCCGCCCTGGCCGCGTCGTTCGGGCTGGTCGTCGCGGCCGGCGGGCTGCCGTCGCTGGGCAACGTCCTGCTGACCAGCCTGCGGGTCCGGGTGCTCGACACCCGGTGCCGGCGGTTCCCGCTCACCCCGGGGCGGCACCTGCGGGGCGCGGCCTTCGCCGACTGCCTGGTGGGCGGCGCCCGGTTCACCCTGGCCGGCTCGCACCTGTCCACCGACCCGGCGGAACGACCCGCCCAGGCGCGGGCGCTGCGGCAGGACCTCGCCGGGGCGGCGTGGCCGGTGATCGCCGGGGCGGACGTCAACGAGGGGCCGGACGGCCCGGCGTGGGCCACCCTCGCCGAGGGGCTGACCGACACGGCGGTGGCGATGGACCGGGCGGACCGGCTCACCTATTCCTGCGCCGACCCGCGCCGCCGGATCGACGCGCTCTTCGTCGACCCCCGGATCGCCGTGCTCGACTACGACGTGGTGGACACCCCGCAGACCCGCCGGGCCAGCGACCACTTCCCGATCCTGGTCGACCTGCGCCTGCCGGTCACCGACTGAACGCCGCCGCGGCGCGCCGCGTGCCGCGCTGGACAACCGGCGTCGATGTGGAGAGGATTTCGCATCGACCGGCACGGGTGCCGCACATAAGGAGTCTTCCCGGGTGTCCTCCTCCACCGACCACGGCCGTCCCGACCCCGACGCGACGGTCGCGTTGGCCCCGGACGGTCGCTCCGTCTCCGACCGTGGCGACACCGTCTGCGTGATCGGTGCGGGCGCCAGCGGCCTGGCCGCCCTGAAGAACCTGCGGGAGCACGGTTTCGGGGTCGACTGCTACGAGCGGGAGACCGGCGTCGGCGGGGCCTGGAACTGGCGGCACGACCGCAGCCCGGTGTACGCCAGCACCCATCTGATCTCGTCGCGGCCGTTCACGCAGTTCCCCGACTTCCCGATGCCCGACGACTGGCCGGACTACCCGCACCACGGCCAGCTCCTGTCCTACTTCGAGCGGTACGCCGACCACTTCGACCTGCGCTCGCACATCTGGTTCGGCACCGAGGTGATCCGGGTCGAGCCGGTCGCCGGGGACCGGTGGGACGTCACCACCCGCTCCACCGGCGGGTACGGCCCGGAACGCACCTCCCGGTACGCCGCCGTGGTAATCGCCAACGGCCACAACTGGTCGCCGAAGCTGCCCGCGTACGAGGGGCTGGAGCAGTTCCGGGGCGAGATCATGCACGCCTCCTCCTACAAGGACGCCACCCAGGTACGCGGCAAGCGGGTGCTGGTGGTCGGCGGCGGCAACACCGGCTGCGACATCGCCGTGGAGGCCGCCCAGCAGGCGTCGCAGTGCTGGCACTCCACCCGGCGCGGGTACTGGTACACCCCGAAGTACCTGCTCGGCCGCCCCGCCGACCAGGTCAACGACGGTCTGCTCGCCTGGCGGGTGCCGCTGGCGGTACGCCGGTGGCTGCACCGGCTCGTGCTGCGGCTGACCGTCGGCGACCTCACCCGCTTCGGCCTGCCCCGGCCCGACCACAAGGTCTACGAGACGCACCCGATCGTCAACAGCCAGCTCGTCCACTACGTGGGGCACGGCCGGATCGCCCCGGTGCCGGACGTCGCCCGGTTCCACGGCAGCGCGGTGGAGCTGACCGACGGCCAGCAGATCGAGCCCGAGCTGGTCGTCTTCGCCACCGGGTACCTGCCGCGTTTCGAGTTCCTCGACCCGTCGCTGCTCGGCGACGACGGGGCGCAGGGGCAGCCCCGGCTCTGGCTCAACGCCTTCGCCCCCGGCCACCCGACGCTCGCCGTGGTCGGGCTGGTGCAGTCGGACTCCGGCCTCTTCCCGCTGTCGCACTGGCAGGCGGTGCTCTTCGCCCGGCTGCTGCGGCAGCGGGTGGAGCGCCCGGAGCGGGCGGCGGCGTTCGCCGCCCAGGTGACGGCCGGCGCGGGGCAGCGGTACGCCGGCCGGGTCGTGTCGAGCAGCCGGCACGTCTTCGAGGTGGGCCACACCGAGTACCTGCGCGCCGTCCAGCGCGCCCTGGACGAGCTGGAGGCGGCGTGAGCGCGCGGACCGGGCGGGTGCGGATCCTGCGGGGCCGGGAGTGGGCCCGTCCGGTCCGGCCGGCCCGCCGGGAGCTGGTCAGCGCCCTGCCCGAGCTGGAGGAGGGCCGCCCGCCGCTGCTGTTCGTCCCCGGGTTCGGCCACGGCGCGTGGGCGTTCGCCGAGCACTGGCTGGGGCACACCGCCGGCCGGGGCTTCCCGGCGTACGCGGTCAGCCTGCGCGGGCACGGCGGCAGCGCCCCGGCGCCGGAGGCGACGCTGCGCGCGTACGTGCACGACGTGACCCAGGCGGCGGCGAGCCTGCCGCGCCAGGCGGTGCTGGTGGGGCACGGCGCGGGGGCGCTGGTGGTGGCGCACGCGCTGGCCCGCTACCCGGCCCGCGCCGCGGTGCTGGTGGCCCCGGTGCTCGGCGGCTGGGGCACCCTCGGCGCGGCGCTGCGGCACAACCCGGCCGGCACCGTCCCGGCCGTCTTCGGCGGCCCGCTGCGGCTGACCCGTCGGCAGTTGTTCAGCCCCGACCTGCCCGACCCGCAGGCCCGCCAGTACGTCGCCCGGCTGGGTCGGGCCGGGCGGCGGGCCCAGTGGCAGCTGCTGGCGCACCGCGCGCCGGAGCCGGCGGTGGGCGCCCCGCCGGTGCTGGTGCTCGGCAGCCCGGACGACCGGGTGGTGCCGCCCGCCGCGCTGACCCGGGCCGCCCGGCGGTACGGCTCCGCGCCGCTGCTCTTCCCCGGCATGGGGCACGACCTGATGCTCGACGCGCGCTGGCCGGAGCCGATCGACGCGATCCTGGACTGGCTGGCCAAGGCGTGAGCGGGGTCGCCCGCCCCGGCTCGGCGGGCGCGGGCGACCCCGGGGCTCACCCCGTGGGCGACCCGTGGCTCAGGCGGGGCCGCCCAGGCGGTGCAGCAGCGAGCCGCTCTCGTCCAGCGCGCTGAGGTAGGAGCGGGCCCAGGCCCGGATGTCGTACCGGTGCAGGTGCGCGCGCATCGCCCGCATCCGGGTGGTGACGTCCGCCGGGTCGGCCTCCAGCGCGGAGAGCAGCCCCTGCTTCAACCCCTCCAGGTCGTGCGGGTTGACCAGGTACGCCTGGGACAGCTCGGTGGCGGAGCCGGCGAACTCGCTGAGCAGCAGCGCGCCGCTGTCGTCGACCCGGGCGGCCACGTACTCCTTGGCGACCAGGTTCATCCCGTCGCGCAGCGGGGTCACCGCCATCACGTCGGCGACCCGGTACAGGGCGGCCAGCTCCGCCCGGTCGAAGGGCTGGGTGAGGTAGTGGATGGCCGGCTCGCCGACCCGGCCGAACTCGCCGTTGATCCGCCCCACCTCGCGCTCGACCCGGTCCCGCAGGACCTGGTACTGCCCGACCCGTTCCCGGCTGGGCACCGCCACCTGGACCAGCACCGTGTCCCGGACCTTGACGTGCCCGCTGGCCAGCAGCTCGCTGTACGCGGTGAGCCGCTGCTCGATGCCCTTGGTGTAGTCCATCCGGTCGACGCTGAGGATGACGTGCGCGGGGTCGCCGAGGTCCCGGCGGAACCGCTGGGCCCGCTCGGCCACCTCGGGGCTGCCGGCCAGCGCGGACATCTCGGCGGTGTCGATGGAGACCGGGAAGGCGCCGATGCGGACCACCCGGTCGTCGACGGCGATCCGCCGGTCGGTGGCGGAGACGCCGAGGACCTTGGTGGTGAGCTGGGCGAAGTTGTGCGCCGCCTGGGCGCGCTGGAACCCGACCAGGTCGGCGCCGAGCATCCCGCGCAGCAGCTCCGCCCGCCGGGGGAGCTGCATGAACAGCTCCGGGGGTGGGAACGGCACGTGCAGGAAGAAGCCGATCCGCAGGTCGGGCCGGAGCGCCCGGAGCAGGCCGGGCACCAGTTGCAGGTGGTAGTCCTGCACCCAGACGATCGCGCCGGGCTCGGCCACCGCCGCGGTCGCCTCGGCGTACCGCTGGTTGACCCGCTGGTACGCCTCCCACCAGCGACGGTGGTGTTCCGGCTGCTCGACGGCGTCGTGGTAGAGGGGCCACAGGGTCGCGTTGGCGAAGCCCTCGTAGTGGTCCCGGAGGTCGTCGAGGGTGAGGGGGACGGTGTGCATTCGCACGCCGTCCACGTCCGGCAGACTCGGCGCCGGGCCGCTCCCGCCGGCCCAGCCCACCCAGGTGGCGGGCGTCTGCCGGAGCAGGGGATGCAGGGCGCTCACGAGTCCACCCGGGCTGCGGCGCCACTCGCAGGCGCCGTCGGGCGCCACACTGTCATCGATGGGGAGGCGCATCGCCACCACTACGAGGGAACTCTGTCGCATCTCGGGGCATTCCGATCAGCCGAGACCAACCGCCACGAGGGAGGGAAAACCAGGCAGCCGGTGGGGGAAGTGACGGACAGCGGTATTCCTACTGACGGTAAGTTACACCACTGTTGCGCCGGTCCGTCAGGTGGACCGCGTCCCGACATCCGGTCACGGCGCGACGACGCGGCGTCATCCGCCGCGGGCTCAGACGACCGCGCCGTCGTCCGGGTCGTCATCGGCGTCACCGGGACGCAGCCGCATGATCAGCGTGACGAAACCGGCGAGGATGCCGGTGAACCCCAGCAGCGTGACCACCGACCGGTCCACCGGCAGCAGCGACGGGAAGAGGAAGAGCACGAACCCCAGGACGATCCCCAGCACGCCCACCACGGCGTACTTCGACACCCTGGGCAGCGGGGGCGGGGGCGGCGGGACGTAGCGCTCGTCCGCGTCGTCGTCGGGCAGGTGCGCGCCGAAGGTGTCCAGCCCGTCCAGCAGCGACGGCTCGTCGACGCGGTCCCGGTCCCGGCCGACCGAGATGCCGGAGATGTCGGCCGCGTAGGGCAGCCGCCGGACGTCGGTGGCGGTCGAGGTGCTGCCGTCCTCCGTGCCGGTGCGGGTCGCCGTCGCGCCGGCCGGCCCGTCGTCCTCCACGTCCTCCGCCGCCGACCAGGGACGGCGGTCGGCCGGCGCGGTGGAGTCGTGGTACCCGGCGACGATGCGCGCCCACTCGGCGTCGATGTCGGGCTCGGCGTCGCGGGAGCGCTCCGGCGTCGCCTCGTCGGCGAGCTGGGTGAGGTAGTCCCGGGCGGTGGTCAGGTGGGAGCGGTCGACGTACAGCCGGTCGACCGGTCGGGCGGGCACCGTGGTGGTGCGGGTGACGGGGTTCAGGTCGGCGGAGGGCTGGAGATAGGCCGCGATCCCTCCGGCGGCGAGCACGTCGAGCAGGTGCTCGCCGACGCGCGGGTCCACGTCGCCGGCGACGGCGTACTCGCTCGCGTCGAGCCCGTTGTCCCGCCGACCCCGGCGGGCCCCACCCGATGACACCGGACATCCTCCTCACCGCGCGCCGTGTCGCGCCCGCGTCCAGCCCCGCGCGCCGACCCACACGCCGTGCTCTGAATCGTGACACGACCGGGCGACTTCCGGGAGTGTCTTGTGTCGCGTCTGCCAAAGTACGCAAGCGCGGCGGCCCCGGACGCGCCCACGCCGGGCGGTCGATCGGAGCGGTTCGGCGCCCCCGTCGGCGGCGCGGACCACCCCGCCGACGGGCGGGGCTGGTGGGCTGTATGTCGGAATTGGCGTGGAGTGCCGAGCCGGCCGTCGGGCCAGGTCAGCGATCGCTCATGCCGGCGCGGCGGCGCAGCGCGGCCACGTCGGTGACCACGATCCGCCGGCCCTCGGTCCGCAGCCAACCCCGGCTGGCGAACGAGCCGATGGCCTGGTTGACGCTCTGCCGGGAGCCGCCGGCCATCTCGGCGAGCTGGCTCTGGTTCAGCTCGATGGTGATCATCGGGGCCTGGCTCTCGCCGGCCAGCCGGACCAGCGTCTTGGCCACCCGGCCGGGCAGGTCGAGGAAGACGTGGTCGGCGTTCTGCTCGGTCAGCCGGCGGATCAGCCCGCCGAGCGAGCGCATCACCGCGTCGAGGATGCGCGGGTTGGAGTGGACCAGCTCCATGAAGGCGCCCCGGGACAGGGCGAGGGCGGTGCAGTCCTCGATCGCCTCGGCCGACGCCGACCGGGTGGAGGCGTCGAGCAGGGAGACCTCGCCCAGCACGTCCGGCGGGCGGACCACGGACAGCACGGCGCGCTCGCCGGTCGGCGCGGTCCGGAACACCGCCACGGCTCCCCGGCGCAGCACGATCAGCGACTCGCCCGGGTCGTTCTCCACGAAGAGCAACTGGCCCTTGCGGTAGGTGCGGGGCACGGCCGCCGCGATCACCCGCTGCCGGACCTCCGGCTCCAGGCCGGCGAACATGTCGACACCCGTGAGCGCGTCACCCGGCTCCGGCAGGCGCATCTCCACGTCCTGACCCCTCCCCGGTTAAGGACCAATTCGCAGCCTGGTGAACCTGACAGCCCCGGCTGCGAGGCGACTGGTGAACCGGTTCGGCGGCCGGTGACGGTACACATCAGATCATGACGTCCCGGTCGCTTGCTGTACACCCCTCAAATCACCTGCGTGACAGCCCCGACCTGCGCCGCGACCGGCGACGGTGGTCGGACGACCCGACCGTCGGTCGGGATCGGACCGACCGGCCGAGGGGCCACCGGCCGACCGGCCGGTCGGCGGCGGAGCGCCGCCCGAGGCCGGGCCCCGGCGTCGGGGCGGCAGCCGAGGTGGGCGAGGATGGTGCGGATGGTCTACCGCTACTTCTACGACTGCGAGTTCATCGAGGACGGCCACCTCGTCGACCTGGTGTCGATCGGCGTCGTCGACGAGTACGGCCGCGAGTTCTACGCGGTCTCCACCGAGTTCGACGACTCCCGGGCGATCCCCTGGGTGCGCCGCAACGTGCTCGACAAACTGCCGTCCCCGGCCGACCGGGCGTGGCGGTCCCGGGAGCGGATCCGCGACGAGCTGTACGAGTTCCTCGTCGAGCCGGTCCGGGGTCGCCCCGGCGAGCAGGTGGAGCTGTGGGCCTGGTACGCCGCGTACGACCACGTGGCGCTGGCCCAGCTCTGGGGGGCGATGCCGGCGCTGCCCCGGGAGATCCCCCGGTTCACCAAGGAGCTGCGCCAGCTCTGGGACGACCGGGGTCGGCCGAGCCTGCCGGAGGCCGCGTCGGCCCGGCACGACGCCCTGGTCGACGCCCGGCACAACCTGGCCCGCTGGCGGGCGATGACCGGCGGCTGACGGTCGGCGGGGGGTGATCCGTCGGGACGTGCGATCCGCAGGTTTGACCGGTTCTGTCCGGGGCACCGGTTCGACTGTCGCCGTCGATGCGAGGGGTGCGCCATGAGCCGTGGACCGACCGCCGCCGCCGAGGCCCGTCGCCGGGTCACCGACCTGGTCCGGCAGTCCGGGGTCGGCATGCTCACCACGATCGACCTCGACGGTCGCCTGGTCAGTCGGCCGATGGGGCTGCCCCAGGAGGAGTTCGACGGCGACCTGTGGTTCTTCGCGTACGCGGGCTCGGCCACGCTCCGCCACATCCGGGTCAACCCCGAGGTCAACGTGGCCTTCGCGGACCGGCGGCACGCCTTCTGGGTGTCGTTGACCGGCATCGCCGGCGAGGGGTACGACCGGGAGCGGGCCGAGCGGCTGTGGCGGCCGGCGCTGGCGGCCTGGTTCCCCGCCGGGCCGGACACCCCCGGGCTGACCCTGATCAAGGTGCACGCGATCGCCGCCGACTGCTGGGACGCGGCGAGCGGCACCGTGACCACCCTGCTCGGCCGGGCCCGGTCCGGACGGCCGGGGGGAACGGGTCGGTCCGGTGCCGACCGGGCCCCCGGCACCCGGGGCGCGCGGTCGGCCGATGAGCACGCCGACTACAGTTCGCAGTGACGGCCCGCCCCGGGCCGGCAACGGTGCCGATCGGTCTGACCTGACCCATATCCTGGGGCACAATCCGGGCTTACCTGATGCTTCGGGAGGATGAGCAGATCATGCGTATCGGCGTGCTCACCGGCGGCGGTGACTGCCCAGGTCTGAACGCGGTCATCCGCGCGGTGGTCCGTAAGGGTGTCGGCACCTACGGTCACGAGTTCGTGGGCTTCCGGGACGGGTGGAAGGGCCCGCTGGAGGGCCTGTCCAAGCCTCTGGGTATCGCCGAGGTGCGGGGCATCCTGCCGCGGGGCGGCACCATCCTGGGCTCGTCCCGGACCAACCCGTTCAAGATCGAGAACGGCGTCGAGAAGATCAAGGAGAACCTCGCCGCGCAGGGCGTGGACGCCCTGATCGCGATCGGCGGGGAGGACACCCTCGGGGTCGCCACCAAGCTGCACGAGCTGGGGGTCAACGTCGTCGGGGTGCCGAAGACCATCGACAACGACCTCGGGGCCACCGACTACACCTTCGGCTTCGACACCGCGGTCAACATCGCGATGGAGGCCATCGACCGGCTGCACACCACCGCCGAGAGCCACCACCGCACCCTGGTGGTCGAGGTGATGGGCCGGCACGCCGGCTGGATCGCCCTGCACGCCGGCCTGGCCGGTGGCGCGAACGTGATCCTGCTCCCCGAGCGGAAGTTCGACGTCGAGCAGGTCGCCGGGTACGTCAACAAGCGGTTCGACCACCAGTACGCCCCGATCGTGGTGGTCGCCGAGGGCGCCCAGCCGATCGACGGCCAGATGGTCCTGCACAACCAGGAGCTGGACTCCTTCGGTCACGTCCGCCTCGGCGGCATCGGCCAGTGGCTCGCCGAGCAGCTCGAGGCCAAGACCGGCAAGGAGGCCCGGACCGTCGTCCTCGGCCACATCCAGCGCGGTGGCACCCCGACCGCCTTCGACCGGGTGCTCGCCACCCGGCTCGGGCTCCAGGCGATCGACGCCGCGCACGAGGCCGACTGGGGCAAGATGGTCGCCATGCAGAGCACCGACATCGTCCGGGTGCCGCTGGCCGACGCCACCCGCGAGCTGAAGACCGTGCCGCTGGAGCGGTACGCCGAGGCCGAGGTCTTCTTCGGTAGCTGATCGTCGCAACCGGCGACGCGGTGGGCCGCCGGGCCCGCCGCGTCGCCGCCGTCATGGAGGGGGTACGGCCGATGGCGACGCCGGTGCACACCGTCGCGGTGATCGGTGCGGGCAAGATCGGCGAGCTGGTGCTCTCCGGGCTGCTCCGTTCGGGCTGGCCGGTGGACCGGCTGCTGGCCACCGCGCGGCGACCCAGCCGGGCCGAGGAGCTGACCGCCCGGTACGGCGTCCGGGTGGTGGACAACCACACCGCCGTGGCGGAGGCGGAGGTCCTCGCCGTCGCGGTGAAGCCGCAGGACGCCGCCGCCCTGCTGGCGGAGATCGGCCCGAAGGTCCCCGCCGACAAGCTGGTGATCTCCCTCTGCGCCGGGCTGCCGACCACCTTCTTCGCCCGCCGGCTGCCCGAGGGCACCCCGGTCGTGCGGGTGATGACCAACACCCCCGCCCTGGTGGACCAGGCGATGACCGCGATCTCGGCGGGCGCCCACGCCACCGGCGCGCACCTGGCCCTGGCCGAGGAGATGTTCACCCCGCTCGGGGCCACCCTGCGGGTGCCCGAGTCGCAGCAGGACGCCGTGACCGCCCTCTCCGGCTCCGGCCCGGCGTACTTCTACCTCCTGGTCGAGGCGATGATCGACGCGGGCATCCTGCTCGGCCTGCCCCGGCAGGTGGCCCACGACCTGATCGTGCAGACCGCGATCGGCTCGGCGGTGATGCTGCGTGACTCGGGCGAGCACCCGGTGAAGCTGCGCGAGGCGGTCACCTCACCCGCCGGTACCACCATCTCCGCCATCCGGGAGCTGGAGCGGCACGGGGTCCGCGCCGCGCTGCTGGAGGCCCTGGAGGCCGCCCGGGACCGCGCCCGCGAACTGGCCGCCCAGGCCGACTGAGCACCCGGCCGGGCCGACTGAGCACCCGGCCGGGCCGACTGAGCACCCGGCCGGGCC
>NZ_LRQV01000079.1 GCF_001567585.1 Micromonospora rosaria
TGTAAGGAGGGGCCCCTTATTAACAGACGTCTGTTAATAAGGGGCCCCTCCTTACACCCGGGCGCTCAGCGACAGGCGGGGTTGGCCGCCACGCACATCCGCTCGGCCGCCGCCCGACCCAGGTCGAGCAGCCGGTTGCGGTGTTCCGACGTCAGGGTGAGCGACGGGGTGGCCTCCAGCCCGGTCGCCGGGACGATCACGCTGATCAGGTCACCGACCCGGACGACGAGCGTGTTCTCCACCGGGTACGCCCACCCGGGGTCGAGGTCCGACCCGACGCCGGTCGGCGCGGTCCGGCTGTGTTGCAACAGGACCGCCTCGTCACCGGCGAAGTCGCGCACGGAGACCGTCCAGTCGTGGGTCACGGTGACCGAGACCCGCTGCCCCGTGACCGTCCAACCGGTGTCCTCGCTCCGGGCGCCCGAACAGGTGGCGACGAGGTCGTCCAGGCCGGCGAAGAAGCCCTCGGCCGCCTCCGGGGTCAGCCGGTACACGTCCTGGCTGACGAGCGCCGCCCCGGTCGCGCCGGGCCCGCTGGCCGGGCTGCGCTGGATCAGGGTCTGCGACCGGGAGTAGCGGGACACCGGCAGCCCGGGGGTCCGCCGGCTGTCGCAGAGCTCCAGGCCGGCGTCGAGGGAGACCGGCTTGGCCAGCCCGCTGTCCCCGAGCCGCAGGTTGCTGGAGACCGGCAGGTCGGCCGGGTCGAGCAGCGCCGCCACGGGGATCTCGGCCCGCTGGGTCGGCTGGCCGACCAGGCCGGGCAGAAGCCCACCGTGGGACCCCCAGGACAGACGCCCGGCGGTCACCACCCCCGAGGCGACGACGAGCAGCACGACCGCCGCTCCCAGCGCGGTACGCCGCTGCCGGCGGCGTCCCGCGCGGGCCCGGATCTCGGCCGGCTCGGGCCAGGGGACGGCGCTCAGGTCCTCCCGCAGGCGTTCGGCGAACGACAGGTCGTCACGCATCAGCGACCTCCTCCAGGTCGGACACTGCGAGCAGGTCGGCCAGCGCCGACCGACCCCGGTGCAGCCGGGCCTTGACCGTGCCGACCGGCGCGGCGGTCTCCCGGGCCACCTCGGCGACCGGCATGCCGAGCAGGTAGTACAACGCCAGGGCGACGCGCTGCTCCTCGGGCAACTGACGCAACGCGGTGACCACCGCCACCGTGTCGGTACTGGGCGGGGGAACCGGGTCGGTGGGGCCGTGGCGCAGGTACGCGCGGGCCCGGCTGCGCAGGCTGCGCCAGCGGCTCACCGCGATCCGCGCGGCGACCACCCGGGTCCAGGCCTCCGGGTCGTCGTACCCGCCCACCGTGGACCAACGCTGCCACGCCCGGATGTACGCCTCCTGCACCGCGTCCTGGGCCTCGGAGAGATTTCCCGTGAGCGCGTAGACGAAGCCGAGCAGCCGTTGCCTGCTACCCCGGTAGAACTCGTCGAACTCCTCGACGTCCGGCACCCGCCACCTCCCCGTGTCCGGTCGCAGGTGACACGCACGGTACCGGGGTGCCGGTTGCCGCCCCGCCGCACGAATCCGGCAGGGTGCGCTTCGCCGCACGAAGCCGGCACGGTCGTGCCGGCGGCGGGTCAGCCGAGCAGCCCGGAGGCGGTGACGAAGGGGCCCGCCAGCAACGCCGCCCCGACGACCAGCGCCAGCAGGTTGACCAGCACGAAGAGCCCCACCCAGAACAGCGGCGGGAACGGGGTCAGCCGGGCCAACTGGTCGGCGTCGGACTCCGGCATCCGCCCCCGGGACCGCATCCGCTGCAACTCGAAGACCGGTCGTACCCCGCCGAGCAGCAGGAACCACACCCCGGTCCAGGCGAACGCGGCCTGCACCTGCGGCGAGGCGTACCAGGAGACGGCGAGCACCACCCCGCCGGTGACCAGGAGGGACAGGACGCCGAACACGTTGCGTACCAGCAGCAGCATGGCCAGCAGGAGCGCCACGGCCACCCAGAGCAGCAGGGTGATCCGGTTCCCGCCGAGCAGCCCGGCACCGGCGAGCCCGACCAGGGACGGTGCCACGTACCCGGCGACCAGGGTGAGGATCATGCCCGGCCCGCTCGGTCGGCCGGCGGAGAGGGTCAGCCCCGAGGTGTCCGAGTGCAGCCGGATGCCGTGCAGCTTGCGGCCGGTGAGCAGGGCGGCCAAGGCGTGCCCGCCCTCGTGGGCGATGGTGACGACGTTACGGGCGATCCGCCACGGCACCTGGGTGGCGACCACCACCAGCGCCCCGGCGGCGGTCAGCAGCACGAGCAGTGGCGGCGGATCGGGCTGGGCGCTGAGCAGCCGGTCCCAGAGGGAGGTGAGGCCGTCGATCAGGGGCATGGCCCGCGAGCTTACCGGCCGGCCCTGGGTCGCTCAGTCGCGCGTCACCGAGCGTTGCACCGGCGTGTCGGTCCGGACACGCTGCGCTGATCCCCAGCTCAGACGAGGGGTGGTGATACAGATCTGTCGATGAAATTTTCCTTTTCTGGTCTTGCACCGGAGCAAAGTTATCTCCAAAGATGGACGTCTATCACAGGCGCTCCTGGGGAGGAACCATGCTCCGTACCAGATCACCGCTGCGTCGGCTGCTCGCCGCCGGCCTCGCCGCGCTCGCCACCGCCGCCGTCACGCTCGTCGCCACCAGCGGCCCGGCGGCAGCGGCCACCACCCCCGGCATCGACGTCTCCCACTGGCAGGGGAGCATCAACTGGACCAGCGTCCGCAACTCGGGCGTCCAGTTCGCCTTCATCAAGGCCACCGAGGGGACGAGCTACAAGGACCCCAACTTCAACGCCAACTACGTCAACGCCTACAACGCCGGGGTGATCCGGGGGGCGTACCACTTCGCCCGGCCCAACATCTCCTCCGGCGCGGTCCAGGCCAACTACCTGGCCAGCAACGGTGGCGCCTGGTCGGCGGACAGCCGGACCCTGCCGGCGGCCCTCGACGTCGAGGCCAACCCGTACGCCGGTGGCTACTGCTACGGCCTGAGCACCACCGCGATGCGCAACTGGATCCAGGACTTCCTCAACACCTACCGCTCCCGCACCGGCCGGTACGCGGTCATCTACACCACCACGAGCTGGTGGAACCAGTGCACCGGTAGCTGGAGCGGCCCGTGGGCCAACCACCCGCTCTGGCTGGCCCGCTGGTCCAGCACCCCGGGCGCGCTGCCGGCCGGGGCCCCGTTCTGGAGCTTCTGGCAGTACACCGACTCGGGCAGCGTCTCCGGGATCAGCGGCGGCGTCGACCGCAACCACTGGAACGGCGACCGCACCCGGCTCATCGCCCTCGCCAACAACACGTAGCAAACCCCGCAGGCCCCGGCCGGGCGCGCCGTCCCCACGGCCCGCCCGGCCGTGCCGCGTCTCATCGGGTACGCGCCGTCGGCGCATCCATCGGGCGCATCCATCGCCCGCAGCGGCGCTACCGCTCCGGCGCCTCCGCCACGAACACCCCCACGCCGGACATGCCTTCGACCATGCCCTTGGCCTTGAGCCAGTTGATGGCCCCGCGCACCACCGTGATCGAGACGCCGTACTGGGCACGCAACTCCGCCGTGCTCGGCAGTCGGTCGCCGGGCCGCAACTCACCGGATTCAATTTTCTCGGTCAGCTCATCGATGATCTTCTGGGTTTTTGAGGTAGGCATCTGTACTCCCTGGTCCGCGCGGCCATTCGATCACGCGCGACGGGGAGCCACAAGCTTCAGAATGCATCAGGAGGCACAAGGCTTGCCTAGCGACCAGGCATATGCATAAGGTTGTGCATGGCCGATTTCCCTGGTCCGCAGCCTGGCGGAGTCGGTTCCCCCCGCGCGGCGGCCCGCGTCTCCCCCGTACCCGGCGGGCCGCCGCGCGTCCCCACACGCCTGGTGGAGGTGTCCGATTGGAACGGGACCGCGCACTGCTCCTCGCCGACCGGCACCAACCGCCGCCGCTGTGGCGGTTGCTCCGGATCAGCCTCTGCCCCGTCTGCCGGCTCCGCTGGCCCTGCCCGCGTTACCTGGACGCACGGGCCATCCTGCTCGGCAACGACCGCGTCGACGTGGCCGCACTGCTGCGCCGTAACAGCCGCTGGCGGGCGTGAGCGAATACCAGGGCAACGGTCCGCCTGGTGCGGGCGGCCACTGCGTCCACCTCCGGCGCCCCGAACGACTGCCGCCGGGGCCCGCACGTACCGGTGCGGGTCACCCTGCCCACGTACCCTCGTCTGCCCGGCGGGCCGACGAAGCTGGGGCGGCAGCGAGCGGGTCAGGCGCGGCGGCGGGGTACGGCCGCAGCGGTCGACGGACGACGGACCGGGACGCCACGGCGCACCATCAGCCATCCGGCGAGGACGAGGACGGTCACGGTCACGGCGCTGAGCAGCGCCACCATCGTCGGCAGCCCGGCGGCGATCAGCAACACCGCCATCAGGCCCCACAGCGCCACACACGGCTTACCGGCTCGGTGTCGGTACCTCATCGGTAGCACCTCCCCTTCATCGTCGAAGGTGAGATACCCAGTTGGTGACCCGTCCATGCAGATCGGCCCGCGCGGTGTGGGAATCCCGGAGCGATGTGGCCGACCGGGGCCGCCGGCTCAGTCCTGCCGGTCCGGCACGAACCCCTCGGCGATCCGGTCGAACTCGGGCAGTCTCGCCGACCACTCCCGGTCGGCGACCTCCCAGCGCATCGCGTACCCCCGGTTGCTCGCCGTCACAAAACCCCGGTTACGGACCCGGATGCGGGTGTCGTCGCGGGTCTCCCGCCACTCCCAGTCCGCGCACGTCTTCCAGAATCCGTCACACGAGCGAATGTCGATGTACTCGTAGTTGCTGACGTAGTCCTTCCGGTTCGGCTCCTGCTCGCGCCAGTCCGCCTCGGCGTCCCGCTTCGGGGTGTTGGTCCACTGGATGAGCAGCTCACCGACCCCACCGGGCTCGGTGAAGACGACCGTGCTGCGATCGATGCTGCGGCGGCGCCAGTTCTCCGGCAGCGGCAGGGAGAAGCCGGCCGGGTCCCGGTGGAGCTTCCACCCGGCGGGCAGGCCGGGCTGCGCGGAACCGCTCGGGGTCGGGCTCGGCGACGCGCTCGGAGTCGGACTCGGCGCGGCGCTGGTCGGCGCGGGTGCCGCCGGCTCGGACGGCGACCCGCTCGGGACGGTGCTGGTGGCGCCGGCCTGCTCCCCCGGCTCCTTCTCGGAGTCTCCGGAGGTCAACAGCGGCACCACCACGGCGAGGCCGAGCAGCAGGAGCACCACCACGGCCCCGATCAGCAGGTTCCGCCGCTGCTGGCCGGACTTCGTCACCGTGCCGCCGGGCACCGTGGCCCGCCCGGTCGACGCAGCCGCCGTTGCGGGCAGCACCGCGGTCGGGTTGGCCGGCGGGGGCTGGGCCGCGTCATCGGCCGGGCCAGTCGCTGCCGGCGGGGCCCCGGAGGCCGCCGGGGCGGGCTTCGGCACGTCCACCTTGGCGGTCGGTGCCGCGTCGGAACCACCCGAGTCGGCACTCTCGGGGGCCGTCTCCCCCGGTGGCGGCACCTTCGTGGTCGCGTCGGCGGACGAGATCGTACGGGTGGCGTCCTCGCCGGACGGAACCTTCGTCGTGGCGTCCGCGTCGGCCGGCCCACCCGGCGACGGTACCTTCGTCGTCGGCGCCTTCGCGGTGGCGTCGGCAGCCGCCGCGGCAGCAGCGCCGGCAGCGGCTGCTGCCGCCGACCGGGGCGCGGGCGGGGTCGACTGGCCACCGGTCTGCGGCTCCGCCGGACGCGGCGCCGGGACCACCAGCGGGCGCGGCTCGCGCGGACCGTTCGGCCCCGGCCGGCGCACGCCGTCGAGCAGGGGAATCGTCCGCGTACGCTTCCCGCCGGCTCGGCGCAGCAGTCGTTCGGCGACGTCGGCGTCGATCCGCTCCGCCGGATCCTTGCGGAGCAGGCCGTTCAGCACCGCCTTGAGCGGGCCGGCGTTCTTCGGCGGCGGCATGGGCTCGGTGGCCAGCGCCGCGAGGGTGGCGATCGCCGACGGCCGCGCGTACGGCGACTTGCCCTCGACGGCGGCGTAGAGCGTCGCGCCCAGCGACCAGAGGTCGGCCTCCGGCCCGGTCGTGCCGTCGCGGGCACGCTCCGGCGAGATGTACGCCGGGGAGCCGAGCACCATGCCGGTGCGGGTCACGTTCGGGTCGCCCGGGATGGTGGCCAGCCCGAAGTCGGTCAGCACCACCCGGCCGTCGGTGCCGAGCAGCACGTTGCCGGGCTTGACGTCCCGGTGCATCACGCCGGCCCGGTGCGCCGCCTTCAACGCCCCGAGCACGCCCAGCCCGATCTCCACCGCGCGGGCCGGTGTCACCGGACCGTCCTCGGCGATGGTGTCCTGCAACGACTTCGAGGCGACGTACTCCATGACGATCCACGGGTCACCGTCGGTGCGCAGCACGTCGAAGATCCGGACCACGTTCACGTTGTTGAGGCGGGCGATGGCCCGCGCCTCGCGCAACGAGCGCTCCCGCATCTCGCGCCGCTCGTCGTCGGTCAGGCCGGGCGGCGGCACCAACTCCTTGATCGCCACGTCCCGGTGCAGCACCTCGTCGCGCGCCTTCCACACCCGACCCATGCCGCCCTGGCCGAGCGGCGATATCAGCCGGTATCGGTTGGCGACGAGTTGGGGCTGCGCGTCAGACATCGCCAGAGACGGTACCCGGCGGCTGTGACGCTCACACCGCCGGCACGCCACTGTGCGGGAAAGGACGTGCGTCGGCGCGTACCCTGAGGCCATGGCTGCCGAAGAACCGCTGTTCCGGGTCGTCCGGGGCACACCCAGCGCCGAGGAGACGGCCGCCCTCGTGGGCGTGCTCGCGGCCCGGTCGCACCCGGCCGCCGCTCCCGACCGGCCGGCCCCGTCCGCGTGGGCACGCAGCGGCCGGCCCCCGCACCCGGGCACCGTTGCCGGGCCGGGCGCCTGGCGCGCCTCCGGCCTGCCCCGCTGACCCACGACGGTACGGGGCTGCCAGGGCCTCACCTCACCGGCTAACCTCACTCAGGGAGACGGTGCCGTGACAGGTAGGGAGGGGTCGATGATCCCCGAGGAGGACCGCCCAGCATCCTGGTTGCGCGGCTACGGTGGCATCGAGGCCGACATCCGTCAGCTCCGGGATTTCGCGGCGAAACTCGAAGCCGAGGTGCAGCGGCACTACGCGCCGCACCTGTCGTACATCGCCGACGACATGCAGGCGCAGCTGCCCAACCCGTGTGACGCCTTCATCGAGTTGGTCCACTTTCTCCAGGCGCACCACGAGACCCAGCAGGCGACCACCGACATGGTCTACGCCGTCGGCGGGCACACCGGCCGGCTCGCCCAGGCCGCCGGCCGGGTCGCCGGGGCGTACCAGGAGTCCGACGCCTTCTCCGCCGCCCGGGTGACCGATGTGGAGCAGGCGCTCGCCGGCACACAGGCCGCCGGGTTGCCGGTCGTCGCGCCCCGGCTGGTCGATCCGACCGGGCCCGACAACGCCGGGCCGGTGGTGCTGCCATGATCGAACGCGGCAGCGGCCGGACCTCCGGCCTCACCGACTGGCACCTGATGAACGTGCCCAGCATGTGGGCCTGCCTCCAGGACCAGGACACCACCAACCAGTGGCGGCAGGTGGCCGGCTGGGGCAAGGTCTGCGACCTGGCCAAGATGCACCTGTCCCGGCTCCAGGAGTACCGACGCGGCCTGGCCGAGGCATGGCCGCCGGAGACCAACTCCGCCGCCCGCGCGTACCTCGGCGAACTGGACCAACTGATCGAGCGGGTACAGCGGACGCATGACGCGGCAGCCGCCAACTACAGCGCGCTCTCCGCCGCCACCCACGCCATCGCCAGCAGCCGGGGTGAACTGCGAAAGGTCTACGACGAGTACGTCACCAAGAGCCGACAGAAGCAGGCGTACGAGGAGATCGTCGCCGACCCCAAGGCAGTGGCCGGAAGTCGCCTACCCGAGCGCCCACCGGTCACCGACGCCGACCTGACCCGGCTCGACGCACAGGCACGCACCATCATGTACGGCCTCAGCGGCGAACTCCAACACGCCCAAGTAATGCTCCAAAAGCCCCCACCTCCGCCAAGAAAAAATCCAGGCGCGGATCAAGCAAATTCCGATGTCTACACACCTGGCATCGCACCAATCATCCCACCAATTGTTCCCGTGCCCGTAAAAACTGTTGGAGGCAGTGGACAGATCAAGAGTCCGTCGACGACTACCCGACCAGTGACAATGCCCACCGCACCTGCAGCCGGACCTGTGTTGGGCGGCCCGGCTTCTGGCACGCCCACCCCGTCGCCTGGTACAGGGCCTGTGCTTGGGGGGGTCGGGGGCGGATTAGCGCCGCCCCCGACCACCCCGCCCCTCGCCGCAACGCCCTCGCCCCCGGCGCCCCCCGGCCCAACAATCGGGCTACCGCCGACCATGCCACCTAGTGCCATATCCGGGCGCGGCGGAACTTCTCAGCCGGGAACGGTTGGAAGACCGATTGGCGGAAATGTCAACGGTGCACCCCATGCCGTACCACCTAGCACCCCAAGGGCGATGCCGCCAGGTGGGCTCATCGGTGGTGTTCCCGGGATGGGACTCGGGCAGCCGGCCGCCAGCGCTGTTCCGCCGAGGCGGGTCAACCCGATTGGCGGCGTGATCGGCGGTGGGGGAGCAGGAACCGCGCCAACGGGCGGTGCCGGCTCCCGTCCCGGCCTCGGCCGTAGCTCGCAGTTCAGCGCCGGCCACGGCATGCCTCCTGCCGGTGGCCTGCCTGGCCGACGAGAGCGACACGAACCTGATGGCACCGAGTCGCGGCGCTGGGACCCAGATCACCCGTGGGAGACAGAGCAAGGAGTCGCACCCGTCGTTCGCCCGCCCGACGAGGAAGGCCCAATCGACCCCGGTCCAGCTATCGGCCTTAACCGGTGAGAATCCGCACCGCTCAAGTTCTCGCGCTTTCCCTGCTGGGGGCAACATTTCCCGCCGCCGTCGGGCAAGCTGCACCAAGTCCCGCCGGCGTTGACCAGATTCGGGGCGATCAGTGGCACCTGCAATATCTGAACTCCAACGAGGCACACGGCATAAGTCGAGGGCAGGGTGTGATCGTCGCAGTTCCCGACACCGGCGTCGATCCACACCCCGACCTACGCAATAACCTACTCCCTGGAGCCGATATCGTCCCCGGCGGCAGCGGCGACGGCCAGAGCGATCAGGATAGCCACGGAACAGGAATGGCTGGCCTGATCGCAGCTACCGGCCAAGGCGCAGCCCGTGGAGCGCTAGGCGTGGCACCCATGGCCAAGATCTTGCCAATCCGAACAAGGGTCACCAACGCAACAGGCGATAGCAAAGACCTCGCTGCCGCGATTCTGCAGGCCACCAGAAAAGGCGCTGACATAATTAGCATCTCCTCCGTGGCCGCCAGCACAACTGAACTCCAAGAGGCCGTTAAAGCCGCTACGAGCGCTGATATCGTCATCGTCGCCGCCGTGGGCAATCAACCACGCGATCCTCATATCAGTTTTGCAGCCGCACAGCAAGAAGTAATTGTCGTAGGCGGCATTGATCGAGACGGGAATCATGCCGCTATTTCCGTAACGGGACCAGAGGTTGATGTCGTCGCGCCTGCCGTCGACATCTACAGCACCTCATCGGGCGGGAAGTACCGCAGGGGCACCGGCACATCCGATGCCACGGCGATCGTGGCGGGGGCGGTGGCGTTGATCCGGGCGAAGTATCCGTCGCTGCCGGCGAGCGAGGTCGTACACCGGTTGACCGCGACCGCCGTGGACAAGGGGCCGCCGGGTCGGGACGACCAGTACGGCCACGGGGTGATCGACCTGGTGGCGGCGCTGACTGCGGACGTACCCCCGCTAGGGTCGGTGCCGTCGACGGCGCAGCCGACGGCCGGTGCGGGGCCGACCCCGACGGCGGTCGGGCCGGGCGGGTCGGCGGCGGCGGGGCCGGACGGCGGCGGTGGGTCGACGGCGCGAGGGCTGGCCACGCTCGGGGTGCTGGTCGCGGCGGGCGGGGTGTGGATGTACATGAATCGTCGTCGCCGTCGTGGCGACGACCCGCCGCCCCGGATCAGCAGGTAGGTTCGGCGGCGTGCCGAACACGACGCCGATCCGTCTCGTGCTCGCCTCGGCGAGCCCTGCCCGCCGCAAGCTCCTCCAGGCCGCCGGGGTCGAACCCGACGTGCTGGTCAGTGGGGTCGACGAATCCCAGGTGACGCACGAGCGGGCGGAGGACCTCTGCCTGGAGTTGGCCCGGCGCAAGGCGGCGGCGGTGCTCGGGCGGCTGCGGCCGGGCGACGGTGAGCGCACGCTGGTGCTCGGGTGCGACTCGGTGCTGGCCTTCGACGGGGATGTTCTCGGCAAGCCGGACGACGCGGCGGACGCGGTCCGCCGGTGGGAACGGATGCGGGGGCGCAGCGGGGTGCTGCACACCGGGCACTGCCTGGTCGACGTCACCGACGGGCGGCAGGCTGCGGCGGTGGCCTCGACGGTGGTGCACTTCGCGTCGATCGGTGACGACGAAATCGCCGCGTACGTCGGGACGGGTGAGCCGTTGGCGGTAGCGGGGGCGTTTACCATCGACGGGATCGGTGGCCCGTTCGTCGAGCGGATCGAGGGCGATCCGAGCACCGTCGTGGGGCTCTCGCTGCCCCTGCTGCGCCGCCTCCTCGCCGACCTGGACCTGCGGATCGTCGATTTGTGGACGAAGGTCGCGCCGGGCGGCCAATCGGTGCAGCCGCTGGTCTAACGTCCAGTCATGACCACCAAGTCGCTGCCGCTCACCGACGACCTGCACGCCTACCTCGTGGCACACGGGTCACCGCCGGACGAGATCATGCGGGACCTGGCCGAGGAGACCCAGGCGGTGCTGCCGGGGCAGGCGCGGATGCAGGTCGCGCCGGAGCAGGCCGCGCTGCTGACCTTCCTCACCCGGCTGGTCGGTGCGCGGCAGGCGGTGGAGGTGGGCACCTTCACCGGGCTGTCGTCCCTGGCGATCGCCCGGGGCCTGGCCGAGGACGGGCGGTTGACCTGCTTCGACATCTCCCAGGAGTACACGAGCATCGCCCGGCGGTACTGGGCGCGGGCCGGCGTGGACGACCGGATCGAGCTGCGCATCGGCCCGGCCGGCGACACGCTGCGGGAGCTGCCCCAGGAGCGATACCTGGACCTGGCCTTCGTGGACGCGGACAAGACCGGCTACCCGATCTACTGGGCGGAGCTGGTGCCCCGGATGCGGCCGGGTGGCCTGATTGCGGTGGACAACGTCCTGCGGGGTGGCCGGGTCCTGGCCCCGCAGGACGAGGCGGACCGGGCCATCGCCGCGTTCAACGACGACGTGCTCGCCGACGTACGGGTGGACGCGGTGATGCTGCCGGTGGCGGACGGCCTGACCCTGGCCCGCGTCCGCTGACCCCTCCCCTCACCCGGTCCCCCGCTCGGCGGGCTGCGCTGCCCAGCGTGGTGTTAAGAAGGGGCCCCTGCTCTACCGAATGCGTTAACAAGGGGCCCCTCCTTACAGCATCAGCGGACGCTGCGGGCGAACTGGCGGGCGGCCCAGACGACGGCGGCGACGGCGAGCACGGCGATGATGCCGAGCCCCTGCCAGACCTTGTCGTCGCCGAGGTTGCCGGCGAAGAGGGCCCGGGTGCCGTCCACCGCCCAGGAGAACGGGTTCCACCGGGCCACCGCCTGCAACCAGCCGGGGGCCAGGGCCAGCGGCAGCAGGATGCCGGAGAGCAGCAGCAGGGGCTGGGCGATGGTGTTCATCAGCGGGGCGAGGGCGTCCTCGCTCTTCACCTTGAGCGCGACGCCGTAGGAGACGGCCGAGGTCATCAGCGCGATCAGGGCCAGCATCAGGTACGCCAGCAGCAGGTCGCCGAGGAGGACGCGCAGGTCGAAGGCGAGCGCCAGCAGGGTGATGATGACCGCCTGGACGATCAGCGACACCACGTCGCGCAGGGAGCGGCCGAGCAGCAGGGCGAACCGGCTGATCGGGGTGACCCGGGACCGTTCGATGACCCCGGCACGCAGTTCGGCGATGAGGCCGAAGCCCTGGAAGAGTCCGCCGAAGATGGCCAGCAGCACCAACAGACCCGGTACGAAGATCTTGTACGCGGCGGCCTGGCTGGGCGCGTTCAGCGCCGCCTTGAGCAGCGGGGCGAAGAGCAGCAGGTACATCACCGGCTGGAAGACCCCGACGAAGACCCAGACGGGGTTGCGCAGCAGCAGCAGGATCTGCCGTTGAAAGATCAGCCAGGTGTCGCGGGCGAGTTTCATGGTCACTCCCGGGTGCGGTCAGGACTCGCGCAGCGAGCGGCCGGTCTTGGTGAGGAAGACGTCGTCGAGGCTGGGCCGGTGCAGCCCGATGGAGCGCAGGTCCAGCCCGGCGGCGTCGACCCGACGTAGGATCCGGGGGATGGCGGTGGCCCCCTCGTCGACGGAGAGCCGCAGGCCGGTGCCCTCGCCGGCCTCCACCGTGCGGACGTACGGCTCGTCGGCGAGCAGCCGGGTGGCCGACTCGACGGCGGCGGGGGTGTCCAGCCCGACGAGGACGACGTCCCCGGAGACCTCCCGTTTCAGGTCGGCGGGGGTACCCTCCACGACCACCTCCCCGTGGTCGATGATCGCGATCCGGTCGCAGAGCGCGTCGGCCTCCTCCAGGTAGTGCGTGGTGATGAAGACGGTCATCCCCTCGGCGCGCAGCCGCCGGATCTCGTCCCACATGTACGCGCGGCTCTGCGGGTCGAGCCCGGTGGTGGGCTCGTCGAGGAAGACGATCCTCGGCTCGTGGATGATGCCGAGCGCGATCTCCACCCGCCGTCGCTGCCCACCCGAGTAGGTCCGGCACTTGCGGTCGGCGTACTCGCTGAGCTGGAAGGAGTCGAGGGCCCGGACGGTCCGGGCCTGCGCGTCGGCCTTGCCGATGCCGTACATCCGGGCCTGGAGCACCAGTTCCTCGCGGGCGGTGGACTCGTCCCAGGTGCTGCCGCCCTGCGCGACGTACCCGATCCGGCGGCGCACCTCCCCCGGGGCCCGGCGCAGGTCGGCGCCGGCGAGGACCGCCTCGCCGCCGTCGGGCTGGATCAGGGTGGCGAGCATCCGCAGGGTGGTGGTCTTGCCGGCGCCGTTGGGGCCGAGGAAGCCGAAGATCTCACCCTCGGCGACCGCGAGGTCCACGCCGCGTACCGCGTCGACGGTCGTGGTCCGCCGGCCCGCGCGGGACCGGAACGCCTTGCGCAACCCGTGCGTCTCGATCATCCTGGCTCCTCGTCCGGGCCGGCGGGGCGGCGTCCGGGCGGGGCGACGCCCGCAACGGCAGCGGCAGCGACTGCGGAGGCCGACTGCGGAGACAGCCTCCGCACGCGCCCGGACCGCCGGCCCCGACACCGCACCGCCGGCCCGCACCCCACCCGAATCTCCTGGTCACAGCCGATTATTTCGCCTCGCGTCCGGCTCGGCGGGCCGGTTCGTGACGTGCGGCAGGCCACACTGAGCGATCGTTAGGCCGGCCGCGCCGGCCGATACACTCCCGGGCAACGACAGGGGGAGGAGTCACACGTGCGAAAGGTACTCATCGCCAACCGTGGCGAGATCGCCGTCCGCGTCGTCCGGGCCTGCCGTGACGCCGGCCTGGGCAGCGTCGCCGTCTACGCCGACTCCGACCGGGACGCCCTGCACGCCACCCTCGCCGACGAGGCGTACGCCCTCGGCGGGGACAGCGCGACCGAGACGTACCTGCGGATCGACAAGCTGCTGGACGTGGCGGCGCGGGCCGGCGCCGACGCGGTGCACCCCGGGTACGGCTTCCTCGCCGAGAACGCCGACTTCGCCGAGGCGGTGCTCGACGCCGGGCTGACCTGGATCGGCCCCACCCCGCAGGCGATCCGCGACCTCGGCGACAAGGTCACCGCCCGGCACATCGCCCAGCGGGCCGGCGCTCCCCTCGTCCCGGGCACCCCGGACCCGGTCGCCGGCCCGGAGGAGGTGATGGCCTTCGCCGCCGAGCACGGCCTGCCGGTCGCCATCAAGGCCGCCTTCGGTGGCGGTGGGCGCGGGCTGAAGGTGGCCCGGACCATGACCGAGATCCCGGACCTGTTCGAGTCGGCCACCCGGGAGGCGGTGGCCGCGTTCGGCCGGGGCGAGTGCTTCGTCGAGCGGTACCTGGACCGGCCCCGCCACGTCGAGGCGCAGATCCTCGCCGACCAGCACGGCAACGTGATCGTCGTCGGCACCCGGGACTGCTCGTTGCAGCGCCGGCACCAGAAGCTGGTCGAGGAGGCTCCGGCGCCGTTCCTCACCGACGCCCAGCGGGCCCAGATCCACGACAGCGCGAAGGCGATCTGCCGGGAGGCCGGGTACCACGGCGCGGGAACGGTGGAGTACCTGGTCGGCGCGGACGGGACGATCTCCTTTCTGGAGGTGAACACCCGACTCCAGGTGGAGCACCCGGTCACCGAGGAGACCGCCGGCATCGACCTGGTCCGCGAGCAGTTCCGGATCGCCGACGGGGAGAAGCTGCGGTTCACCGAGGACCCGACGCCGCGCGGGCACTCCATCGAGTTCCGGATCAACGGCGAGGACCCGGGCCGCAACTTCCTGCCCGCCCCGGGCACGGTCACCGCGCTGCGGCTGCCCACCGGCCCCGGCGTCCGGGTGGACACCGGCATCTCCGCCGGGGACGTCATCGGCGGCAACTTCGACTCGCTGCTGGCGAAGGTGATCATCACCGGCGAGACCCGGACCGAGGCGCTGGAGCGGGCCCGCCGGGCGCTGGACGAGATGGTGGTCGAGGGGATGGCCACCGCGCTGCCCTTCCACCGCCTGGTGGTCCGGGACCCGGCGTTCACCGCCGCGCCGTTCACCGTGCACACCCGGTGGATCGAGACCGAGTTCGACAACACCGTCGAGCCCTTCACCGCCGCCGCCGGCCCCGCCGACGCCCCCACCGAGCGGGAGACCGTCGTGGTGGAGGTGGGCGGCAAGCGGCTGGAGGTCAGCCTGCCCGCCGGCTTCGGCTCGGGTACGGCCGCCGCCGCGCCCGTCGCGAAGAAGCCGGCCCGCCGGGGCGGCGCCGCCAAGGCGGCCAGCGGGGCCAGCGGCGACACGCTGACCTCCCCGATGCAGGGCACCATCGTGAAGATCGCGGTGGCCGACGGGGACATCGTCACCGAGGGCGACCTGGTGGTGGTGCTGGAGGCGATGAAGATGGAGCAGCCGCTGTACGCGCACAAGGCCGGCACGGTCAACGGGCTGGCCGCCGAGGTGGGCGCGGTACTCACCGCCGGCGCCACCATCTGCACCATCGCGTAGGTAGGTGTAAGGAAGGGCCCCTTCTTAACGCCTCCGGTAGAGAAGGGAACCCTTCTCACCACGCCAGCCGGGCGCTGCGGGCGCTGGCGGCGTGAGCGGGGCGGACGCGATCAGGCGGGCGTGAGGGACGGCGGGCGCCGGGACGGACGCGACGGCCCGGGGCGCTGCTGGGGCTGGTCGGCGGGGCGCTGCGGGGCGGGTCAGCGGAGGGCGTCGGCGGCGGCGCGGGGCGCGTCAGCGAAGGGCGTCGGCGGCGGCGGCGCGGACCGCCTCGGTGAGGGCGGCCAGGACGGGCGAGTCCAGCCGCCAGTGCTGCCAGTACAGCGGCACGTCGACGAACCGGTCGGGGGCGAGGTCCACGCACCGGCCGGCGGCCACGTCGGCGCGGGCGAGCTGCTCCGGCACCAGGCCCCAGCCCAGGCCCAGCCGGATCGCCTCGCTGAACGCGGGCACCGACGGGACGTAGTGCACCGGCGGGTCGAGGTCCCGGCCGGCCACCGCCCGGATGAACCGGTGCTGCACCCGGTCCCGGCGGTCGAAGACGATCACCGGAGCCGCCGCGAGCGCCTCCTCGGTGATCCCGTCGGGAAACCACCGGCCGGCCGGGGCGGGCGCGGCCAGGGCGCGGTACCGCAGGGCACCCAGCCGGCGGACCCGGCAGCCCTGCACCGGCGTCCGCTGGGCGGTCACCCCTGCCATCACGGTCCCGTCGCGGAGCAGGTCGGCGGTGTGGTCCTGGTCGTCCTGCCGCACGTCGAAGCGGACCGCCAGGTCCGCCGGGAGCCGGGCCAGCGCCGGGACGAACCAGGTGGCCAGGGAGTCGGCGTTGGCCACCACGGCCACCCGGGTTCCGGTACCCACGCCGGAGCGGAACCCGGGCGTACCCGACAGTGGCCCGCGCGCCTCGGCCAGCGCCTCCCGTTCCAGCAGGACCAGTTGCCCGGCGAGGCGCAGCAGCGGCTCGCCGGCCGGGGTGGCCCGGCAGGGCCGGCTCCGGCGGACCAGGACCTGCCCGACGGCGGCCTCCAGGGCGCGGATCCGCTGGCTGACCGCCGACTGGGTGACGTGCAGCAGCCGGGCGGCGCCCTCGAAGCTGCCCTCCCCCACCACGGCGGCCAGGGTCCGCAGGTGCGTCGCGTCCAGCCCTTCCATCAGCCCAGCTTATGCGGGGTTAGAAAGTTCAGTTGGACTGGTGTCGGGCGCCGCTCGTAGCGTCGGCGTGTGCCGACACCCGACATGTTCACCTCGGCGGTCGCCGGGTTCACCGTCTCCCTCGCGCTGATCGTCGCCATCGGCGCGCAGAACGCCTTCGTCCTGCGCCAGGGCCTGCGCCGCGAACACGTGCTGCCGGTCGTGCTGACCTGCGCGGCCTCCGACGCCCTGCTGATCGGTGCCGGCATCGCCGGCGTCGGCACGGCGGTCACCGCCCAGCCCGGCCTGCTCACCGCGATCCGGTACGGCGGCGCGGCGTTCCTGCTCTGCTACGCGGCGCTGGCGATCCGCCGGGCGGTACGCCCCGACGCGCTCGACCCCGCCGACCGCCCGCCGGCCACGCTCCGGGCGACCCTGCTGGCCTGCCTCGCCTTCACGTACCTGAACCCGCACGTCTACCTGGACACCGTGCTGCTGCTCGGCGGGATCGCCCAGCAGCACCCGGACCGGTGGTTCTTCGGGGCCGGGGCGATGACCGCGAGCGGGGTGTGGTTCACCGCGCTCGGCGCGGGCGCGCACCGGCTGGCCCCGCTGCTGGCCCGGACCGCCGCCTGGCGGGTGCTCGACGGCGTGATCGCCCTGGTGATGACCGTGGTCGCCGTCGCCCTGCTGCTCGGCTGACCACGCGGCGGGGTGACCACCGCAACCAGTGGTTCCCGGTACACCAGGGGGCGCGGGGCCCGGCGGGCGGGAATGATGGCCGGGTGAGGTTTCTTCATGGCACGGTCCCCGCGCACGACCTGACCTACAACGACGTCTTCATGGCGCCGGCCCGCTCCGATCTGGGCTCCCGCCTCGACGTGGACCTGGCCACGAACGACGGCACGGGCACCACGATCCCCCTCGTGGTGGCGAACATGACGGCGGTGGCCGGGCGGCGGATGGCCGAGACGGTGGCCCGACGCGGCGCGATCGCGGTGATCCCGCAGGACATCCCGATCGACGTGGTGGCGACCGTCGTCGCCTGGGTCAAGCAGCGGCACCTGGTCCACGACACCGCGATCACCCTGGGCCCGACCGACACCGTCGGCGACGCCATCCACCTGCTGCCCAAGCGCGCCCACGGGGCGGTCGTCGTGGTGGACGACGACGGCCGGCCGCTCGGGGTGGTCACCGAGGCGGACACCGAGGGTGTGGACCGCTTCGCCCAGGTACGCCATGTGATGTCCACCGAGCTGCACACCATCCCGGCGGACGCGGACCCGCGGACCGGCTTCGACCGGCTCTCCGCCGCCCGCCGCCGGCTCGCGCCGGTGGTGGACGGCGACGGCCGGCTGGTCGGGGTGCTGACCCGGCAGGGGGCGCTGCGCGCCACCCTGTACCGGCCGGCGGTGGACGACCGCAACCGGCTGCGGATCGCGGCGGCGGTGGGGATCAACGGGGACGTCACCGGCAAGGCGCGGGCGCTGCTGGAGGCCGGGGTGGACACGCTGGTGGTGGACACTGCGCACGGTCACCAGCAGCGGATGCTCACCGCGCTGCGGGCGGTCCGCGCGGTCGCCCCGGGCGTCCCGGTGGCGGCCGGCAACGTGGTCACCGCCGAGGGGGTACGCGACCTGGTCGAGGCGGGCGCCGACATCGTCAAGGTGGGTGTCGGACCGGGCGCGATGTGCACCACCCGGATGATGACCGGGGTGGGCCGACCGCAGTTCTCCGCCGTGCTCGACTGCGCGGCGGCGGCCCGGGAGCTGGGCCGGCACGTCTGGGCCGACGGGGGCGTCCGGCACCCCCGGGACGTGGCGCTGGCGCTGGCGGCCGGGGCCTCCAACGTGATGGTCGGCTCCTGGTTCGCCGGGACGTACGAGTCCCCCGGCGACCTCTACACCGACGAGGACGGCCGGCGGTACAAGGAGAGCTTCGGGATGGCCTCGGCGCGGGCGGTGAGCGCCCGGACCGCCGACGACAGCCCGTTCGACCGGGCCCGCAAGGCGGTCTTCGAGGAGGGCATCTCCTCGGCCCGGATGTACCTCGACCCGCACCGGCCCGGCGTGGAGGACCTGATCGACGAGATCATCGCCGGGGTACGCAGCGCGTTCACCTACGCGGGCGCACGCAACCTCACCGAGTTCCACCAGCGGGTGGTGGTCGGGGTGCAGAGCACGGCCGGCTACACCGAGGGGATGCCGCTACCCACCAGTTGGTGACCCCGCCGGCCGCTGCCCCGGAAGCCGCCCCTGCTCCGGAGCACCCTCCTGCGCCGGAGCACCCTCCTGCGCCGAGCCGGGCGCCTGCTCCGGCGTGCGCTCCCGCCCCGAGCCGGGCGCCTGCTCCGGGGTGTGAGAAGGGTGCCCTTCTCGACCGGAGGCGTTAACAGGGGGCCCTTCCTTCTCCGCCTCCACCTCCACGGGCAGCCGGGCGCAGGCCACCAGGCCGAGCAGGAGGAAGGCGGCGGCGGCGAAGGCCGCGTACCGGGTGGCGTCGGAGAAGGCGGCGCGGGCCTCGGCGGCGATCGCCGCCGTGGCGGGGTCGTCGGCGAGGCCGGTGATGGCCGCGCCCGCGCTCTGCTTCACCGCCGTGACGATCTGGTCGCGCTGGGCGGGGTCGAGGCCGGGCTGGTCGGCGAGGCGGGCCCCGAGCAGGCCGCCCAGGCTGGCGAAGAGGACGGTACCGAGCACCGCGATGCCGAGCGCGGAGCCGACCTGCCGGGCGGTGCTCTGCACCCCGGAGCCCTGCCCGCTCTGCCGGACCGGCACCTCCCGCAGCGAGACCCCGGTGAGCTGGGCGGTGGCCAGGCCGACGCCGACGCCGTAGACGAAGAGCAGGCCGACCGGCGCCCACCAGGGGGTGTCCGGGGCGACGACCAGCCCGAGACCGGCCACCCCGACCAGCTCGGCGGCGACACCCAGGCGTACCACCCGGACGGCACCCCAGCGCCGGGTGAGCGCCGCGCCGAGCCCGCTGGAGAGGAAACTGCCCACGGCGAGCGGCAGCAGCGCCAGCCCGGTGCCGAAGGCGCTGTACCCGAGGACGTTCTGGTACCACAGCGGCAGCGCGAAGAGCAGGCCGAACTCGCCGAGGCTGACGATCGCCGCCGCGGTGATCCCGTTGCGGAACGAGCCGATGCCGAACAGGGAGAGGTCGAGCAGGGCGGGCCGGCCGGCCCGGTTGCGCCGGATCTGGTGGCGGACGAGAACGGCGAGGGCGAGCAGCCCCAGCCCACCGGCGACCGGTACCGGCGAGACGGCGGCCGTCCAGTCCAGCCCGAGGAGGTCGACCGGCTGTTCGCGCCACCACCAGCCGTAGGTGCGCCCCTCGATCAGGGCGAAGACCACCCCGGTCATGCCGACCACGGACAGCAGCGCGCCGAGCCAGTCGACGCCCCGCTCGACCCGGTCGTCGCGGGACTCGGCGACCAGGGCGAGGGTGGCCCCGACGATGACCGCGCCGACCGGGACGTTGATCCCGAACGCCCACCGCCAGGAGTACTCGGTGGTGAGCCAGCCGCCGAGCAGCGGCCCGAGCGCGGCGGCACCGCCGATGGTGGCCCCCCAGACGGCGAACGCGATGCTCTTCTCCCGCCCGGTGAAGGTGGCGTTGAGCAGCGACAGCGAGGTGGGCAGCATCATCGCGCCGCCGAGCCCCTGGAGCACCCGGGCGCCGATCAGCGCCTCCCCCGAGCCGGCGACCGCGGCCAGGACGCTGGCCGCGACGAAGACCACCACCCCGGTGACGAACATCCGGCGACGCCCGGCCCGGTCGGCGAACCGGCCGGCCACCAGCAGCAACGCCGCAAAAACCAGGGTGTACGCCTCCTGCACCCACTGGGCCTCGCTGGAGGTGATGCCGAGGTCCCGGATGATCGCCGGCACCGCGACGTTGACGATGGTCGCGTCCACGATGATCGTCGCGACGCCGAGGCTGAGCGCCAGCAGGCCGAACCAGCGCGCACGTCCCTGAGACCGCATCGCCGCCTCCTTGATCGCTAGATTATCTAGCTACCTGAGCTGCTAGCTTCTCCCCATGGCAGCCGCGCGGTCAACGTCGACACACCGACCGGGTCCGGGCGAGAATCCACCCCCACCGGAGCCGGCCAGGGAGCCGACCCCGCCGGAGCCCGGCGGGGAGCCCCGGCGGTCGGGACCACGGGAGAGCCCCGGCCGGAGCGAGACGGCGCGGGCGCTGCGCGAGGTGATCCGGGCGTCCGGCGACATCCGGGCGGCCCTCGCCCGGCGGCTCGGCATCGGGCCGACCGACGCCGCCGCCATCGACCACCTGGTCGCCAGCCCCGATCCGCTCGGCCCGGTCGAACTCGGCAACCGCCTCGGCATCCGTTCCGCCTCGGCGACCACCCTGGTCGACCGCCTCGTCCAGGCCGGGCACGTCGAGCGCACCCCGCACCCCGGCGACCGGCGCCGGGTCGCCCTCCAGGTCACCGACCACGCCTTCACCCAGGTCGTCGAGGCGCTGAGCCCGATGCTCACCGGGATCGAACAGGCCGTCGACCGCCTCACCCCCGACCAGGCCGCCGCCACCACCGCCTTCCTCCGCGAGGTGACCACCGTCATGCGCACCTACGCCACCCCCACCAACCCCCCACCCCCCTAACCACCCCGCACCCCCGCACCGCACCGCACCGCACCGCACCGCACCGCACCGGCGATCTTGCACTTGCCGCCCCGGCACAAGCCGCGAAAGGGACCAACAGCGGCCCGCAAGTGCAAGATCGCGGGGCGGGGGGTCGGGGGCGGGGGCCAGGAAGGGGCGGGGCGGGGTTAATTCGTTTGGACCCTGACAGTCAGGGGGCTAATCTGCCTGCCATGGATCTGGTCACCCTCGGTGACGTGCCGCTCGAACGACTGCTCATGGTCGCGGCCCACGTCACCGCCCAGCGGTGGAATCGTTACCTGGCCGAGGAGCACGGCCTGACCCAGGCCGGGCTGGGGGCGCTCACCGCCATCGCCGAGCACACGGAGGTGCCGCACCGCGTGGTCGCCGAGCGCTGCTTCGTCCGGCCGGCCACGCTCACCGGCATCATCGACACCCTGGAGCGGGACGGTCTGGTCGTCCGACAGCGCGACGAGTCCGACCGGCGCAGCGTCCGGCTGGCGCTGACCGACGCCGGGCGGGAGAAGCTCGCCACCGTCACCGCGGCCATCGCGACGGCCCACCCCCTGACCTCGGCCGACCGCGACCCGGGCCGGGGCGCGGTGGTCCGTGAGTTCCTCCTCGAGGTCATCGGCACCGGCGAGCACCCTGGGCACGGCGGGCAACCCGGACACGTCACCGAGGAGGGGGCCCGATGCTGATCCGGCTGCTGCGGGACCGCCTGCGCCCCTACCACCGGACGTTGACGGCGGTGGTGCTCTTCCAGTTCGTCGGCACGATCGCGTCGCTCTACCTGCCCAGCCTCAACGCCGACATCATCGACCTGGGCGTGGCCCGGGGCGACACCGACTACATCGTCCGCACCGGCGGGTGGATGCTGCTGGTCAGCCTGCTCCAGATCGTCTGCGCGATCGCCGCGGTACGGCTCGGCGCGCGGACCGCGATGGGGTTCGGCCGGGACGTCCGCGCGGCGGTCTTCGGCCAGGTCAACCGCTTCTCCGCGCGGGAGGTGGCCCAGTTCGGCGCGCCGTCGCTGATCACCCGGAACACCAACGACGTGCAGCAGGTCCAGATGCTGGTCCTGATGAGCTGCACCATGCTGGTCGCCGCGCCGATCATGAGCGTCGGCGGGGTGGTGATGGCGCTGCGGGAGGACGTCGGCCTCTCCTGGCTGATGCTGGTCAGCGTGCCGGTCCTCGCCCTCGCGCTCGGTGCGGTGATCCGCCGGATGGTCCCCGGGTTCCGCCTGATGCAGACCCGGATCGACACCGTGAACCGGGTGCTGCGGGAGCAGATCACCGGCATCCGGGTGGTCCGGGCGTTCGTCCGGGAGCCGTACGAGACCGACCGGTTCGCGGTCGCCAACGCCGAGCTGACCGCCACCGCCCTGCGGACCGGGCGGCTGATGGCGCTGATCTTCCCGATCGTGATGCTGGTGCTGAACGTCTCCAGCGTGGCGGTGCTCTGGTTCGGGGCGCAGCGGGTCGACGCCGGGGCGATCCAGGTCGGCGCGCTCACCGCCTTCCTCCAGTACCTGATGCAGATCCTGATGGCGGTCATGATGGCCACCTTCATGTTGATGATGGTGCCCCGGGCGGCGGTCTGCGCCGAGCGCATCGTCGAGGTGCTGGACACCGAGCCGTCGGTGGAGCCGCCGAAGCGCCCGGTCCGTACCGTCGGCACCCGGGCGGAGCTGGAGTTGCGTGACGTCCGGTTCCAGTATCCCGGGGCGGCGGCCCCGGTGCTGCACGGCGTCTCGTTCCGGGTCCGGGCCGGCGAGACCACCGCGATCATCGGCAGTACCGGCGCCGGCAAGTCCACGCTGCTCTCGCTGGTCCCCCGCCTGGTCGACGTGACCACCGGCGCGATCCTGGTGGACGGGGTCGACGTGCGGGAGTTCGAGCCCGACGAGTTGTGGCGCCGGATCGGGCTGGTGCCGCAGCGGCCGTACCTGTTCAGCGGCACGATCGCCAGCAACCTGCGGTACGGCAACCCGGACGCCACCGACGAGCAGCTCTGGGCGGCGCTGGAGATCGCCCAGGCGCGGGACTTCGTCGCGGCGTTGCCGGAGGGCCTCGACGCGCCGATCGCCCAGGGCGGCACGAACGTCTCGGGCGGCCAGCGGCAACGGCTGGCGATCGCCCGTGCCCTGGTCCGTCAGCCCGAGATCTACCTCTTCGACGACTCGTTCTCCGCGCTCGACCTCGGCACCGACGCCCGGTTGCGGGCCGCCCTGCGGCCGGTCACCGCGGACGCCGCCGTGGTGATCGTGGCGCAGCGGGTCTCCACCATCGTCGACGCCGACCAGATCGTGGTGCTGGAGGACGGGGCCGTGGTCGGCACCGGCCGGCACGCGGAGCTGCTGGCGGACTGTCCCACGTACGCCGAGATCGTCGCGTCCCAGCAGACCACGGAGGTGCCGGCGTGAGCGGGCAGCCAGGGCCGGAGCAGAACGGCCGACAGGTGCCGGAGCAGGGCGCAGGGCAGCCGGAGCCCGGCGGTCAGCGGGTGCCGGAGCAGAAGGCCGCCGACGCGACACCGAGGCGGCTGCCGCCCGGGGGCGGGCACCGGGGCGGCGGCTGGATGAACGCGGGGATGCCGGCCGAACGGTCGATGAACTTCGGCCCGTCCGCGCGCCGGCTGCTCGGGCGGCTGCGCCCGCAGCGGCTGCACCTGGTGGCGGTGATCACGCTGGCCGTGGTCAGCGTCGCGCTGAGCGTGATCGGGCCGAAGATCCTCGGGCACGCCACGGACATCATCTTCACCGGCGTGATCGGGCGGCAACTGCCCGCCGGGAGCACCGCCGAGCAGGCCGTCGAGGGGGCCCGCGCGGCCGGCAACGACAACTTCGCCGACATGCTGGCCCGGATGGACGTGGTGCCCGGGACGGGCATCGACGTCGCCGCGCTGGCCCGGGTGCTGCTGCTGGCGCTGGCCCTGTTCCTGGTCGCGAGCCTGCTGCTGTGGTGGCAGGGCTGGCTGCTCACCGGCGTGGTGCAGCGGACCGTCCGGCGACTCCGCGCCGACGTGGAAGACAAGATCAACCGGCTGCCGCTGCCCTACTTCGACAGACAGCCCCGGGGCGAGCTGCTCAGCCGGGTCACCAACGACATCGACAACATCTCGCAGACCCTCCAGCAGACGCTGAGTCAACTGCTCACCTCGCTGCTCACCGTGCTCGGCGTGGTGGTGATGATGTTCGTGATCTCGCCGCTGCTGGCCTGGGTGGCGCTGGTGGCCGTACCGCTGTCGGTGGTGGTCACCCAGCAGATCGCCAAGCGGTCGCAGCGGCAGTTCATCGCCCAGTGGACGCACACCGGGGAGCTGAACGCGCAGATCGAGGAGGCGTTCACCGGGCACGAGCTGGTCAAGGTCTTCGGCCGGCAGCGGGAGGTGGAGGCGGCCTTCCACGCCAAGAACGAGGAGCTGTTCAGGGCCAGCTACGGGGCGCAGTTCATCTCCGGGATCATCATGCCGGCGATGATGTTCATCGGGAACCTCAGCTACGTGGTGATCGCCGTGGTCGGTGGCCTGCGGGTCGCCTCCGGCACGATGAGCCTCGGTGACGTGCAGGCGTTCATCCAGTACTCGCGGCAGTTCACCCAGCCGCTGACCCAGGTCGCCGCGATGGCGAACCTGCTCCAGTCCGGGGTCGCCTCGGCGGAGCGGGTCTTCGCGGTGCTCGACGCCGACGAGCAGACCCCGGACCCGGCCGAGCCGGCCCGGGTCACCCGGCCGCGCGGCCGGGTCGCCTTCGAGCACGTCAGTTTCCGGTACGCGCCGGACACGCCGCTGATCGAGGACCTGTCGCTGGTGGCCGAGCCGGGCCACACGGTGGCCATCGTCGGGCCGACCGGCGCCGGCAAGACCACCCTGGTCAACCTGATCATGCGGTTCTACGAGCTGGACGCCGGGCGGATCACCCTCGACGGGGTGGACGTCACCACGCTGCGCCGCGACGACCTGCGGGGCCGGGTCGGCATGGTGCTCCAGGACACCTGGCTGTTCAACGGCACCATCCGGGAGAACATCGCGTACGGCCGGCCGGACGCCACCGAGGAGGAGATCATGGCGGCGACGCGGGCCACCTTCGTGGACCGGTTCGTGCGCAGCCTGCCGGACGGCTACGACACCGTCATCGACGCCGAGGGCAGCAACGTCAGCGCCGGGGAGAAGCAGCTCATCACCATCGCCCGCGCCTTCCTGGCCGAGCCGTCCCTGCTGATCCTGGACGAGGCGACCAGCTCGGTGGACACCCGCACGGAGGTGCTGCTCCAGCGGGCGATGGCGGCGCTGCGCTCGGACCGGACGAGCTTCGTCATCGCCCACCGGCTCTCCACGATCCGCGACGCCGACCTGATCCTGATGATGGAGCAGGGCCGGATCGTCGAGCAGGGCAGCCACCGGGACCTGCTCGCCGCGCGGGGCGCCTACCACCGGCTGTACCAGGCCCAGTTCTCCCAGCCGGTGGCCGACGACGCCACCCTGGAGCCGGCATCGGTGGCGACCTGAGCAGCCAGCGGCGGCGGGGCGGCCGAGGGTTGGACAGGCCGCCGGCACGGGACCTGCCGGCGGCCTGGGCGGCCCCGACGGCCAGGAACGGGGGACCTGGCGTCTCTCGGCCGCGCGCCGACAACGGTACGCCGCCGATCCCCGTTCCGCCGACCCCCGTGGCGCGGGCGCACCCGGCGTCACCGGTCGCGTCGGCCGCTCGTTTCGCCTCGCGGGGGCGTGTCCCTGGTCACCACGGGCCGGGGCCGTCCCGGGTGACGGTCGACACGCCGGCAGGCTCGCACCGACAGACCGACCGGACCCGGCGAGGTGGCGGCCATGCTCGAAGCGCCTGTTGACGTCACGTCCCCGCTCTGGGCGTACCTCGTCCTGCTGGGTCTGTTGGCGCTCGACGCGTTCGTCCCGGTCGTCCCGACCCAACTTCTCATGGTCAGCAGCGGCGCGCTCACCGTCTACGGCACGCTCAGCCTGCCGGTGACGATCGCGGTCGGCGCGCTCGGGGTCTTCGTCGGCGATGTCGCGTGCTACCTGCTCGGCCGGATCGCCCCCGACCGCCGGCCGCCCGGCCCCGCCGTACCCGGACGGGCCCGTCGGGTCGCCGGCCGGGTGCTGCACCGGCTGCGCCAACCGGGACCGCTGGTGATCCTGCTGTGCCGGTTCGTCCCGGGCGGCCGGATGGCGGCCTGCTTCTCCGCCGGCCGCAGCCGGTACCCGTACCGGCTGTTCCTGGGGTGGGACGCGGCGGCGGCGCTGGCCTGGGCGTCGTACGGCGCGCTCGTCGGGCACCTCGGCGGGATGGCGCTGGCCGGCTCGGCCTGGCGGCTCGCCGTGGTCGCCGGGGTGGCGGCGCTCGGGTTCGCGGCGGCCGGCTGGGCGCTCACCCTGCTCGGTCCCCGCGACGGCGGGGCGCCCCGGCGACCGCCGGTGGTGCCCGCCGGGCAGCCGGCCGGGCCGGGAGACGACGCCGGCCGGTAGGGGTCTTCCCCGATCGGGCCCCGGTCTTCGCGGCCACCGATCTCGGTGTCCGTCCCGGATCCCCCGGGCGGCTGCCGACGACAGGCTGGTCGTATGCGTGCGAACCGGTACGGCGGGCTGCTGGCGCTCGGTGGGATCGCCCTGGCGGGGGTGCTCACCGTGGTCGGGCACCTCGACGCCGCCGACGGGTTGGACCCGTGGACGGCGACCATCAGCGACTTCGCCGTCTCCGACCGGGGCGGCGCGATCGACGTGGCGATGGTGGTGCTCGCCGGGGCCAGCGCCGTCCTGTTCCCCGCGCTGCCCCGGCCCGGGTACCGGATCGCGCGGGTGCTGCTGACCGTCTGGGTGGGCGGGCTCCTGGTCGCGGCGGCGGTGCCGACGAACGCGCCGGGGCTGCCCATGGACACCGCCGCCTACGTGCACCGGTACGCCTCGGTGGCGGCGTTTTTGGCGCTGCCGGTGGCCGGCTGGCTGCTCGCCGACCGGCTACCGGCGGCGACCGGCCGGTGGGTCCGCGCCCTGGCGCTGGTCAGCCTGACCCTCGCGGCGACCATGGTGGGCTCCGCCTACCTGGCCGACCGGGCCCTGCTCGGCCTGGTCGAGCGGCTGCTCATCGTGGTCGAGGCGGTCGTCCTCGGCAGCCTGGCCCTGGCCGCCGCCCGACCGGCCGGGACCACCCGGGGGTCACTCCAGCTCGTGCAGCATGAGCTGGCGGGCGGCCTCGGTGACGGAGCCGGACAGCGACGGGTAGATGGTGATCGTCTGGGCCAGCTCGTTGACGGTGAGGTTGTTCTCCACCGCCATGGTGATCGGCAGGATCAGCTCGCTGGCCTTCGGGGCCACCACCACCCCGCCGATGACCTGCCCGCTGGCCGGGCGGCAGAACAGTTTCACGAAGCCGTCGGAGACCTCGTCCATCTTGGCGCGGGCGTTGCCGGCCAGCGGCAGCATCACCGGGCGGGCCGGGATGGTCCCGGCGTCCACCTCGTTCTGCGAGACGCCCACGGTGGCCAGTTCCGGGTCGGTGAAGACGTTCGCCGCGACGGTCCGCAGCCGCAGCGGCCGGACCGCCTCGCCGAGCGCGTGCCACATCGCGATCCGGCCCTGCATGGCGGCGACGCTGGCCAGCGGCAGCACGCCGGTGCAGTCCCCGGCGGCGTAGATGCCCGGGACGTTGGTCCGGGAGACCCGGTCGACGGTGACGTACCCGCCCCGGGCCAGCTCGATGCCGTACTCGGCCAGGCCCAGGTCGGCGGTGTTGGGGATCGACCCGACCGCGATCAGCGCGTGCGAGCCGGTCACCTTACGGCCGTCGGAGAGCTCGACCTCGACGCCGTCGTCGGTGCGGCGGACCGCCTCGGCACGGGAGTTGTTGAGGATGCTCATCCCCCGGGAGCGGAACACCCGCTCGATGGCCATCGCCGCGTCGGCGTCCTCGTGCGGCATCACCCGGTCCCGGCTGGAGACCAGGGTGACCTCCACCCCCATGGCGAGGTACGCGCTGGCGAACTCGGCGCCGGTGACGCCGGAGCCGACCACGACCAGGTGCTCGGGCAGCTCGGGCAGGTCGTACACCTGACGCCAGGTCAGGATGCGTTCGCCGTCCGGGACGGCGGTGGGGAGCTGGCGGGGGGTGGCGCCGGTGGCGATCAGGACGGTCGACGCGGCGATCGAGTACTCACCGCTACCGTCGGCGGGGGTCACGACGACCCGGTGGGTGTGACCGAGCGTGTCCTCACCGATCCGGGCCGTACCGGCGACGAAGGTGACGCCGGCCTTCACCAGCTTCGCCTGGATGTCGGCGGACTGCGCCAGGGCGAGCCGCTTGACCCGCTCGTGCACCGCGGTCGCGTCGACGGTGACCGCCTCCAGGCCGTCGGAGAGGACCCCGAACGCGTCCGTGTCCCGGTACCCGGTGACCACCTGTGAGCTGGCGATGAAGGTCTTCGACGGGACGCAGTCGGAGAGCACGCAGGCACCGCCCGCCCCGTCGGCCTCCACCACCGTGACGTCGGCGGACAGTTGCGCGGCGACCAGTGCCGCCTCGTACCCGGCCGGTCCACCGCCGATGATCACGATCTGGCTCACCGAGTCCGCCCCTCGCTCGTGCCCACAGTGACTTTCTTCTCTCCATCGCGTCCGACACGCACCGTCGTATTCTCCCTCACCCGTCCGCCGGGCTATCGTCATCGCCGTGCGTCATTACGCCGCCTACGGCTCAAACCTGGACCCCGCCCGAATGCGTGCCTACTGTCCGCATTCGCCGATGGTGGGCATCGGCTGGCTGGAAGGCTGGCGGCTCACCTTCGCGGGCGAGGACGTGATCGGCTGGGAGGGCGCGGTCAGCACGGTCGTGGAGTCCCCCGGCGACCGGGTCTTCGTGGCCCTCTACGACATCCACCCGTACGACGCCGCCCAGCTCGACGAGATCGAGGGGGTGACCGCCGGCACGTACCGCAAGCTGCGGGTGCGCGTCTCGACCCTGGACGGCGACGTGACCGCCTGGATCTACGTCTTCGACGGGTACGAGGGCGGCCTGCCCACCTCGTGGTACCTCTCGGAGATCGCGAACGCCGCCGAGAAGGCGGGCGCCCCGGACGACTACGTCACCGAGCTGCGGTCCCGCCCCACCGGCACCGCCACGGCGTAGCACGTCTCCCACGCCCCCAGTCTGCGCCGCCGCCGCGCGCCGCACCCGGCCGGGGGGCGAAAACGCGAGCGTTCGTCACACCCGCCACGGACGGTGGCGGGTCGACCCCGCTCGGCTCCGGTCTCGACGCCGGGGCGACACGAGCCCCCGCGCGCCACGGGCCGGCCCCGGCTGAGGACCGCCACCGGGCCGCCCCGCTCAGCTCGGCACCGACAGGTGCCGGCCGGCCGTGGTCAGCAGCTCCACCAGCTCGGCCCGCTCCCGCGCGGTGAGCACCTGGTACGCGGGCGCGACCAGCCGGTCGGTCACCGCCGCCGCCCAGAGCTGCCGCCGCACCAGCGGCCCGGTCGGGGGGTACGGCGGCGGCCAGCCGCAGGCCAGCGCGCGGGTCTCGCCGTCCGGGCCGACGAGCACCGCCTCCAGCGGGGTCATCCCCGCCGCCCGGGTGGCGACCAGGTACCCGCCGACGACGTGCTCACGCAGCACCCGCAGCCCGACGGCGACCCGGGCGGCCGGCGTACCGGTCGGCACCGCCACCTCCCGCCAGGCGGCGAAGAGCGGCATCCCGGTGGCGTCCGCCGCCGCGACCGCCCGCTCCACCAGGACGGCCAGGCGGTCCACCCGGGGCAGGGCGCGCAGGTGCTCGTCGCCCCAGCGGCGGCACTCGGTGAGGGTGGCGACGACCACCTCGGCGGGGCGTACCGCGCGGGTCGCCGCGTCCCACCCCTCGGCCACCGCCCCGGGGGCGACGAAACCGAGGGCGGCGGTCACCGTGCCGGCGGAGACCTCCCCCAGCGGCCCGGCCCGGCCGGCGACGTAGCACGCCCACCCGGAGATGCCGAGCTGCCGGGCCCGCTCCGCCATGCCGGGGCTGCGGCTGGCCGCCTCGCCGAGGGCCAGCACCAGGGGCCGGCTGACGGCGGCGGCCTGCTCCGGGGTCAGCCCGTCCGCCGGGGACCGGACCACCCGCCGGGCCCGCCCGTCGGTGTCCTCCAGGCTGCTTCGCTGGCTGCGGTCATCCATCCGGGTCAGTCTGCCCCGCCGTCGCCACGCTCCGCATCCCCCTCCCCGGCGACCAGCGCCTCCACCGCCGCCTCCACCTCCCCGGTACGCCGCCGGGCCGCGGTCGCCGTTCGCTCCGCCGCCCGCCGGGCCCGCCGCGCCCGACCCAGTTCCTCCTCGGTGGCGGCCCGCCGCCGCTCCACCTCGGCCAGCTCGGCCTCGATGGCGGCGAGCGCGGTGGCCTCGTCGCGTTCCGCCGCCGCCGCGCCGGCCAGCTCCGCCTCGGCCCGCTCCTGCGCGGTACGCGCCGCCGCCAGTTCCCGCTCCAGCGCCCGGCGACGGCGGGCCCGCTCGGCCCGGACCGCCCGGTCGTCGCGCTCCCGCCGGGCCGCGCCCCGGTCCGGTACCCGGTCGGCGGGCGTCTCCTCGGCCGCCGTGACCAGCCGCAACTGCGGGCGGGGCACCTCACCGAAGCCGGCGTAGCTGGCCGCCCGCAGCAGCCGGCCGGCGCGGACCTGCTCGGCCACCTCGGCGTCGGAGAGCGCGGCGTTGAGCGTCGACTCCACCTCGGCCAGCGGGAGCTTCCCGGCCGCCGGGGCGCCCTCCTGCTCGGCCGCGAGCCGGCGCGCCTCGGTGACCAGCGCGGCGACCACCGCCCGCCGCTGGGCGGAGAGTTCCCGCAGCCGGGGGCCGCGCAGCTCGCGCTGGGCGGCCCGGAGCGCGGTGGCGAGCTGCACTAGGTCGGCGACGAGGTCCGGCCGGCAGATGGCGAGCAGGTTGACCAGCCAGGCCGCCACGGTGGGCCGGCGGAGCCGGGCGAGCTGCCGGGCGGTCTCCGGGTCGCCGGCCCGGCGGGCCTCGGCGACGGCGGCGTCCCGGGCCGCGACGAACCGGTCCGGCGGCGTGCGGTAGAGCCGCTGGACGAGGTCGGTGGCGGGGCCCGGCACCGGCTCAGCCGGGAATCCGGGTGCCGGGTTCCAGCCGCTGGTACGGGCAGTGGGACAGGGCCGTGTACTGCCGGTCGAGGACCGCCAACCCGTTGCCGTTGAGCAGGGCGTCGTGCAGGGCGAAGGCGCGTCGGGGGGCGACCGCCCGGATGAAGTCGACGACCTCGGCGAACTTCGACCAGGGCGCGTGGATCGGCGCGAAGAGGGTGTCCACCGGCACGTCCGGCACCACCAGGGAGTCCCCGGGGTGGTAGACCGTCGAGTCGAACAGGTACCCGACGTTGTCGACCACCGGGATGTCCGGGTGGATCACGGCGTGCCGGCCGCCGTACACCTGGACGGGGACCCCGGCGGCGGTGAACGACTGTCCGGGTTCGACCGGGCGCAGCGCCTCGGCCGCGTCGCCGAGCGGGCCGGCCAGGGCGGCCGGGCCGTGCAGGACGAACGGCCGGCGGTCGAGCTGCCGGGTCACCGCCGCGACGTCGAGGTGGTCGGGGTGCTCGTGGGTGATCAGCACCGCGTCCGCCCCGTCCAACGCCGTCGCCGCCTCGCTGAAGCCACCCGGGTCGACGACCAGCACACCCCCGTCATGCTCGATTCGGAGGCAGGAGTGGGCGTACTTGGTGAGGTGCATCGCTTCTCCTCGCTTTATTCGATCGTGACGTCCTCGGGCGCAGTCTGCCGGAACCGGAGCCGCACCGCCGGGCGTCCGACGTATCACAGCGACGACCCGACAGATCGGAGCGACGATGACGACACGGGGAGGACGCCGCCGGCCCGGCACCGTCCTGGCCGCACTGGGACTGCTCACGGTGCTGGTCGCGGGCGGGTGCAGCAGCGGCGGCGACGTGGAGACCGCGAGCGACTCGGGGGTCGCGCGGGACTCGGCCGGGGGTCGGCCGGGAGCCGGCGAGGCCCCGCAGCGGGGCCCGGCGGCGGCGCCCGCGCAGCCGGAGGGGGCCCCCGCCCAGCCGGGGCAGGGCGCGGCGGACCTGCGGGTGGAGCAGCGGTCCATCGTCTACACCGGAACGATGCGGGTCCGGGTGACCGACGTCGAGGCGGCGGCCCAGGAGGCCGCCACGGCGGCCACCTCGGCGGGGGGCTTCGTGGGGGGTGACGAGCGGCGCAGCGCCGGTGCCGGCGGGCGGGCCGAGCTGACCCTGCGGGTGCCGGCGGACCGCTTCGCCGGGGTCCTCGACCAGCTCGCCACGCTGGGCCGGCAGGAGTCCCGCAACATCTCCACCGAGGACGTCACCGAGGAGGTGGTGGACCTCGACGCCCGGATCACCACCCAGCGGGCCCGGGTGGAGAGCGCCCGGCGGCTGCTGGCCCGCGCCGAGGACATCGGCGACCTGGTCACGGTGGAGCGGGAGCTGGCCAGCCGGGAGGCCGACCTCGCCGCGCTGGAGGCGAAGAAGCGCCGGCTGGCCGACCTGACCGCGCTCTCCACCATCACGGTGACCCTGGTCGGCCCGGACGCGAGCACCGCCGACGAGGACCGGACCGGCTTCCTGGCCGGGTTGCAGGCCGGCTGGCGGGTCTTCGGCACGTCGGTGACGGTGCTGCTGACCGTCCTGGGCGCGCTCCTGCCGTGGCTGCTGGTGATCGGCGTACCGGTGGGGGCGTTCGTCGCC
>NZ_LRQV01000080.1 GCF_001567585.1 Micromonospora rosaria
GCGCGCCGCCGGGGTGGCGACCCTCGCCGACCTCGGCTGCGGCCTCGGGGCCGACGCGCTCGCCGCCGCCCGCGCCGGCATCCGGGTGTACGGCGTGGAGGCCGACCCGGTCACCGCCGCGATGGCCGCCGCCAACGCCGAGGCCGCCGGGCTGGCCGACCTGTTCACCGTAAAGTGCGGGGACGCCACCGCGTTCGACGTGACCCGCGTCGACGCGGTCTTCTGCGACCCGGCCCGCCGCCGCGCCGGCACCGGTCGACGGATCTTCGACCCGAACGCCTACTCCCCACCCTGGGACTTCGTCACCGGACTGGCCGAACGGGTACCCCGGACCGTGGTCAAGGTCGCCCCGGGCCTCGACCACGCGCTGATCCCGCCCGGCGCCGAGGCCGAGTGGGTCAGCGTGGACGGCGACCTGGTCGAGGCGGCCCTCTGGTGCGGCCCGCTCGCCCACTCCCCCCGCCGCGCCACCCTGCTGAGGTGTAAGGAGGGGCCCCCTGTTAACGCATACGGTAGAGAAGGGCGCCCTTCTCACACCCCGGTGGCGGGCACGGCGGTGCACCAGGTGACCGGTGACGGGACGACGGAGGCGCCGGTCGGGCCGGTCCGCCGGTTCCTGTACGACCCCGACCCGGCGGTGGTCCGGGCCCACCTGGTCGCCGAACTCGCCGCCGACCTGGACGCCACCCTCGCCGACCCGGCCATCGCGTACCTCTACGCCGACCGCGCGGTCGCCACCCCGTACGCGCGCTGCCTGGAGATCACCGACGTCCTGCCGTTCTCGCTGAAACGGCTGCGCGCGCTGCTGCGGGAGCGTCGGGTCGGCCGGGTGGAGATCCTCAAGCGCGGGTCGGCGCTGGAACCGGAGAAGCTCCGCCGCGACCTGCGCCTCGCTGGCGACCAGCCGGCCAGCCTGGTCCTCACCCGGGTCGCCGGAGCCCCCACCGCCCTCCTCTGCCACCCCACCTGACCCCCACCCACCCCCGCCCTGCCCTCCCCCGCCCCGCCTCCCCCGCTCCGCTGCGGTGATCATGAGGTTGGCGGTGGGTACGGAGATCAAAGTCTCCGCACACTCCATGATCGACGCGCGTGACCGCACCCACCCAGGGGAGGCGGGGCGGCCGGGTGGGGCGGGTATAGCGTGGCGGGCATGGCGGGACGGGGTACTCCGGCGATCGCGCTGCTGGTCACGCGGAAGGTGAGCCACCGCACCCACCCGTACGAGGTGTCGCCGGACCTGCCGAACTACGGCGCACTGGTCGCCGCCGCGCTCGGCGTACCCCCGGGGCGGCTGTTCAAGACCCTGGTGGCGGAGGTGGACGGCGCGCTCGTGGTGGCGGTCGTACCGGTCGCCGGCGACCTGGACCTGAAGGCGCTCGCGGCGGCGGTGGGTGGCAAGCGGGCCGCGCTGGCCGACCGGGCCGCCGCCGAGCGGGCCACCGGGTACGTCCGGGGCGGGATCAGCCCGCTCGGGCAGCGTCGGCGGCTACCCACCGTGGTCGACTCCTCGGCCCTGGCGCACGAGACCGTCTACGTCTCCGCTGGTCGACGTGGCCTCCAGGTCGAACTGGCCCCTCAGGATCTGGTCACCCTCACCGCCGCCACCCCCGCCCCCATCACCACCGCTCACTGACCCCGACCCGCAGCCCCTCCCGCCCCCGCTCGCAACCGGGGGCCGGTCGAGGGCCGGTCGTGTCGATCACGGGGTGGGCGGTGCGACACGCCAACCGGCGAACCGCCCACCCTTGATCACCGCGAAGAGGCGGGGCGGGGCGCGGAGGCGCGGTGGCGGGAGGGGAGGCGCGGTGGCAGGAGGGGAGGCGCGGTGGCGGGAGGGGAGGCGCGGTGGCGGGAGGGGAGGCGCGGTGGCGGGAGGCGTGTGGGGGGCGGGGCTGTCGGGTAGGGATACGGGACCGGGGGCCTGTGCGGGCGTTCCGGGGGTGGTTGGCGTCGGGGTGTCGGGGGCGTTGCGGGATTGTTACCGCCGCCAACAAATTTGTGGGCGTGATGGTCTTGCGCGCGGAGTGTGACCGGGAATACGTTGCCGGACACAACAAACCACCGACCGCAACTCCCCCACCCCGAAAGGACCCGAGCAGATGCGCAAGGGCTTCCTCACCTTTGCCGCCGTGGGCCTGCTGGCCACCGGCAGCCTGACCGCCTGCGGTGACGACTCCGGCAGCAACGGGGCCGGCGGCGACAACGGGCAGACCCCGAAGATCGGCGTGATCCTGCCCGACAGCAAGTCCTCCGCCCGCTGGGAGACCGCCGACCGCCGGTTCCTGGAGGAGGCGTTCAAGGCCGCGGGCGTCGAGTACGACATCCAGAACGCGCAGAACGACAAGAACGCCTTCCAGACCATCGCCGACCAGATGATCACCAACGGGGCGACCGTTCTGATGATCGTGAACCTGGACTCCGGCACCGGCAAGGCCGTGCTGGACAAGGCGAAGTCCCAGGGCGTCGCCACCATCGACTACGACCGGCTCACGCTGGGCGGCTCCGCGCAGTACTACGTCAGCTTCGACAACGAGGCCGTCGGCAAGCTCCAGGGCGAGGGCCTGAGCAAGTGCCTGACCGACCAGGGCGTGCAGAAGCCGACGATCGCGTACCTGAACGGCTCGCCGACCGACAACAACGCCACCCTGTTCAAGAACGGGTACGACTCGGTGCTCAAGCCGAAGTTCGACGCGGGCGAGTACGCCAAGGGCCCGGAGCAGTCCGTGCCGGACTGGGACCCGGCGCAGGCCACCACGATCTTCGAGCAGATGCTCACCCAGACCAACGGCAAGATCGACGGGGTGCTCGCCGCCAACGACGGCCTCGGCAACGCGGCCATCTCGGTGCTGAAGAAGAACAAGATCAACGGCAAGGTGCCGGTGACCGGGCAGGATGCCGACCTCCAGGGCCTGCAGAACATCCTCGCCGGCGACCAGTGCATGACCGTCTACAAGGCGGTCAAGCAGGAGGCCGACGCCGCCGCCGAGCTGGCCATCGCGATCGCCAAGGGCGAGAGGAAGGACACCGGGCAGACCGTCAAGGACCCGGAGAGCGGCCGGGACGTGCCCGCCCGCCTGCTCCAGCCGAAGCTGATCTACAAGGAGAACGTCAAGGACGTGGTCGCCGACGGCTACGTCGACAAGGCCAAGCTCTGCGAGGGCAGCTTCGCCAAGCTCTGCGCGGACGCGGGCGTCAACTGACCCGTACCCCATCGGCGGGGCGCCGCCCGGCACGGCCACCGGCGTGCCGGGCGGCGCTCCGGCGCACGGCTGAAGAGACCTCCCCTCCGTGACGAAGGAGACCCCCGTGTCCGCGACCCCCCTGCTGGAGCTGCGCGGGATCGACAAGAGCTTCGGTCCCGTCCAGGTCCTGCGTGACGTCGCCCTCTCCGCCCACGCCGGGGAGGTGACCGCACTGGTCGGCGACAACGGCGCCGGCAAGTCGACGCTGGTCAAGTGCATCAGCGGCATCTACACCACCGACGCCGGCGAGTTCCTGTTCGAGGGCCGACCGGTGACCATCAACAGCCCCCGGGACGCCGCCGGGCTCGGCATCGAGGTCGTGTACCAGGACCTCGCGCTCTGCGACAACCTGGACATCGTCCAGAACATGTTCCTCGGCCGGGAGAAGCGCAGCGGCCTCGTCCTCGACGAGCCGACCATGGAGCAGATGGCCGCCGAGACCCTCGCCGGGCTCAGCGTGCGGACCGTCAAGTCGCTGCGCCAGCACGTCTCCAGCCTCTCCGGCGGCCAGCGGCAGACCGTGGCGATCGCCAAGGCGGTGCTCTGGAACAGCCGGCTGGTGATCCTGGACGAGCCGACCGCCGCGCTGGGTGTGGCGCAGACCGCCCAAGTGCTGGAACTCGTCCGCCGGCTGGCCGACAACGGCCTCGCCGTGGTGCTCATCTCGCACAACATGAACGACGTCTTCGCCGTCTCCGACCGGATCGCCGCGCTCTACCTCGGCCAGATGGTCGCCCAGGTGAAGACCACCGACATCACCCACGCGCAGGTGGTCGAGCTGATCACCGCCGGCCGCTCCGGCAACCTCGGGCTGACCCCCGACCCGGCCCCGGCCGACGGCACCGGCGCCCAGCCCGCCGAAGCGCAGAACCCAGGAGCCGACCGATGAGCACCACCGTCGTCACGAAAGAAGGCCCGGCGGCGGTCACGGCCGCGCCGACCGTGGGCAGTCACGTCCGCAGCTACTGGAGCCGGGTACGCGGCGGCGACATCGGGGCCCTGCCCGCCGTCCTCGGCCTGGTGGTGCTCTGCACGGTCTTCTCGATCATGCGGCCGTCGTTCCTCACCGCCGGCAACTTCGCCAACCTGTTCACCCAGGGCGCGGCGGTCACCCTGATCGCGATGGGGCTCGTCTTCGTCCTGCTGCTCGGCGAGATCGACCTCTCCGCCGGCTTCGCCAGCGGGGTCTGCGCGGCGATCCTGGCCAACGTCGCCACCGTGCTCGGCTACCCCTGGTACGTGGCGGTGCTCGCCGCCCTCGCCACCGGCGTGCTGATCGGCACCGTCCTCGGCTTCCTGGTCGCCAAGATCGGCATTCCGTCCTTCGTGGTCACCCTGGCCGGGTTCCTGGCCTTCCAGGGTGTCGTGCTGGTCCTCATCGACCAGGGCAGCAACATCGCGATCCGGGACAGCGTCCTGCTCGCCATCGCCAACCGCAACCTGCCCCCGGCCCTCGGCTGGGCGCTGGCCGGCGTCACCGTCGCCGGGTACGCGGCCGTGCAGCTCAACCGGTACCGGACCCGGTCCGCCCGGGGACTGGTCGCCGACCCGATGGCGGTGGTGCTCGCCCGGATCGGCGCGCTGGCGCTGATCCTCGGCGTCGCCGTCTACATCCTCAACCTGGAGCGCAGCCGCAACGTCCTGGTCACCTCGCTCAAGGGCGTACCGATCGTGGTGCCGATCATCGCGGTGCTGCTGATCGCCTGGACCTTCGTGCTCCAGCGGACCAGCTACGGGCGGCACGTCTACGCGGTCGGTGGCAACCGGGAGGCCGCCCGCCGGGCCGGCATCAACGTCGACCGGATCCGCATCTCGGTCTTCATGATCTGCTCCGCGATGGCGGCGGTCGGCGGCATCGTGGCCGCGAGCAGGGGCAACTCGGTCGACCCGAACACCGGTGGGAGTAACGTTCTGCTCTACGCCGTCGGCGCGGCGGTGATCGGCGGGACCAGCCTCTTCGGCGGCAAGGGCCGGGTGCTCGACGCGGTGCTCGGTGGCGCGGTGGTCGCCGTCATCGACAACGGCATGGGCCTGATGGAATACAGCTCAGGGACGAAGTACGTGGTGACGGGCGTGGTGCTGCTGCTCGCCGCGAGCGTCGACGCGCTGTCGCGTCGACGGGCCGCCGCCACCGGCAACCGTTGACCACGCTGCACAGGAAAGTACCGACGACATGCGCGCAGGACCGAGCCAGGACGAGATCCGCCGGCAGAACCTCGGGGCCCTGCTGCGCTACGTACACGTGCACGGGGCGACCACCCGCGCCGAGCTGACCAGCCGGCTGGGGCTGAACCGCAGCACCATCGGCGCGCTCACCGCCGACCTGGCCAACGCCGGGCTGGTCAGCGAGGGGACGCCGAAGGAGACCGGCCGGGCCGGACGACCGTCGCTGGTCGTCCGGCCCGAGTCGGCTCGGGTGTACGCGTACGCGTACTCGATCGAGGTGGACCGGCTGCGGGCCGCGCGGATCGGGCTCGGCGGCGAGCTGCTCGACCGCCGTGACCTGGACCGGCCACCCGGCCTGCTGGTCGACGAGGTGGTCCCGCTGCTGGCGGCGGCGGTCACGGAGATGCAGCAGGCGGTCCCGGCGGGGTCGATCCGGGTCGGCACCGGGGCGGCGGTGTGCGGGATGGCCCGCCGCGACGACGGCCTGGTCCGGCTCAGCCCGCACACCGGCTGGTCGGACGAGTCGCTGGCCGAGCGGCTCGGCGGCGCCGAGCTGGGCGCCGGCGGCCCGGTGGTGACCGGGAGCGTCGCCGACCTGTCCGCCCTCGCCGAGCACGTCCGGGGCGTCGCGGCCGGCTGCGACAACGTCATCTACCTGTACGGCGACGCCGGGATCGGCGCCGGCATCATCGCCGGGGGCCGGCGGATCACCGGCCACGGCGGCCACGGCGGCGAGGTCGGCCACATGGTGGTCAACCCGGGCGGCCGGCCGTGCAGTTGCGGGTCGCGGGGCTGCTGGGAGACCGAGGTCGGCGAGCTGGCGTTGCTGCGCGCCGCCGGCCGTGCCGGGCTCTCCGGCCAGGCCGCGGTGCTCGCCGTGGTGGACCCGGCGGCGCGCGGCGACGCCAGCGCCCAGGCGGCGGTACGGCAGGTCGGCGACTGGCTCGGCTTCGGCGTCGCCAACCTGGTGAACATCTTCAACCCGGAGCTGGTCGTCTTCGGCGGCACCATGCGCGACCTCTACCTGGCCGCCGCCGCCCAGGTCCGCAGCCGGTTGAACTCCAACGCCCTGGCCGCCTGCCGGGAACACGTCCGGCTGCGCACCCCGGCCCTCGGTGACGACGGCGCACTGCTCGGCGCCGCCGAACTCGCCTTCGAGCGGCTCCTCGCCGACCCGCTCGACGTGGCCTGACCGCCGGCCCGTCCGGCGACCGGTGCCGGGCGACGGTCCGCCGCCGCCCCGACTGAACTGATCGGCCCGTCAGTGCGTACCACTGGGCGGCCGGGCGGCTGGGGTACGGAACGCCCGGCCACCCCCCGCGTTTCGGCCGGACCGAGGAGGCACCGCAGACATGGCACCGCTGAACTCCGCACACCGTCGGCCAGGGCACCGGACCCACCGGGTGGCGGTGCTGCTCATCGCGATCATCGCGGGGATCGGTGTGCTGCCCGGGGCGGCCGTCGCCGTACCCGCGCCCCCGCAGTCCCTCAACGCCGCCGACCAGGCGCTGCTCGTGGGCGTCCGGCTCGCCGGGCTGTGGGAGATGCCCGCCGGGCAGATGGCCGCCGAGAAGGGCCAGTCCGCCCGGGTACGCGAGATCGGCGCCGGCATCGCCACCGAGCACGAGGAGTTGGACCGGCTCACCGTGGCGGCGGCCAACAAGCTGGGCGCGACCATCCCCTCGGACCCCACGGACGAGCAGAAGGGCTGGCTGCTGGAGATGCAGAACGCCAGCGGCGCCCGGTTCGACCAGATCTTCGTCACCCGGCTGCGCGAGGCGCACGGCAAGATCTTCCCGGTGGTCGGGGCGGTCCGCGCCAGCACCCGCAACGCCACCGTGCGCAAGCTCGCCGACGACGCCAACAGGTTCGTGCTGCACCACATGGAGATGCTGGAGAGCACCGGCCTGGTCCGCTGGGAGCAGCTCCCGCCGGCCGTCCTGCCCGCCTCGGGCAACGACTCGCTGCTGGCCCGCGCCTCGGCGAACTCCGGCTCCGGCATCGGGGTCAGCACCACCGTGGTCTGGCTGGTCTTCCTCGCCGCCCTCGCCACCGGGGGGCTGGCCACGTACAAGGTGCTGCGGCGCAGCTGACCGGCGGGGCCGCGCCGGTCAGCGGTCGACCTGGGTGAAGTCCCAGGAGTGCGGCGGGCGGGCCAGCAGCCGTACCGGTGGCTCCGGCAGGGCGCGCGGGCTGCTGCGCCACTTCGAGATCACCACCACCCGGTGGTCGGTGGAGGAGAAGACCTCGCTGGCCACGTGCAACGGGTCGTGCTCGAACTCGGGCAGTGCGGTGTCGCAGACCCAGGTGATCAGGTCGGCGACACCGTACGGCTCGGCCCGCGCCTCCCACATCCGGACGATCATGTCGGCTCCCCCGTCCTCACACGCTCACCACGGTCAGCGGCATGGCCGAGTCGGCCGGCAGGTCCAGCCGGCTCGGCGCGACCCCGGCGGCCACCAGGTGCGAGCCGAGCGCGGCGACCATCGCGCCGTTGTCGGTGCAGAGCTTCGGCCGGGGTACCCGGACCCGGATGCCGTGCTTGGCGGCCCGCTGCTCGGCCAGCGCCCGCAGCCGCGAGTTGGCCGCCACTCCCCCGCCGACGACCAGCGTCTCGATGCCGTTGGCCCGGCACGCGTCGAGCGCCTTGGCGGTCAGCACGTCGCAGACCGCCTCCTGGAACGCGGCGGCCACGTCGGCCACCGGCACCGGCTCACCGGCCCGCTGCCGGGCCTCGACCCAGCGGGCCACCGCCGTCTTCAGCCCGGAGAAGGAGAAGTCGTACCGGTGCGCGGCGAGGTCCTTCGGCGCGGTCAGCCCGCGCGGGAAGTGGATCGAGCCGGGGTCGCCGTTGCGCGCCTCCCGGTCGATCGGCGGCCCACCGGGGAACGGCAGGCCGAGCAGGCGGGCCACCTTGTCGAACGCCTCCCCAGCGGCGTCGTCGATGGTCGCGCCGAGCGGGGTGACCCCCCGGGCCAGGTCGTCGACGAGCAGCAGGGACGAGTGCCCGCCGGAGACCAGCAGGGCGATCGCCGGCTCCGGCAACGGCCCGTGCTCCAGGGTGTCCACCGCGACGTGCGCGGCGAGGTGGTTCACCCCATAGACCGGCTTCTCGGCGGCCACCGCGTACCCCTTGGCGGCGGCGACCCCGACGAGCAGCGCGCCGGCCAGGCCGGGCCCGGAGGTGACCGCGATGGCGTCGATGTCGGCGATGGTCACCCCGGCCTCGGCGAGCGCCCGGTCCATGGTGGGCACGATCGCCTCCAGGTGGGCACGGCTGGCCACCTCGGGCACCACCCCGCCGAACCGGGCGTGCTCCTCGACGCTGGAGGCGAGCGCGTCGGCCAGCAGGGTGTGCCCGCGCACGATGCCGACCCCGGTCTCGTCGCAGGAGGTCTCGATGCCGAGGATCAGCGGTTCGTCAGCCATGCTCGTCGGTCCCTTCCCCGGTCGGCGTCGTCCCGTCCGGGTCCGACGGCAGGACGCGCCGCATCACCAGCGCGTCGGTGTTGCTCGGTTGGTAGTAGCCCCGGCGTACGCCGATCGGCTCGAAGCCGTACGCCGCGTAGAGCCGCTGGGCCGGCGCGTTGTCGGCGGCGACCTCCAGCAGCGTGCTGCGCGCGCCGCGCCGGGTCGCCTCGGCGAGCAGCCCCTCCAGCAGGAGCCGGCCCACGCCCCGGCGCTGCGCCGAACGGCGGACCGCGATGTTCTGCACCCAGGCCTCGTCGGGCGGCGTCACGGTGAGCCCGGCGTACCCGAGCAGCCCGCCGTCCGGGTCGGTGGCGACCAGGTAGAAGTGCCCGTTGGCGAGTTCGTTCCAGAACATCCCCGCCGACCACTGCTCCGCGCCGAACAGGTCCGCCTCGATCGGCAGCACCTCGTCGACGTGCCACCAGCGGAACCGTTCCAGGCGCACCGGGCCGTCCACGGCAGGGCCGTGCTCGACATACCGGCTCGGCTCCGGTGGCCGGGCGGAAGCGGCCGGCTCGGCGCCGTCGCCCGGCCGGGGTCCGGTCACGGCAGGACCGGCTTGCGGCCGGTCGCCGCGACCGCGTCGGGGCGGCGCAGGTAGAGCGGGGTGAGCCGCTCCGAGGGGGCACCCGCCCGGATCCGCGCGGCGGCCAGCGCGGCCAGCGCGACGGCGTCCGGGTACCGGGGCTCGGCCCGCAGCGGCAGGTCGAGCACGTCGGCGTACCGGTGGGCGCCGTCGCCGACGGCGGCGGTCACCGCGAGGTCGCGGGCGCGGGCGGCGGCGACCGCCGGGGTGTCCACGTCCGGCCCGGCGATCCGCTGGCCGGTGCCGTCGTACACGGCCCAGTAGACCTCGCGCCGGCGGGCGTCGCTGGCCGCCAGCACCGGCTCCCCGGCCGCCACCGGGTGGCCGATCCCGTCGAGCGAGCAGACGCCGTACGTGGGGATGCCGAGCACCTGCCCCATGGTGGCGGCGGTGACCAGGCCGACCCGCAGGCCGGTGAACGGCCCCGGGCCGAGGCCGGCGACGATCGCGCCGAGGTCGCCGGGACGGGCGTCGGCGTCGGCCAGCACGGCGTCGACCTGCGGCGCGAGCAGTTCGCCGTGGGCCCGCGCGTCGACCGTGCAGCGCGACGCGCGGGACGTGACGCCGTCCGCCGAGACCTCCACCAGCGCCGCGGTCACCGCAGGGGTCGAGGAATCCACCACCAGTACGAGCACGGCTGCAACCCTAGCCGGCCCGGTGGTCACCCCCGGTGACGCCCCACGGTGTCCCGGCGGGGTGCCTCCCGGCGGGGGTGCCGTCCGGGCGGGGGTGCCGTCCGGGCAGGGGTGCCGTCCGGGCAGGGGTGCCGTCCGGGCAGGGGTGCCGTCCCGGCGGACATGCTCTGGGCGAGCGACATACCCGTGGGGTATTTTCATACCTGTCGGGTATGTCGCCGCGAGAGAGATGGTGCCGCCATGGATTCGGTCCGCCTCGGCCAGTTGGGCGGCCTGCTGCGCCACGAGCGGGAGACCCGTGCCCTGACCCAGCGGGCGCTCGCCGAGCGCGCCGGCACCACCCAGGCCACCGTCGCCCGGGTCGAGCGTGGCGACCGGGTGCCGAGTCTGGACCTGCTCGACCGGCTCTTCACCGCGCTGGGCGTGCAGTTGACGGTCAGCGTCGAGCCGCTCGACGCACACCTCGACGCGGTCCTCGACGAGTTGGCCGCCCGCCCGCTGGCCGACCGGGTGGCGGGGCTCGGCGTCGACCGGGTCCTGGACCGGCTCGGAGACCTGCCGTACGTGCTCGCCGGGGGGACCGCCGCCCTGCTCCAGGGCGCCCCGATCCCGGTCGACAGCCTGGACCTCGCCATCCGGTGGCGCGACTCGGCACGGTTCACCGCCTGGCTGGAACAGGCGTACGGGCAGCGCTGGGACGCCCGGTGGAAGCAGTTCGGCGGCGTACCGCTCGCCCCCGAGGAGCCCGGCGACCACCACTGGCAGACCCGGTACGGCGAGGTCCGGGCGACGATGTGCGAGGAGTTGCCGGAGCCGATCGAGGTACGGCACGGCGGGCGCGGCTACCCGGTGGTGCCGCTGGTGCAGGTGGAGGTGGTCGACCCCCGCGCCGCCGAACTGCTCCGCCGCTACCGGAGCCGGGCCGGCGGCGGGGAGCAGGTCGACAACGGCGCACGGGTCGACAACGGCGCACGCGCCGACGGGTAGTTCCGCCCCCGGCCCGGGTGGCTCAGCTCGCCGTGCGCTCCCAGTCGATGGTGGGCAGGCCCGCGTCGGCGAGCGCCTTGTTGGCCGCGCTGAACGGGCGGCTGCCCAGGAAACCGCGCGGGTTCATCGGGCTCGGGTGACCGGCCTCCAGCACCACGTGCTGCGGGTTGCCGACCAGGGCCGCCTTCTTGCGGGCGTACCCGCCCCAGAGCAGGAAGACCACCCGGTGCTCCAGCGCGTCGAGGGCGCGGATCGTCGCGTCGGTGAACGCCTCCCAGCCCTTGTTGGCGTGCGAGCCGGGGGTGGCCTGGCGGACCGTGAGCACCGAGTTGAGCAGCAGCACACCCTGCCCGGCCCAGCCGGTCAGGGTGCCGCCGCGCGGCTTCGGCACGCCGAGGTCCTCGGTCAGCTCCTTGAAGACGTTACGCAGCGACGGCGGCACCGACACCCCCTCGCGGACGCTGAAGCTGAGCCCGTGCGCCTGCCCGGCCTTGTGGTACGGGTCCTGCCCGAGGATGAGCACCCGACAGTCCTGCGGAGCGCAGAGCTGGTACGCCGAGAAGAGGTCCTCCAGCGGCGGGAAGACCGTCTGGGTGGCGTACTCGTCCGCGACGAACCGGCCCAGCTCGGCGGTGGCCGCCGGGTCGAGGTGCGGAGTGAGGACTGACCGCCAGGCGGGCGGGAGGTGCGCCGGCAGGTCGAGGGGCGCGACGTCGTCGGGCATGGGCCACCTTTCACGCGAACGGAACGGCTGATTCCTACCAGCCCGGTCCGATTCCTACCAGCCCGGTCCGACACTTCCCACCCACGGGCCCACCGCCCTGAGTACCCGTACCCACGTCGTTGGGCCCATCGGCGGATGTGCGAAACCCCTCCGACCTGGCCGAATGGACGCCATGACGCGAGCGGTCCACATCACCGGCTGTGCTTCCTTCCTTCCCGGCGAGCCGATCGGCAACGACGATCTGGTCCGGTTCCTCGGCGACGACGGCAGCCGGGCCGCCGCGGCGGTCCGGCGCCGGGTGCTCGCGGCCAACGGCATCCGGAGCCGGCACTACGCCCTCGACCCGGCGGGGCGGACCACCATGCTCAACGAGGAGCTGGCGGCCGAGGCGGTGCTGCGGGCCCTCAAGGAGAGCGGCCGGGACGTGGGGCAACTCGGCCTGCTCGCCACCGGCACCACCCAGGGGGACGTGCTGGTACCGGGGTTCGCCTCGATGGTCCACGGCCGCCTCGGCGGCGGCCCGATGGAGACGCTCTCCGCCGCCGGGGTCTGCGCCGCCAGCATGGCCGCCTTCCGCGCGGCGGTGGCCGGCGTCCGCCTCGGCGACCACGACCTCGCCGCCGTCGTCGGCTCCGAGCTGGTCAGTCGGGGCCTCAAGCACAGCCGGTACGCCGACACCACCGCATCGGAGCGGGCCGGGTTCGACGCCGAGTTCCTGCGCTGGACGCTCTCCGACGGGGCCGGAGCGGTGGTCCTCGAACCGGGGCCCCGGCCGGACCGGTCGAGCCTGCGGGTCGACTGGACCCACCTGGTCTCGCACGCCCACGAGCACGCCACCTGCATGCGCGCCGGGCTGACCGACCCCACCGGGCCGGGCGGGGAGGGGCCGGGCGCCGGGGACACCTGGCTGGACCGGGACACCGCCGCCGAGGCCGAGCGGGCCGGCCTGCTGCGGCTGCGACAGAACGTACGGGCGCTGCCGGACCTCTTCGTCGCGGGGGTCGCCGAGTACGTCCGGCTGGTCCGCGCCGGCCGCTTCGACCCGCGCGACATCGACCACGTGCTCTGCCACTACAGCTCCGAGCACTTCCGGGCGGACATCTTCCGGCTGCTGCACGAGGCCGACCTGATGATCGACGAGGAGCGCTGGTACACCAACCTGCACACCCGGGGCAACACCGGGGCGGCGAGCATCTTCGTGATGCTGGCCGAGGCGTGGCGGTCCGGCCGGTTCGCCCCCGGGGACCGGATCCTGCTGGTGGTGCCCGAGTCCGGCCGGTTCTCGTTCGCCTTCGCCCACCTGACCTGCGTCGGCCCGACCGGGCCGGAAACCGCCACCGGCACCGGACGGGCCGGCGGGATCGGACCGGTCGGTGCGGCCGGGCGACCCGCCGCTGGGCAGGCCGACGCGGCCGGGTCGCCGCTCGGGGTGCCGGAGCCGGGCGACGACGACGTGGTCCGGTGGACCGTGCTGGAGCTGGCCGGGGTCTGGGCCGACCTGGAGTCCCGGCTGCGGCGGGTGCCGGTGCTACGCCGGCTCGAAGCCGGTGCCGCCACGATGGACGACTACCGCCGGCTGCTGCTCACGCTCCGCCCCCAGGTCGTCGAGGGGGGCCGGTGGATCGCCCGCGCCGCGTCGAACTTCTCCGAGGAGCTGTTCGAGCTGCGCAGCGCCGCGCTGCACCACGGCCTGGAGGAGCACCGCGACTACCGGCTGCTGGACGCGGACTTCGCGGCGATCGGCGGGGACCCGGCCGAGATCCGGGCCGCGACGAAGAACCCCGGCTCCGAGGCGCTCTCGGCGTACATGTTCCACCAGGCCAGCCAGCCGGACCCGGTGGACCTGCTGGGCGCCATGTTCGTCATCGAGGGCCTCGGCACCGCCAAGGCGACCCGCTGGGCCGGGCTGCTCCGCGACCAGCTCGGGCTCGCCGAGGACCAGGTGCGGTTCCTGCTCTACCACGGCGACAACGACGACGACCACTTCGCGGCCCTGCGGAACGTCCTGCGCTCCGGGCTGGTCGACCGGCCCCGCGCCGAGCGGATCGTCCGGACGGCCCGGGTGGTGGCCCGGCTCTACGCCCTGCAACTGGAGGAGATCGATGGCTGAGCGCCCCCGGGACCGTACCCGCCGGACGGAACCGTCGGTGTGGGAGGCGATCATGGCCGATCCCACCGTGCCGATCGGCCGGCGCACCCTGGAACTGGTGGTGCGGGACCAGCAGCGCTGGTCGCGGACGTGGCTGTTGCCCTGGGTACGGCTGCTGTCCCGGCTGGCGGTGACGCTGATCAGCGTGGTCAAGCGCCTGCTGCCCTGGCAGCTACGCGCGCACGGCACGATGGACAGCCTCTGCGTCTGGTTCCTCCGCCGGTGCGTCGCCCCGGAGGCCGGGGAGCTGCTGATCCGGCACTTCGTGGTGGAGACCCAGCTCCTCAACTTCGTGGTCCGCAACGCCGGCGTACCCGGTCTGCGCGAGGTGGACCTGCTGCCGACGACCCTGCGGGAGCTGGGCGACCGCGCGGTGATCGAGCACGACCTCAACGTCTACGACGTGCTGATCGCCCTGGGCAGCGCGGCGACCCCGCCGGGGGCCCGGCTCCGCAACCTGGCCCGGCCCACCGGCCCGCTCGACACCTCGATGCTGACCGTCCCGCCGCTGGACACCGAGCCGGGCCGCCGCCGGCTGCTGAACCTGGACATCCAGACCGCGCTGTACCTGATGAACGTCCCGTTCGCGCTCTGCCTCACCAGCGAGGAGTACCGCCGGGCGGTGCACTCGATGCGCCTGGACATCTCCCTGCTGGCCCTGCTCACCCAGCTCACCGGCGACTCGACGTTCCTGTCCTGGCGGCCGGAGGGCTCGGTGCTGCGGGTCGACTCGACCGTGGACGTGCCCCGTTCGGTCTACGAGCACGCGGTGATCTGCGAGTACGCCTTCGCCCGGCTGATCCGGACCGCGGCGGGCGCCGCCGACGGTGCGACCGGTGCCGTACCCCGACCCCGCCGTCGCCCCACCGAGACCGGCACCCGGCACGCCACCACCGGGGTCCGGAGCATGCGGATTGAGTAGAATCAACCGGTCGAGCGGAATCCCTGGAGGCGACCACATGATCCGCACGTTCACCGCCGCCGTGCACCAGGAAGAGGACTGGTACGTCGCCCGGTGCCTGGAACTCGACGTCGCGAGCCAGGGCGAGACCCTGGACGCCGCACTGGCGAACCTGCGGGAGGCCGTCGAGGTGTACCTCGACGAGGTCACCCAGCCGGCCATCGAGCCGACCCCCCTGGTCACCTCGTTCCAGGTCGGCCGGGCCGCATGAGCCCTGCCCTCGCCGACCTCCCACTACGCAAGGTGCTCGACGGGCTGAGGAAGGCCGGTTTCGAGCACGTCCGGACAAAGGGCAGCCACGCGGTCTACCGGGACTCCACCAGCAAGCTGGTGGTCGTCCCCCAGCACAGCACGATCAAGCGCGGCACGCTGGCGTCGATCCTCCGTCAGGCCGGGCTGACCCCCCGACGAGTTCCGCAAGCTGATCGACTGAGGGCGGTCGTCAGGGCAGGGTGGTGAGGCGGTCCGCCCAGTCGCCGCCGACCGGGTCCAACTCGACCTCGCGGGTGTCGTCGTCGTGGCGGTCGATGCGGATCCGCAGGTGGGCGTCGGTCAGGTGCTCGGCCAACCCCTCGCCCCACTCGACCACGGTGACCGAGTCGTCGACCGAGGCGTCCAGGTCGAGGTCGTCGATCTCGGCACGGGGGTCCGCCGCGTCGCCCAGCCGGTACGCGTCGGCGTGCACCAGCGCCACCCGGCCGCCCCGCGCCGGGTCGGGCCGGTGCACCCGGGCGATCACGAAGGTCGGCGAGGTGATGTCGCCGCGTACCCCCAGCCCGGCGCCGATGCCCTGGGTCAGCGCGGTCTTGCCGGCCCCGAGCGGGCCGGTGAGCAGGACCAGGTCCCCCGGGCGCAGCACCTGCGCCAACCGGCGCCCGAAGTCGTACGTGTCGGCCGGGGTCGGCAGCCGCACGGCGTCACTCACAAGTCCTCCAGGAACCGTTCCAACGCGGCGTTGACCTCGTCCGCGTGCTCCAGCATCACCACGTGCCCGCTGTCGGGGATCTTGACATACTCGGCGTGCGGCAGCCGACGCACGATCTCCTCGGAGTGCACCACCGGGGTGAACATGTCCTTGTCGCCCACCACCACCAGCACCGGAGCCCCGGCCAGCGCGGCCAGCGCCGGGAAGCGCGAGTGGGTGGCGATGGTCCGCAGGTACCGGGTGACCGTGTCGGCCGAGGTCCGCGAGTTCATCGTCTCCACGTACGACACCAGGGCGGGGCTGGGGTTCGGCGTGCCGAAGCCGTACCGGCGGGTGAGCAGCCAGGCCACGTTGGAGGTGGAGCGCCGGGCCTTGTCGATCACGGTGCCGCCGTACCGGGTGGCGTTGCTGACCATGTACAGCATCGGGGAGCCGATCCGGCCCAGCAGGGCCGGCGCGACGAGCTTCGTCTCGGCGAGCAGCCCGCCGGTGGTGGCGATCAGCACGGTGCCGGCCACCCGGTCGGCGAAGAACTCCGGGTACAACTCGGCGAGGGCCATGATGGTCATGCCGCCCATCGAGTGCCCGACCAGCACCAGCGGCCCCTCCGGGCTGGTCCGGTCGATCACCCGGCGCAGGGTGTGACCGAGCGCGGTCAGGTCGTACTCGCCGGTCTCCAGCCGCCCCGACCGGCCGTGCCCCGGCTGGTCGTACGCGACGATCCGGTGCTCGCCCCGCTCGGCGAGCACCTTGCGCTGGAAGTGGAACGTCCCCATGTCCAGGCAGAAGCCGTGCACCAGCACCACGGTCGGGTTCCCGGCCACCGGACGGGTCGGCTCCACCACCTCGACGTGGATGTCGGTGCCGTCCGGCATCTCCAGCCGGAACGCCTCGTCGTACCGCTGCTCGCCGAAGGGCTCGTCGGCGTACCGGTCGGCGGAAACGGTCTTGAACCGGCGGACCAGGGCCCGCTCGGTGGCGACCCCGGCGGCCAGCCCGGCGGCGGCCACCCCGACCGCCGCCCCGACCAGCCCGGCCACCTTCCCCGCCGCACTACGCGGCCTGGGCAACCGGAACCGGGCGGCACCACTCATGAGTTCTCCCCGTCGTAGACCCGGGGGACCCGGGTGCCGCCGAAGCGGGTGACGATCTCGTAGTTGATGGTGCCGACCGCCTCGGCCCAGTCGTCGGCGGTGGGCCCGCCGTCGACGCCGCTGCCGAAGAGGGTCACCACGTCCCCGGCGGCCACCGGGTCGTCACCGCAGTCGAGCACGAACTGGTCCATGCAGACCCGGCCGGCGATCGTCCGGCGTACCCCGCCGAGCTGCACCGGGCCGGAGTTGGAGGCGTGCCGGGGCACCCCGTCGGCGTACCCGAGGGGCACCACGGCCAGGTTCGCGTCCCGCTCGGCGTGGTACGTGTGGCCGTACGAGATCCCGGTGCCGGCGGGGACCCGTTTGGTGAGCATCACCCGGGCGCGGGCGGTCATCGCCGGGCGCAGGCCGTACCGTTCGCCGGCCACCGGGGAGAGCCCGTACACGGCGATCCCGGGACGCACCAGGTCGAAATGGGTGTCCGGGCGGGTCAGCGTGGCCGCCGAGTTGGCCAGGTGCCGGTACCGGGGGCGCAGTCCGGCCCGCTCGACCAGGTCCAGGCCCTCGTGGAAGACGGCGAGCTGCCGGTCGGTGGTCGGGTGACCGGGCAGGTCGGCGTAGACGAAGTGGCTCCACACGCCGACCACCTCGACCAGCCCGTCGGCCTGGGCCTTCGCGGCGGCGTCCAGCAGCGCCGGCCAGTCGGCGACGGTCGCCCCGCCCCGGGAGAGCCCGGTGTCGATCTTGAGGTGCAGCCGGGCCGGACGCTCCGCCCGACGGCTCGCCTCGACCATCTCGTCGAGCTGCGGAAGGCTGGCCACGCCCAGGTCCACCCCGGCGGCCACCCCCTCGTGCAGCGGCAGGCCGGGGGCGAGCAGCCAGGCCAGCACCGGCACGGTGATCCCGGCCCGGCGCAGGGCCAACGCCTCGTCGAGGGTGCAGACCCCGAGCCAGTCCGCCCCGGCGTCCAGCGCCGCGCGGGCGGCCGGGACCATGCCGTGGCCGTACCCGTCGGCCTTCACCACGGCCATCAGCTCGGCGCTGGTGCCCGCGCGGAGTCGGGCCACGTTGTCACGGATCGCGTCAAGGTCGACGCGCACCTCGGCCTGCCACATGCACCCAGCCTACTTCCAGGGTGATCTCCCTGGCCCGTCCCCGCGCTGCCGACCGGTGAGGAAGGGCCCCTTCTTATCGCTTCCGGTAGAGGAAGGGCCCCCTTCAAACCGCTCCGCCGCAGCGCGGCGCGAGCAGAACCGGGCAGCGCGGGTCGGTCAGGTCAGTCGGGCGATGACCGGGCGGAGCGCGGTCACCACGTCGGGGGCGGTCACCGGGCCGCCCCGGGCCGCCTCCCGACCGGCCAACCCGTGCAGGTACGCGGCCGTCGCCGCGGCCCGGTCCGCCCGCACCCCGGCGGCGAGCAGCGAGCCGAGCAGCCCGGCCAGCACGTCGCCGGTACCGCCGGTGGCCAGCGCCGGGGTGCCGGTCGGGTTCACGTACGCCCGGCCGGCGGGCGTGCCGACCACCGTGCGGTCCCCCTTGAGCAGGACCACCGCGTTCATCCAGGCGGCCAGCCGCAGCGTCGCGGCGACCCGGTCGGCACCCGGCTCCTCACCGCAGAGCCGGGCGTACTCCCGGTCGTGCGGGGTGACCACGATCGGCGCGTCGCGGGTGCGCAGCCGGTCCGCCATCGACCCGTCCACCAGCAAGGTGAGCGCGTCCGCGTCGAGCACCACCGGCACCGGCGCGGAGAGCACGGCGCGCAGTTCACCGACGGCCTCCTCGCCGGTGCCCAGCCCCGAGCCGCAGACCCAGGCCTGCACCCGCCCGGCGTCGGCGACCCGGCCGGTGGCGATCACCGACGGGTGCTGGCGCACCACCTCGTCCCGCGCGCTGCCCGCGTACCGGACCAGGCCGGTCGGCCCGGCCAGCGCGCCACCGACGGAGAGCACCGCCGCGCCCGGGTACGTCCGCGAGCCGGTCGCCACGCCGACCACGCCCCGGGTGTACTTCTCCGAGGCCGGGCCCAGCGCGGGCCACCAGTCGACCACGTCCGAGCGCTCGACGACGTGCAGCGCCGGGGTGCCCCGCAGCCACGGGCCGAGCCCGATGTCGACCAGGTCCACCTCACCGGCGAGGGTGGCGGCCGGGCCGACCACCAGGGCCGGTTTCCACGCCCCGAACGCCACCGTGACGTCGGCGCGGACCGCGACGGGCCGGCCGGCGGCGGTCACCGGGACGTCCCCGGTGTCCACCGCGACACCGCTGGGCACGTCCACCGCGACCACGGTGGCCCGCTGGCCGTCCCGGCCCCGGTGGCGCAGCAGGCTGGCGGCCACCTGCTCGGCGGTCTCCCGCAGCCCGCCGGTGCCACCGATGCCGACGATGCCGTCCAGCACCAGGTCGACCGTTGCCGGGGGCCGCTCCACCACCCGCCCACCGGCGGCGCGCAGCGCGGCCAGCCCCTCGGCGTGGGCCCGGTCGGGGGCGAGCAGCAGCGCGCCGACCGCCGCCCCGCGCCGGGCCAGGTGCGCGCCGGCGAAGAGCGCGTCCCCGCCGTTGTCCCCGGAGCCGACCAGCAGCAGCACCCGGGCGCCGTACACCCCGCCCCGGTCGGCGAGCAGCAGCGCGCAGCGCCGGGCCAGCCCGGCGGCGGCCCGCCCCATCAGCGTTCCCGGCGGGAGCGTGGCCATCAGCCCCGCCTCCGCCGCCCGTACGTCCGCGACCCGCCACACCGCTCTCATGGCACCCCGTCCCGTCCGGATCCGGCCCGGCGTCACTGCCGACCGCGACGATCACGAATTCACCCTACCGGTGCGAAAGGCCCGCAGATTACCCACCGACGCGACCGTGGGCAACACCTGTGGACAACCCGGGGGTACGGCTGCCGGCCGTCGTCCACAGGGCGTACCGGGGCGGCCGGCGGGCGCCTAGCGTCTGCCGGGTCGGGTCGGTCGTGACCGCCGGGGCGGAGGCAACGGGCGGTTCCGTCGGGCCGGCAGTGGGCCACGGACCGGCCGCCGTGGGCCGCGGACCGGGCAGGGGGAGGGGCGATGGGGCAGGAGCCGTTCGAGGTGGATCCGGGGGTGCTGCGCGAGGTGGCGGGGCGCCTCACCGACCAGGCGCACCGGTTGACGGCCGGGCTCCACGGGGTCACCGGTCTGGTGGTGACGGCACCGCAGTGGTCGGCCGGGGCGGCGCTGGCCGACCTGGAGACGGCGGTGCACCGGTGGTGTGGCCGGCTCGGCGGGCGGGTGGCGGAGACCGCCGGCGCGCTCGGCACGGCCGCCGACGGGTACGAGACGGTGGACGACCGGGCCGCCGGGCGGCTGGCCCGGCTCTCGCCGTGACCGGGTACGCCCGGCTCTGGCGGGTCGACCCGGAGCGGTGGCGGGCGGCGGGCTCGGCCTGGGCCGGGCTCACCGGCCGGGTCGACCGCTGGGTCGCCGACCTGGACGCCGGAGCGGGCCGGTTGCGCGGCGGCTGGTCCGGTGGGGCCGCCGGGGCGGCCGGTGCCCGGCTGACCGGGCTGCGCGGCGACCTGGCCGCGCTCTCCCCCGCCCTGATCGAGGCCGACCAGGTGCTCGCCGAGTTCGCCGGGCGGCTGCGCGCGGCCAAGGCCCGGCTGGTCGCCGCCGTCGAGTCCGCCGCCGGTGCCGGCGTGCTGGTCGACCGGCACGGTCGGGTGACGGCGGATCCCGCCGTGCCCCGGCCGGCGCACCGGGCCGGTCCCGCCGTGGTCCAGGTCTCCACCGGCATCCACGCCGCGCTCGACCTGGCCGGGGCGGCGGACCGGGAGGCGGCGGCACGGCTGGCCGAGTTGACCGCCGCCGCCGGGTCCGGCTGGGCCGGTGTCCCACCGCCCTGGCGACCGCCGGCCGACGCGCCGCCGGCCGTGGTCCGGGCCTGGTGGGCCGGGCTCACCCCGGCGCAGCGGCGCTGGCTGGTGCGGCACGAGCCGGCGACGGTGGGGGGCCGCGACGGCGTGCCGGCCGCCGCCCGTGACCAGGCCAACCGGTTGCTGCTCGGGGTGCGGCGGGCCGAGTTGCGGGCCGAGCGGGGGCGGCTGCTGACCCGGTTCCCGCGCGGGCCGGCCGAGCTGGCCGGGTTGCGCCGGGTGGAGAGGGCGCTGGCCGGGCTGGGCGCGCTCGACGACCGGCTGGCGAGCCGGGAGACACCCCGGGCGTACCTGCTGGGCCTGCGCACCGGCGGGGAGGGGCGGGCGATCGTCGCGCTGGGCAACCCGGACCGGGCCGACCACGTCCTCACCTACGTGCCGGGGATGACCTCGGGGCTCGCCGACGCCACCGGTGAGCTGGGCCGAGCGGACCGCGTCCGGGCCCGCTGCGCCGACCTCGCCCCGGGCGCGGAGACCGCCGCCGTGCTCTGGATCGACTACGACGCGCCCGACTTCCTGCACGAGGCGTTCCGGTCGGGGCAGGCCACCGCCGCCGGTCCGACCCTGCACGCCTTCCAGGAGGGGCTGCGGGCCACGCACGACGGGCCACCGGCCCGGCAGACCGTGCTCGGGCACAGCTACGGGTCGGTGGTGGTGGGCGTGGCCGCCCGCGACCACGGGCTCGCCGCCGACGCCGTGGTCTTCGTCGGCTCCCCCGGGGTCGGCGTGGACCGGGCCGCCGACCTGCGGGTGCCGCCGGGACAGGTCTGGTCGAGCACCGCGCCGGACGACGCGATCCGGCTGGCCCGCCCGCCGGAGGACCTGCTCCGGCGGGCGGCGCTGGACGTGCCGCCGTTCGGCCCGGTGGCCGGCCTGGTGGACCGCCCGGACGGCGGGCTGTGGTTCGGCCACGACCCGAGCCACCCCGGCTTCGGCGGGCGTACCTTCCCCAGCGACCGGTCCGGCCACACCGGCTACTGGGACGACGGCAACCCGGCGCTGGACGGGATGGCCCGGATCGTGCTGGGCCGGACGTGACCGGCCCCGGCCGGCGCCTCCGTGGGCCGGACCTGACCGGCCCCGGCCGGCGACCCCGTGGGCGGGGCGGGCGACCGGGGCGGGGCCGGGAAGGGCTACTCGACGGTGACCGACTTGGCCAGGTTGCGCGGCTGGTCCACGTCGTGTCCCCGGGCCGCGGCGATCTCGGCGGCGAGCACCTGCAACGGCACGGTGGTCATCAGCGGGGCGAGCAGCGTCGGGGTACGCGGGACGTAGATCAGGTCGTCGGCGTAGCGCCGCACCGCCTCGTCGCCCTCCTCGGCGATGACGATGGTCCGGGCGCCCCGGGCGCGTACCTCCTGGATGTTGGAGACGACCTTGTCGTGCAGCATCCCCCGGCCCACCGGCGACGGGACGATGCAGATCACCGGGGTGCCCTGGTCGATCAGGGCGATCGGACCGTGCTTCAGCTCACCGGCGGCGAACCCCTCGGCGTGCATGTACGCCAGCTCCTTGAGCTTGAGCGCGCCCTCCAGGGCCACCGGGTACCCGACGTGCCGGCCGATGAAGAGCACCGTCGGCTCGGACCTGATCTCCCGGGCCAGCTCGCGGACCGGCTCGATGCGGGCCAGCAGGTCGCGCAGCTTGCCGGGCATCTGGTGGAGCTGCTCCACCACGGCGGCCACCTCGTCGGCGAACTTGATCCCGCGCACCTGCGCCAGGTGCAGGCCGATCAGGTAGCAGGCGACGAGCTGGGTGAGGAACGCCTTGGTGGAGGCGACCGCGATCTCCGGCCCGCCGTGGGTGTAGAGCACGGCGTCGGACTCGCGGGGGATGGTCGAGCCGTTGGTGTTGCAGATCGCCAGGACGCGGGCCTTCTGCTCCTTGGCGTGCCGCAGCGCCATCAGGGTGTCCATGGTCTCCCCGGACTGACTGATCACCACGATCAGCGTGGACCGGTCGAGCACCGGGTCGCGGTAGCGGAACTCGCTGGCCAGCTCCACCTCGCAGGGGATCCGGGTCCAGTGCTCGATGGCGTACTTGGCGACCAGCCCGGAGTGGTACGCGGTGCCGCAGGCGACGATGAAGATCTTGTCCACGTCGCGCAGGTCCTGGTCGCTGAGGCGGACCTCGTCCAGCATGATCTCGCCGCTGTCGGTGAGCCGACCGAGCAGGGTGTCCGCGATCGCCTGCGGCTGCTCCTCGATCTCCTTGAGCATGAACCAGTCGTAGCCGCCCTTCTCGGCGGCGGAGGCGTCCCAGTCGATGTGGAAGTCCTTGCCCGTGGCGGGCCGGCCGGCGAAGTCGGTGATCTCGATCGTCTCGCCGGTGATCAGCACGATCTGGTCCTGGCCCAGCTCGACCGCGTCCCGGGTGTGCTCGATGAACGCGGCCACGTCGCTGGCCAGGTAGTTCTCCCCGTCGCCCCGGCCGACGACCAGCGGCGAGTTGCGCCGGGCGCCGACCACCGCGCCGGGGATGGCGGCGTCCACGGCGAGCAGGGTGAAGGCTCCCTCCAGCCGCTGGCAGACCGCGCGCATCGCGGCGGCGAGCAGGGCCGGCCCCTCCGGCTCGCCGGCCGCGCGCAGGTCGGCCAGGGCGGCCGAGAGCAGGTGGGCGGCGCACTCGGTGTCGGTGTCGCTGCTGAACTGGACGCCGTCGGCCTCCAGCTCGCCGCGGAGCTTGGCGAAGTTCTCGATGATGCCGTTGTGGATCACGGCGACCCGGCCGTCGGGGGCCAGGTGGGGGTGGGCGTTGCGGTCGGTGGGGCCGCCGTGGGTGGCCCAGCGGGTGTGCCCGATGCCGGTGGTGCCGTCGCCGATGCCGACCGCGCCGTCGGGGCAGCCCGTGGCGTCGCCGCCGGCCCGCTCGCCGAGGACCTTCTCCAGGTTGGCGAGCTTGCCGGCCTTCTTCTCGGTCAGCAGTTCGTCGTCGCAGACGATGGCGACGCCGGCCGAGTCGTAGCCGCGGTACTCCAGCCGCCGCAGTCCGTCGAGCACGATGCCCAGCGCCGGCCGTGTGCCGGCGTACCCCACGATTCCACACATGTCTCGCAGCCTAGCGGAGTTTCGCTCATCACACGTGCGCGGAACCCGGGTAAACGATCAGTGAACATGAGCGATTGGGTCACCCCGGCCGCCGTGCGGACAAACCTCCGAGCGGGTCCGGCACCGGTCCGCGACGGTGTACGCGCCCGGACCCGGCCCGTACGCTGACGGACGTGACGACGACCGCGAACGACCCCCTGGTGGCCCGGATGCGGCCGTTCGGGACGACCATCTTCGCCGAGATGTCCGCTCTCGCCGTCCGGACCGGGGCGGTCAACCTCGGCCAGGGCTTCCCGGACACCGACGGCCCGCCCGAGATGCTCGCCGCCGCCGCCGAGGCGCTGCGCACCGGCCAGAACCAGTACCCACCCGGCCCGGGGATCCCGGCGCTGCGCACGGCGGTCGCCGCCCACCAGCGCCGGTTCTGGGGCCTGGAGTACGACCCGGACGGCGAGGTCGTGGTGACCGCGGGCGCCACCGAGGCGATCGCCGCCGCGATCCTGGCGCTCTGCGAGCCGGGCGACGAGGTGGTCTGCTTCGAGCCCTACTACGACTCGTACGCCGCCTCGATCGCGCTCGCCGGTGCGGTCCGCCGGCCGGTCACCCTGCGCCCCGCCGACAGCGGCCGGTACGCCTTCGACCCGGCCGCGCTGCGCGCCGCCTTCGGCCCCCGGACCCGCCTCGTCCTGTTGAACTCCCCGCACAACCCGACCGGCAAGGTCTTCACCCCCGCCGAGCTGACCATGATCGCCGAGTTGTGCCAGGAACACGACGCGTACGCGGTCACCGACGAGGTGTACGAGCACCTCGTCTTCACCGACGCCGACGCGCCGCACGTGCCGCTGGCCACCCTGCCCGGGATGCGGGAGCGGACGCTACGGATCTCCTCGGCCGGCAAGACCTTCTCCTGCACCGGCTGGAAGGTCGGCTGGGCGAGCGGGCCGGCGTCGCTGGTCTCCGCGCTGCTGCGGGTCAAGCAGTTCCTGACCTTCGTCAACGCGGCGCCCCTGCAACCGGCGGTGGCGGCGGCGCTGGCCCTGCCGGACGACTACTACACCGGCTTCCGGGACGGGCTCCAGCGGCAGCGCGACCAGTTGACCGCCGGCCTGCTCGACGCCGGGTTCGGGGTGCTCGCCCCGGAGGGGACGTACTTCGTCACCGCCGACGTCACGCCGCTCGGCGGCCGGGACGGGGTGGAGTTCTGCCTGGCCCTGCCGGAGCGCTGCGGCGTGGTCGCCGTACCCACCCAGGTCTTCTACGACGACGTCGAGGCGGGCCGGCGGCTGGTCCGGTTCGCCTTCTGCAAGCGGCCCGAGGTGCTCGCCGAGGCGGTCACCCGGCTGCGCGGGCTGCCCCACCCCCGCCGGGCGTGACCCACCCGACGGCCGAAACTCGACCGTCGGGAGAGCCCGCCCGGTGAGACGGACTCGACCGTCGGGAGAGCCCGCCAGGTGAGACGGACTCGACCGTCGGGAGAGCCCGCCAGGTGAGACGGAACGGTCAGCCGGCCGGGCTGGCGGCGCGGACCCGGTCGGCGATGCGCTCGGCGACCTCCCGGGCGGTCGCCTCGGTGGCCGCCTCCACCATCACCCGGACCAGCGGCTCGGTGCCGGAGGGGCGCAGCAGCACCCGCCCGGTGTCGCCCAGTTCCGCCTCGGCCCGCTCGACCTCGGCCCGTACGGCCGGCGCGGCGGCACCGACGGTCCGGTCGCCGACCGGCACGTTGATCAGCACCTGCGGCAGCTTGGTCACCACCGAGGCCAGCTCGGCCAGGGACCTGCCGGTCTGCGCCATCCGGGCCATCAGGTGCAGGCCGGTCAGCACCCCGTCGCCGGTGGTGGCGTGCGCCGGCATGACGATGTGCCCGCTCTGCTCGCCGCCGAGGGCCAGCCCGGCGGCCCGCAGTTCCTCCAGCACGTACCGGTCGCCGACCTTGGTCTCGACCAGCCGGATGCCCTGCGCGGACATCGCCAGCCGCAGGCCGAGGTTGCTCATCACGGTCGCGACCAGGGTGTCCTCGGTGAGCGTGCCGGCATCTCGCATGGCCAGGGCGAGGATCGCCATCACCTGGTCGCCGTCGACCTCGTCCCCGGCGGCGGTGACCGCGACGCACCGGTCGGCGTCGCCGTCGTGCGCGATGCCCAGGTCGGCGCCGAGCCGGACCACCGCCTCGCGGAGCTGGTCGAGGTGGTTCGAGCCGCAGTCGTCGTTGATGTTGAGGCCGTCCGGCTCGGCGTAGATGGCGTGGACCTCGGCGCCGGCCTCCCGGTACGCCACCGGGGCCACCTCGGAGGCGGCCCCGTTGGCGCAGTCGACCACGACCGTGATCCCGTCGAGGCGGTGCGGGACGGTGCCGGTGAGGTGCTGCACGTAGTGGTCCGCCCCGTCGAGCAGGTCGTGCACCCGGCCGACGCCGGCCCCGACCGGCCGGTCCCAGGCGGTGGTGGCGTTCGCCTCGACGGCCGCCTCGATCCGCGCCTCGATCTCGTCGGGCAGCTTGTGCCCGCCGGCGGCGAAGAGCTTGATGCCGTTGTCGGGCATCGGGTTGTGCGAGGCGGAGAGCATCACGCCCAGGTCGGCCTTGGCCTCGGCGGTGAGGAACGCCACCGCCGGGGTGGGCAGCACACCGACCCGGACCACGTTGGCGCCCGCGCTGGTCAGCCCGGCCACCACGGCGGCCTCCAGCATCTCACCGCTGGCCCGGGTGTCCCGACCGACCACGGCCAGCGGGGGACGGCTCCGGTCCGTCTCGGCGAGGGTGTGCGCGGCGGCCACCGCCACCGCGAGCGCCAGCTCGGGCGTGAGATCCACGTTCGCCCGTCCGCGTACGCCGTCCGTACCGAACAACCGGCCCATACCCGCCTACTTTCGATGAAACTGCCAATGGGAGGACAAACCAATGGAAGGAAACGACAGAACGGCCGGTCCACCTCCCTGATCGAGGGGGGCGAACCGGCCGTTCGTCAGAAGTACAACGTGCTGCTGGTGATCAGCGCTTCGAGTACTGAGGAGCCTTGCGGGCCTTCTTGAGACCGTACTTCTTGCTCTCCTTGACCCGGGCGTCCCGGGTCAGGAAGCCGGCCTTCTTCAGCGCGGGGCGGTCGTCGGGCTCGTTGACGATCAGCGCGCGGGCGATGGCGAGCCGGAGCGCGCCGGCCTGGCCGGTGGTGCCGCCGCCACGCAGGTTGGCGATGACGTCGAACGCCTCGGGCTTCTCGGCGGTCACCAGCGGGTCCTTGATGAGCTGCTGGTGCACCTTGCTCGGGAAGTAGGCCTCAAGGTCGCGGCCGTTGCAGGTGATCTTGCCGGTGCCGGGGATGATCCGGACCCGGACGATGGCCTCCTTGCGCCGACCCACGGTCTGGATCGGCCGCTCCCCGCGCGGCGCACGGGCGACGGGCGCCGGCGCCTCGGTAACCTCGGGGGCCACCTCGGTCTCGGTGATGTCGGTCATGCTGTTTCCTTCGCCCGCGCTCACTGCGCGATCTGCTTGATCTCGAACGGCACCGGCTGCTGCGCGCCGTGCGGGTGCTCGGCACCGGCGTAGACCTTCAGCTTCTTGATGAGCTTCCGGCCGAGCTTGTTGTGCGGGAGCATCCCCTTCACGGCCAGCTCGATGGCCCGCTCGGGACGCTTGGTCAGCAACTCGTCGTAGCCGACCTGCTTCAGACCACCCGGGTAGCCGGAGTGGCGGTAGGCGATCTTCTGCTGCCGCTTGTTGCCGGTCAGCGCGACCTTGCCCGCGTTCACGATGACGACGAAGTCGCCCGTGTCGACGTGCGGCGCGAAAGTCGGCTTGTGCTTACCGCGCAGCAGCGTGGCGGCGTGGGTGGCCAGGCGGCCCAGCACGACATCAGAGGCGTCGATGACGTGCCACTGACGCTCGATCTCACCCGGCTTCGGGCTGTACGTACGCACAGGTCTACCTTGTCTCGTCGTCGGTCTGGGGACGCGCGCCGAGGTGACCAGGGATTCCGAGTTGACCGGGGATTCCAGGCCGGACCAGCGCGCACGAACGACCAAGCGTACCTGGGAGGGCACGCCACTGGATGTCGTACAACAGCAGGCAACGATACCCGGCGCCCGGTCGGCAGGTCAAAACGGGTCCACCCCCGCGCGCCCGGGCACCGGATCGAGAGCAAACTCACACCCCCGGCAGCCGGTGCCGTCCCGGCCGCAGGTACACCACCCAGGTGACCACGAAGCAGAGCGCGTACCAGCCGATGAAGGCGAGGTACGCGGCGTCGGCGGTGCTTGAGCTGAGGAAGGACTGCCGGAAGGCGACGTTGACCAGCACCCCGCCGAACGCCCCGACCGCACCCGCGATGCCGATCAGCGACCCGGTCATCCGCCGGGTCCACCGCTCGGCCGCCTCCGGATCGCGCCGCCCCTGCGCCACCGAGGCCGCCGCGCGGGCCCGGAAGATCGCCGGGATCATCTTGTACGTCGAGCCGTTGCCGACGCCGGAGAAGACGAAGAGGGCCAGGAAGCCCACCAGGTACAGCGCGAACGACCGGTCCCGGGCGGCGTAGAGGACCAGCCCCGCCCCGGCCGCCATCGCGACGAAGTTCCAGAAGGTGACCCGGGCCCCGCCGAGCCGGTCGGCGAGCTGACCACCGAGCGGCCGGATCAGCGAGCCGATCAGCGGGCCGAGGAAGGTCAGCCAGGCCGCGTCGACCGGGGTGGGGAAGCGGTCGGCGAACTGGAGCTGGAGCACCTGGCCGAAGGCGAAGCCGAAGCCGATGAACGAGCCGAAGGTGCCGATGTAGAGCAGCGACATCACCCAGGTGTGCCGGTCCCGGGCCGCCTCGCGCAGCGCGCCGGGCTCGTTGCGGGCCGCCGGGATGTTGTCCAGCCAGCGGGCCGAGGCCAGCGCGGCGAGCACGATCAGCGGGAGGTAGACCGCCGGCACCAACCGGGGGTACGCGGTCCCGACGGTGGCGAGCACCGCCAGCCCGACCAGTTGCACCGCCGGCACGCCGATGTTGCCGCCCCCGGCGTTGAGCCCGAGCGCCCGGCCCTTGAGCCGGTCCGGGAAGAACAGGTTGATGTTCGCCATCGACGAGGCGAAGTTGCCCCCGCCCACCCCGGTCAGGCAGGCCAGCACCATCAGCGTGCCGTACGAGACGCCGGGCTCCAGCAGCACCGCCATCGGCACCGCCGGCACCAGCAGGAGAAGGGCGCTGACGATCGTCCAGGTCCGACCGCCGAACCGGGCCACCGCCAGGGTGTACGGCAGCCGCAGCACCGCGCCCAGCGCCGCCGGTACGGCGGTGAGCAGGAACTTCCCCGCCGGGTCGATGCCGTACTCGGGGCCGAGGAAGAGCACCGTCACCGACCAGAGGCTCCACACGGAGAACCCGACGTGCTCGGCGAAGATCGACACCCAGAGGTTGCGCCGGGCGACCCGGGCTCCGGTCGTCCGCCAGAAGTCGGGGTCCTCCGGACGCCAGTCGTCGATGCGGTGCCGGCGCCCACCGGGTGGACGCTGCTCGGTGGGCGCTGTCGGGGTGGGGGCGAGCGTGCTCACGGCGGCTCCTCCTCGTCGGTGTGACCAGGAGGGACGCTAGGAACGCGGAATTACCGCCGGGTGCCCGCCGGAGGTCGGGACGGCTACGGAGAACGCACGGCCGCAACCCGGCGGTGGTGAGACCCGCCGGGCAGCCGCCCCGTCGACGGGGGTCAGAGCTGCTGGAGGATGCGCAGGGCCCGGCCGACCTGCCGCATGGTGTCGTCGTCGGCCACGTCGACGCACTCGGTGAACCACTTCTTCATCGGCGACGAGATCCGGTCCGGCATCACCACGTGGTCGCCCATCCGGACCGCCAGCGGGGAGTCCCGCAGCAGGGTCTCCTGGACCACCTCGACCACGATGACGATGGGCACGTCGGTGGAGTTGTAGACGTCGGAGCTGACCACCAGCCCGAGCCGTTCCCGGGCGCCCTCGATCCGCCAGACCTCACCCCTGCGCAGCACGCCGGCTCCCCTACGCGGCGCGGCCACGCCCGCCGAAGAGCACGTCGTCGACCATCCCCACCTCGTCCGCGTCGGCCAGCGCGGCGGACTCCAGGTCCAGCCCGGCGCGGCCGACGGCGGCGGCGTGCGCGTGGAAGACCTCCCGCAGGGCCTTCTCCCGGGCGGCCAGGTCCATCCAGGCGGACAGCGACAGCCCTTCCCGCTTGGCGAACCGCCGGGCCTGCTCGATCGTCTCGTCGGAGAAGGAGAGCGTCACCTTGGCAGTCATGCCGGTCAGCGTACCGCCGGTATGACCATCGGTCATCCCGAACGACCGCCGGACGCCACCGGCTCAGCCCGCCACGCCGCCGGCTCAGCCCGCCACATCGCCGGGCCGGCCCGCCACACCCGGGTCAGCCCGCGACACCGCCGAAGACGGCGAAGCGCCACGCCTTGAAGTGGCAGTCGACGTCGACGAACCCGGCCTCGGCGAGCCAGCGGCACTGGGCGCCCACCGGCGCCGGCCGGTCGTACGCCATCCGCTCCTCGGCGGCGGCGATCTCGGCGGCGTCCGAGCCGAGCGCGGTGATCTGGCGCAGCCACACCTCGTGGTACCGGCGGTCCAGGGCGGGGGTCGGCCCGGCGACCTGTTCGGCGTTGACGAAGACACCGCCGGGGCGCAGCACCCCCCGGACCCGCCGGTACAGCTCACGCTTGCCGGCGTCGTCGAGGTGGTGGATCGCCAGGGCGCTGACCACCGCGTCGTACCCGCCAGAGCTGGCCAGCGGCGTGGCGTCGTCGGCGGGCCGGTCGGGCTCGGGCGCGGGCAGCGGGTCGGTCAGGTCGGCCACCACGCGGCGGTGCGGCACCCCGGCGGCGGCGAGGTGGTCGCCGGCCACGGCGAGCATGGCGGGGGCGGCGTCCAGCAGGGTCAACCGGACCTCGGGAACGGTCGCGGCGACCAGCCGGGAGAGCAGCCCGGTGCCCGCGCCGAGATCGAGCACCCGGGGTGCCCGGCCGGCGGCGAGCGCCTCGGCCAGCGGCGGCTCGGCCACCTGCACGGCGGTCCGGTAGAAGTCGTCGAAGCACGGCACCAGCCGTCGGCGTGCCTGATCGTAACCGGTCGCCACGGCGTCGAACGCCTCTGCCACACTCATCTCGCCTCCCGAAACATGAGACAGCTTTCTCATATTGTAGGCCCGGTGGGTTGTCCCTCTTCCCGGAGTCGGTGTGAGCCGCTCTTGACAGGCTCGAAACAGAAGGGACCCGGACCGGAAACCGCCCGGCGGCACGCTCTGCCACATGACAGACGGTGCACGAGCGGCCACCCGAGCAGGGCGGCAGCCCCGCGAGGCGGCCACGCACTGCCCGTACTGCGCCCTCCAGTGCGGGATGACGCTGCGCGAGGAGGCCGGCCGGGTCACCGTCCAGCCCCGACAGTTCCCGACCAACCGCGGCGGGCTCTGCCAAAAGGGCTGGACCTCCGCCGACCTGCTCGACCACACCGAACGGCTCACCACTCCCCTGCTGCGCGACCCGGCCAGCGGCGAGCTGCGTCCCGCGAGCTGGGACGCCGCCCTGGACCGGATCGCCACCGCGATCCGCGACCTGTGGGCCCGGCAGGGCCGCGACGCGGTCGCCGTCTTCGGCGGCGGCGGCCTGACCAACGAGAAGGCGTACGCGCTCGGCAGGTTCGCCCGCGTCACGCTCCGTACCCGCAACATCGACTACAACGGACGGTTCTGCATGTCCTCGGCGGCGGCGGCCGGGCTGCGCGCCTTCGGCGTCGACCGGGGGCTGCCCTTCCCGCTCGCCGACCTCGGTCACGCGGACACCCTGCTGCTGGTCGGGGCGAACCCGGCGGAGACCATGCCGCCGCTGATGCGGTACCTGACCGAGCAGCGGGAGCGGGGCGGCCGGCTGATCGTGGTCGACCCCCGGCTCACCGCCACCGCCCGCCAGGCCGACCTGCACCTGCAACCGTTGCCCGGCACCGACCTCGCGGTCGCCAACGCGCTGCTGCACGTCGCCCTCACCGAGGGCTGGGTGGACCGGGCGTACGTGGCCGACCGGACCACCGGCTTCGAGGCGGTCCGTCGCAGCGTGGCCGGGTGGTGGCCGGCGCGGGCGGAGGCGCTGGCCGGGGTACCGGTCGCGGACCTGGTGGCGACCGCCCACGCGCTGGGCACCGCCGAACGGGCGATCATCCTCACCGCCCGGGGCGCCGAGCAGCACGCCAAGGGCGTGGACACGGTCACCGCCTTCGTCAACCTCGCGCTCGCCCTGGGCCTGCCCGGCCGCCCCGGCTCCGGGTACGGCTGCCTGACCGGGCAGGGCAACGGCCAGGGTGGCCGGGAGCACGGGCAGAAGGCCGACCAGTTGCCCGGGTACCGCAAGATCGACGACCCGGCGGCGCGGGAGCACGTGGCCCGGGTCTGGGGGGTACCCGCCGAGACGCTGCCCGGCCCCGGGGTGAGCGCGTACGAACTGCTGGACTCCCTCGGCACCGCGGACGGCCCCAAGGCGATGCTGCTCTTCGGCTCGAACCCGGTGGTGTCGGCGCCCCGCGCGGCCCGGGTCACCGACCGGCTGCGCGCACTGGACCTGCTGGTCGTCGCCGACTTCCTGCTCTCCGAGACGGCCGCCCTGGCCGACGTGGTGCTGCCCACCGCCCAGTGGGCCGAGGAGGACGGCACCATGACCAACCTGGAGGGTCGGGTGCTGCGCCGCCGCGCCCTGCGGGAACCCCCGCCCGGCGTCCGCACCGACCTGGAGATCCTCGCCGACCTCGCCGCCCGCCTGGAAGGAAGGGCCCCTTCTTATCGCTTTCGGGATAGGAAGGGCCCCCTCCTCACACCCGGGCCCGGGGCTGCGGCCAATCAGGCGGCAGCCGAGCAGGCGACAGCCGAGCAGGCGACAGCCGAGCAGGCGACAGCCGAGCAGGC
>NZ_LRQV01000081.1 GCF_001567585.1 Micromonospora rosaria
GCTTCCGGTACCCCCGTCCCGCCCGGCGGTCGCGCGGACGGCGCGGCGGCGACCGGCCCCGGCGCGGGCGGACCGGCCACCGGTGGCGCGGGCCGGGCCGGCCCGGGTGGTGGCACCTCCGGCGGGGGGAGCCCCACCGGAACGGGCGAGGGTGCCGCCGTCGAGGGCGGTGCCGGGCCCAGCGGCCCGGAACTGGCCCGGGCGGTGCTGGACGCGGCGCGGGCCAAGCGGGAGGCGGCGGCCCGGACCCGGCGGCGCAACCCGGCGAGCACGGACGGCGAGGGCGGCCAGCGGCGGCTGCGGGGCTACTCCGGCCCGGGGCCGGACCCGCGCGACCCCCAGCCGCTCGGCGCGGTGCTGGCCCGGCTGGTCAAGGCGCGGGGCTGGGCCCAACCGGCCGCCGAGGCGACCGTCTTCGGCGCCTGGGAACGGGTGGTCGGGCCGGACGTCGCCCAGCACAGCCGGCCGGTGAAGCTGGAGAACGGCGAACTGACCGTGGAGGCCCGCTCCACCGCCTGGGCCACCCAGCTCCGGCTGCTCGCCGGGTCGCTGTTGCAGCAGATCGCCCGCGAGGTCGGCCACAACGTCGTCCGCAAGCTGCACATCCACGGGCCGGCCGCGCCCTCGTGGTCGCGCGGCCCGCGCCGGGTCCGGGGCCGGGGCCCCCGCGACACCTACGGCTGACCGGTCGCGGACGGGTTCCCGTCCGCCCGCGACGGCGCCGGCCCTGCGATGCGGGGCGGCCGGCCGGCCCAAACGGTCAGGCGGTCAGGCGTCGGCGTAGACGGCGTAGCCCCGGTCGGCGCAGCGGCGGTAGAAGGCGGCCAGCACGCTCAGCTCCGGGCAGGTGAAGCTCCACTGCGGCGGGGCGCCCGCCTCGTCCCGGAGCCCGTCGAGACGGCTGTCCAGCCAGCGGAGCTGCTGCTCGGCCAGCCGGCCGTCGGCGAGCAGGGACCGCAGCACGGCGCTTACCGACTCGAAGGTCACCGCCTCGCCGTGTGGGCGGTGCGCCGCGACGAACCGCTCGATGCCGCCGGCCACCCAGGAGCAGCCGTCCGGGTCGATCACCGGGTCCTCGTCCTCGGCCGCCGCCTCCGTGGCGTAGAGCACATTTTCCAGGCCGAGGATCAGGTCGACCAGTTCGGTGTACGCGGTCGCCCGCACCGTGCCGGTCTTGGCGATCAGTTCGGCGAGGGCCGCTGTCGGCGCGGAGACCCGTGGCATGTCCACGATCTCGCCGAAGTCGACGAACTCCGCAGGTGCCACCGGGTCGTAGAAGCGACCGGTCCGCGGCCAGTGCACCGCGACGTTGTCCAGCCCCATCGGGCGTCACTCCTCACCGCACGTGTCGAGCCGATCGTGTCGATCGTCCGTTTTCGGCCTGGAAAGATCAAGACCGGTCCACCGGTGTGGCAAACGTACGGTACGGCACCCGGTGTCCGGTGCCCGCCCCGCTCGGTGCCGAATCCGACCCGATGGCCGGCGGCTGCCCGCGACCCCCCTTGGCGTGTAAGGGGGGTCGCGGGCAGCGGGGTTCGGCCGGCTACGGAGTTCTCAGCCGCCGCGCAGGGGTGCCGAGTGGTGGTTCTGTCGGCCGCGCACAGTAGGATTGACAGCGAGACGAAGACCCGATGCGGTGCGACGGATGCGGGCCCCGACGGCCCGTGATCATTGTCCACGTCGAGTCGAGCCGATCGCGATCCGCGGGCGACCGCGGCGACCGGCGCGTTCGGCCCGTACCCCGGAGAATCCCGGCACCGGTCCGCGCGTCGACGTCGCGTCCTGTCCGCCGAACCCGCGCCCGACGCGCCCTGCGGCGCGGACGGCGCGAGAAAGTGGCCGAGGGTGGCAGACAAGCAGGAGTACGGCGCCGAGTCGATCACCGTCCTCGAAGGGCTGGAGGCGGTCCGGAAGCGCCCCGGTATGTACATCGGGTCGACCGGTGAGCGTGGTCTGCACCACCTCGTCTGGGAGGTCGTGGACAACGCGGTGGACGAGGCGCTCGCCGGCCACTGCGACACCATCGACGTGGTGCTGCTGGCCGACGGCGGGGTCCGGGTCACCGACAACGGCCGGGGCTTCCCGGTCGACCTGCACCCGAAGCTGAAGAAGCCCGGCGTCGAGGTCGCCCTCACGGTGCTGCACGCGGGCGGCAAGTTCGACGGCAAGGCGTACGCGGTCTCCGGCGGCCTGCACGGCGTGGGCGTCTCGGTGGTCAACGCGCTCTCCACCCGGATGGCGGTGGAGATCCACAAGGCCGGCTTCGTGTGGCGGCAGCAGTACACCAACTCCAAGCCGAGCCCGCTGGAGAAGGGCGAGACCACCGACCGGACCGGTTCGGCGGTCTCCTTCTGGCCGGACCCGGACGTCTTCGAGACCGTTGACCTCGACTTCCAGACCATCTACCGGCGGTTGCAGGAGATGGCCTTCCTCAACCGGGGCCTCACCATCCACCTGCTCGACGAGCGGGTGGCCGAGGACGAGGACGGCAAGCAGCGCGAGGTCACCTTCTGTTACAAGGGCGGCATCGCCGACTTCGTCCGGCACCTCAACGCCTCGAAGAACCCGATCCACAAGTCGGTGGTCGAGTTCGGGGCCGAGGAGGAGGGCATGTCGGTCGAGATCGCCATGCAGTGGAACGAGTCGTACGGCGAGTCGGTCTACACCTTCGCCAACACCATCAACACCCACGAGGGCGGTACCCACGAGGAGGGCTTCCGGGCCGCGCTGACCGGCATCGTCAACCGGTACGGGGCGGACAAGAAGCTGCTCAAGGGGGACGAGAAGCTCTCCGGCGAGGACATCCGCGAGGGGCTGGCCGCGATCATCTCGGTCAAGCTGGCCAACCCGCAGTTCGAGGGGCAGACCAAGACCAAGCTGGGCAACACCCCGGTGAAGAGCTTCGTGCAGCGGGTCTGCAACGAGTGGCTGGTCGACTGGTTCGACCGCAACCCGGCCGAGGCGAAGATCATCATCACCAAGGCGTCCCAGGCCGCCCGCGCCCGGATCGCCGCCCAGCAGGCCCGCAAGCTGGCCCGACGCAAGTCGCTGCTGGAGTCCGGCTCGATGCCGGGCAAGCTGGCCGACTGCCAGTCCACCGACCCGCGCGAGTCCGAGGTCTTCATCGTCGAGGGCGACTCCGCCGGCGGCTCGGCCAAGCAGGGGCGGGATCCGCGGACCCAGGCGATCCTGCCGATCCGGGGCAAGATCCTCAACGTGGAGAAGGCCCGGATCGACCGGGTCCTGAAGAACAACGAGGTCCAGGCGCTGATCACCGCGCTGGGCACCGGCATCCACGACGACTTCGACATCGAGAAGCTGCGGTACCACAAGATCGTGCTGATGGCCGACGCCGACGTCGACGGTCAGCACATCCAGACCCTGCTGCTCACCCTGCTGTTCCGCTTCATGCGTCCGCTGGTCGAGTTGGGGCACGTCTACCTGGCCGCCCCGCCGCTCTACAAGATCAAGTGGAACAAGAAGGGCGACGACGCCCAGTACGCCTACTCCGACCGGGAGCGGGACGGCCTGATCGCGCTGCGTCAGCAGAAGAAGCCGAACGCCCGGCCGGACGACATCCAGCGGTTCAAGGGCCTCGGCGAGATGAACTATCCCGAGCTGTGGGAGACCACCATGAACCCGGCGACCCGGACCCTGCGCCAGGTCACCCTCGACGACGCCGCCACCGCCGACGAACTCTTCAGCGTGCTGATGGGTGAGGACGTCGAGGCACGCCGGTCGTTCATCCAGCGCAACGCCAAGGACGTACGGTTCCTCGACATCTGATCGCCCTCGCCGGACCGGCCGGGGTTCACCGGCCGGTCACCGGTCCACAGAGTTATCCACAGCTGGGCCGGTATCCACAGCGGTTATCCACAGCACAAAAACGACTCTGAGTCTGATAAGGGTTAACAGTGACCGATACTCCCGAGTCCACACCGAGCGAGCCGGAGACCCCGGAGACCACCGCGGCCGTGGTGGCGCACGACCGGATCGAGCCGGTCGGTCTCGAGGTGGAGATGCAGCGCTCCTACCTCGACTACGCGATGAGCGTGATCGTCGGGCGGGCGCTGCCGGACGTCCGGGACGGTCTCAAGCCGGTTCACCGCAAGATCCTGTACGCCATGTTCGACTCCGGCTACCGGCCGGACCGGGGGTACGTGAAGTGCTCCCGGGTGGTCGGCGACGTGATGGGTCAGTTCCACCCGCACGGTGACTCGGCGATCTACGACGCCCTGGTCCGGATGGCCCAGCCCTGGTCGCTGCGCTACCCGCTGGTCGACGGCAACGGCAACTTCGGCTCCCCCGGCAACGACCCGGCCGCCGCCATGCGGTACTGCCTGACCGGGGACGCCCGGATCCGCACCCTCGACGGCACCGTCCGGATCGACCAGATCGTCCCGGACGCGGCGCCGAGCAGCGAGACCGACATCGAGCTGAAGGTCCGCGACCGTAACGGCGACCCGGTGCACGCCTCGAAGTTCTTCCACTCCGGCGAGCACCCCACGCTGCGGCTGCGCACCCGCGAGGGGTACGAGCTGACCGGCACCCACAACCACCCGGTGCTCTGCCTGGTGGACGTGGCCGGGGTGCCGACCCTGCTGTGGAAGCTGCTCGCCGAGATCTCCCCGGGTGACCGGGTGGTCCTCCAGCGCAGCGTGCCGGACGAGATCGGCTACCCGATGCTGGAGCACGTCGAGGCCGCCGTCCTCGCCGGCGCCTTCGTCAGCGAGGGCTGGGCCTCCGAGCGGCGGGCCGGCTTCAACAACGTGGACCGGGAGTTCTTCGTCCGCGTCCTCGCCGCCTACGACCTGGCCGTCGGTGGCCCCCGGTACGTCTCGGAGCGGGTGATCGCCTCCGGCAGCACCCTGCACGAGCTGGACGTGCAGGATCTGACCGCGCTGCGCGCGAGCGTGCTGGCCGAGCTGGTCGGGGCGCGGAGCGCGGCGAAGTTCGTGCCGGAGTTCGTCTGGCAGGGGCCGGCCGCGATCAAGCGGGCCTTCCTCCAGGCTCTCTACGAGGGGGACGGCTCCTCCTCGCTGCTGCCCCGCAACACCATCCAGGTGTCGTACTCGACCCGCAGCCAGCGGCTGGCCCGTGAGGTGCAGCAACTCCTGCTGGAGTTCGGCGTGGTCAGTAGGCAGTGCCGGTACGACGACGGCGAGATCAAGGTCGTGGTGACCAACCGGCGGGACGCCCGGATCTTCGCCACGCAGGTGGGCTTCCTCGGCCGCAAGCAGGCCAAGCTGGAGTCCGAGCTGGCCTCGGTGCCGGCCAGCAGCACGGCGCTCTCCAGCGACCACGTGCCGCTGGTCGGCGACTTCATCCGGGCGCACGGGGCCACCCGGTGGACCGAGCGGGACTGGCTGCGCCGGCACAACGTGGACCGGATCGAGCGGTGGGAGCGGGACCGGGCGGAGATCGCCGCCCGGATCACCGAGGCCGAGGTGCTCGACGTGGTCGAGCCGTTGGTGGACGGCCGTTTCTACTACGCCGAGGTGACCGGGATCACCGACGCCGGGGTGCAGCCGGTCTACAGCATCCGGGTCGACACCGACGACCACTCCTTCGTCTCCGACGGCTTCGTCAGCCACAACACGGAGTGCAAGCTCGACCCGCTGGCGATGGAGATGCTGCGGGACATCGACGAGGACACCGTCGACCTCCAGGACAACTACGACGGCCGGGCCAAGGAGCCCACCATCCTGCCGTCGCGGATTCCGAACCTGCTGATCAACGGCTCCGAGGGCATCGCGGTCGGCATGGCCACCAAGATCCCGCCGCACAACCTGCGCGAGATCGGCGCGGCGGTGCAGTGGTGCCTGGAGAACCCGGAGGCCGACGAGGCCACCACCCTCGAAGCGCTGCTGGAGATCGTCAAGGGGCCGGACTTCCCGACCCACGGCCTGATCGTGGGCCAGGCCGCCATCCAGGACGCGTACCGCACCGGGCGCGGCTCGATCCGGATGCGCGCCGTGGTGGAGGTCGAGGAGGACAAGCGGGGCCGCCCGGCGCTGGTGGTCAGCGAGCTGCCGTACCAGGTGAACCCGGACAACCTCGCCGAGCGGATCGCCGAGCTGATCAAGGAGGGCAAGCTCGCCGGCATCGCCGACATCCGGGACGAGTCCTCCGGGCGTACCGGTATGCGGATCGTGCTGGTGCTCAAGCGCGACGCGGTCGCCAAGGTGGTGCTGAACAACCTCTACAAGCACACCCAGCTCCAGGAGACCTTCGGCGCCAACATGCTGGCCCTGGTCGACGGGGTGCCGCGCACGCTGAACCTGGCGCAGTTCATCCGGTACTACGTCGAGCACCAGATCGAGGTGATCCGGCGGCGGACCGCGTTCCGGCTGCGCAAGGCCGAGGAGCGGGCGCACATCCTGCGGGGCCTGAGCAAGGCCCTGGACGCCCTCGACGAGGTGATCGCGCTGATCCGGCGTTCGCCCACCGTCGAGGACGCCCGGCAGGGCCTGATCCGGCTGCTGGAGATCGACGAGATCCAGGCCACCGCGATCCTGGACATGCAGCTGCGCCGGCTGGCCGCCCTGGAGCGGCAGCGGATCCTCGACGACCTGGCCAAGCTGGAGCTGGAGATCGCCGACCTCAAGGACATCCTGGCCAAGCCGGAGCGGCAGCGCCGGATCGTCTCCGAGGAGCTGGGCGAGATCGTCGCCAAGTGGGGCGACGACCGGCGGACGAAGATCGTGCCGTTCGACGGCGAGGTCTCGATGGAGGACCTGATCGCCCGCGAGGACGTCGTGGTCACCATCACCCGCACCGGGTACGCCAAGCGGACCAAGGTCGACCTGTACCGCTCGCAGCGGCGGGGCGGCAAGGGCGTCAGCGGGGCGACGCTGCGGCAGGACGACATCGTCAGTCACTTCTTCGTCTGCTCGACGCACGACTGGATCCTGTTCTTCACCAACAAGGGACGGGTGTACCGGGCCAAGGCGTACGAGCTTCCGGAGGCCAGTAGGGTGGCCAAGGGCCAGCACGTGGCGAACCTGCTCGCGTTCCAGCCCGACGAGCAGATCGCACAGATCATCGAGATCCCGAACTACCAGGTGGCCCCCTATCTGGTACTCGCCACGAAGAACGGCCTGGTGAAGAAGACGCGGCTTGAGGAGTTCGACTCCAACCGGTCCGGCGGCATCATCGCGATCAACCTGCGCGACGAGGACGAGCTGGTCGGTGCGGTGCTCTGCGCGCCGGAGAACGACCTGCTGCTGGTGTCGCGCAACGCCCAGGCGATCCGGTTCAACGCCACCGACGAGGCGCTGCGGCCGATGGGCCGGGCCACCTCCGGCGTGATCGGCATGCGCTTCACCGACGACGACGCCCTGCTCGCCGTCGAGGTGGTTCGGGAGGGCCTGGACGTTCTGGTGGCGACGAACGGTGGATACGCGAAACGCACCCCGATCGAGGAATATCCGGTCCAGGGCCGGGGAGGTAAGGGGGTGCTGACCGCGAAGATCACCGAGCGTCGAGGCGGCCTGGTCGGCGCGGTGGTGATCGACCCGGACGACGAGCTGTTCGCGATCACCAGCAACGGTGGCGTCATCCGGACTCCGGTGAAGCCTGTACGCCGTACCCGTGACCGGAACACAATGGGGGTCAAGCTGATGGACCTTCCGGACGGCGTGACTATCGTGGCGATTGCTCGCAATGCCGACGAGCCTGACGAACAGGACTAGTTGAATGACGGAGACACAGGCGAAGTCGGGGAACAAGGGGACCTCGGCCAAACCGGTCGACGAGAAGTCCGCGAAGAGCGGGGCACCGGCGGCCGGCCGCGCGGCCGTGGGCCGGGCAACGGTCCCCGCCGACGCGCCTGCCCCGAAGTTCACCCGGGCCCCGGGTATGGCACCGCCGCCGGACAAGCCCGACGAGGCCGGGGCGACCGGCAAGAAGGAGACAGCCGGGGCCGAGGCGACCGCTGCCGTCCCGGCCGCCGCGTCGGCACGTCCGAACACCACACAGCCGATCAAGACGGGTACGGGTCAGGCGGGTGCCACCGGCACGACGGCCCGGCCCGCCTCGACGGCGGCCACCGGCACGCTGCCCCGGGTGGGCGCCCCCGGTGCCGGCGCGAAGCCCGGGGAGGCCCGCCTGTCCGGCGCCGGCCGTCCGGCCAACGGCGGAGGCCTGCCGCCGGGCGTTGGCGGCGCTGCCGCCGTCGGTGCCGCGCGGGTGGGTGAGGCGGTCCGTTCCGCGCGTACCTCGGTCAGCTCGGCCGCCTCGCGCGGGCCGCGCCGGGCCCGGCTGAACCTGAAGCGGATCGACCCGTGGTCGGTGATGAAGTTCGCCTTCGCGGTCTCCGTGGTGCTCTTCATCGTCGTGGTGGTCGCCACCTCGGTGCTCTACCTGGCGTTGGACGCGATGGGCGTGTTCCAGAGCGTCAACGACAGCCTCACCGACCTGGTCAGCGCCAGCGGTGGGCAGAGCGGTGGCTTCCAGATCACCGCCCGGGGTGTGATCCTCACCTCGGCGCTGGTCGGTCTGGTCAACGTGGTCCTGTTCACGGCGCTCGCCACGCTCGGGGCGTTCGTCTACAACGTCTGCGCCGACCTGGTCGGCGGGGTGGAGCTGACGCTCGCCGAGCGCGACTGAGCTTCCGACCTCCGCAACGCCGGGGTGCCGCATCCTGCGGCCCCCGGCGTCGCGCGTTCCGGGTCCCGGCCTCGGCCCGAGGATGGCAGACCCGGTGCCGTCGGCCCGGTGACCTGGCGTACGGGGCACGTCGGCCGGTGCCAAAAGCGGTCGCCCCGGTGTTCCGGGTGCGGGTAGCGTCAGGGGTGACGGGTGCACGGCGACCCCGGTTTGGGGCGCGGTGGGCGGATGGGTTAACCTTGCTCGTCGCTTGCGGGGCTATAGCTCAGTCGGTTAGAGCGCAGAGCTGATAACTCTGAGGTCGCTGGTTCGATTCCAGCTAGCCCCACCGCACGTCGTCCGACATCAGTCGAGCGCTAGGGGTCGCCCCATGGTGAAGAAGATTCTGTTGCTGGTCGGCATCGTCGGTGTGGCGGCCCTGGTGGCCAAGAAGGTCAAGGACGCCAGCGACGAGCGCGCCCTCTGGCACGAGGCGACCACCGCTCCCGACCTGCGGTGACCATGGCGGCGTGACCGCCGTCCGCTCGGGGCCCTAGCTCAACTGGCAGAGCACTGCCTTTGCAAGGCAGGGGTTAGGGGTTCAAGTCCCCTGGGCTCCACCCAATCTGGATCTTCAAACCTGCGACATGAGCGGGTTGGTATCTGTCCCCTCCCGTAGGACTTGCGCGCTGCACCTGTGCCAGCGCGTGCACCAGCGTCCCGACCTGCTCGCACCAACGAGGGGTCAGCAGGCACCGACACCGTGCCGGGCTGTTTCGGCGCCGCTGGCTCAAGGGCGGGCGTTTCCTCAGCTACCGCCGGAGATAGGTGAGAACGGCCTGGACGCGTTTGTGCGTCGTGTCGTCGGAGCCGAGGTCGAGCTTGGCGAAGATGCGGTTGATGTGCTTGGCGACCGCCGCTTCGCTGACGACCAGCGTTTCGGCGATCGCGGCATTGGTCCTGCCCTCGGCCATGAGGGCGAGCACGTCGGTCTCACGCGGGGTGAGGTCGTCGAGGCGGGATCGGTGCCGGAGGAGCTTGCGGACCACCTGGGGGTCGATGACCTCGCCGCCGGCGGCGATGGTGTCGAGTGCGCGGAGGAAATCGTCCACGTCGCCGACGCGATCCTTGAGGAGATATCCGATCCCGCCGTCGCCGGTGGTGAGCAGATCGGCGGCGGCCCGGCCGGAGACGATCTGTGAGAGGACGAGGATGCGTTCGGTCGGGTTGGTCGCGCGCAGCGTGCGTGCCGCCTGGATGCCCTCGTCGGTATGGGTCGGCGGCATCCGTACATCGATGATTGTGACGTCGGGGCGGTGCGTGCGCACCGCCGCCAGGAGTGCGTTGCCGTCGGGGACAGCGGCGACCACCTCGTGACCGGCCGTGGCGAGGAGTCGGACGAGCCCTTCTCGGAGGAGAGCGGCGTCCTCGGCGATCACGATGCGCACGGGACCTCCAGGGTGATGCGGGTGGGGCCTCCGATCGGGCTGGCGATTGCGACCTGACCGCCGAGGGTTTCGATCCGGTCGATGATGCCGAGCAGCCCCGTGCCGTCGGGGCGTGCGCCGCCACGACCGTCGTCCTCCACCGTGACGTACGTGGTGCCGTCGGGTTTGTGCTGTGCGAGCAGCAGGACGGCGGTGGCCTGAGCGTGTTTCGCGACGTTGGTGAACAGCTCGCTGGCCGCGAAGTAGATGCCGACCGCCACCTCGTCCGGCAGGTCGTCCGGCAGGTCGATGTGTACGGAGGCTCTCAGGCCGGCGGCTTCGGCGCGGGCGGCAAGCTCGTCGAGAGCGTCGGCGAGGTCGTGTTCGCGTAGCGCGGCGGGGTAGATGCCGTGCACGACGTCACGGAGTTCGTCGATGGCATGTTGCGCATCGGCGCGGGCCTGGTCGATGAGCGGGATGATGTCCGCTCCGCGGTCGTGCTGATACCGCAGCGCACCGAGTGTCATGACGACGGAGGTGAGTCGCTGCTGGACGCCGTCGTGCAGGTCACGCTCGATCCGCCGCCGCTCGTCATCGAAGGCGGTGGTGATCCGCGCACGGGATCGGGTGAGGTCGTGCAGCCGCTCGGTGTGGTCGTTGTCCGGTTCGCTGATGAGCAGGCGGGTGAGGTGCCGCTGACCTTCGGCGGCGAGGGTCACGAGGTGGAGGCCGAGAATCATGATGACTGCGCCGAGGGCGGCGAAGCTGAGCTGCGCGAGCGGGTTCTCGGTGACCGTGGAGCCGGGCAGGTCCGACACCGTCGTGACGGCGGTCGGGTCGATGCCCAGGACGAGGATGACGAACAACGCGATGCTGGTGGCGATGGTCGCGGCGGGAGCGAGTAGCACGACGGAGAGCAGGGCGAAGATCAGCAGGGACAGTGGGACCAGGACCACGCCGTGCAGGAGTTCCGTCCAGGTGGCCCGGTCACGGGCGCGCTGCCGCGTCCAGGCGGCGAAGCCCGTCGAGGCGTCCGAGGTGTGCGGATTCGGGACTGGCCGCAGGTCCACCCACCGCAGGCGCCACCGTTCGACGTGGCCGAGCGGCAGGCCGGCGAGGGCCAGGAGAGGCCAGCAGGTCAACGCCCACATCATCGAGACGGCGGGGGTCATGGCGAGATAGGCGAGCGATCGCCACGGCCAGGAGGTCACGAGGAGACGTAACGGGTGACGACGCAACGCCGCGCCCGGGGTCGCGATCGTCGCTCGCCCCGTGGTCTCGGCCCCACGTCCCGGATTCCGCACACCGCCCATCTTCGCCTGCTCGCACGAATCGGTACGGAACGTCACCACGCGCGGACTACCTGAAGCGGATCGGCCGTCATTGCCGTGCGGGCGGGCGCGAGGGTGCCGAGCAGGGCAGCCAGGTAGGTGCATGCGACGATCGCGAGGAAGGCCGAGCCGACGAAAGGCAGCCAGATCGTGTCCGTGAGCAGGTATCCGTAGCCGATCATCGTGACGGCCGCGATGGCGGTACCGGCGACGATCGCGGTGGTGGCGACCACGAGGGACTCGATCAGCAGCGACCCGGCGATCTGAGGGCGGCGCGCCCCGGCGAGCCGGAGCAGCGCGAACTCGCGTCTGCGGGAGATGGTGGATGCGATCAGCACGTTGATCGCGGAGAAGCCCGCGTAGCCGCCCAGGACGACGACGACCATGAGAACGATCCAGTTGTCGCCGCTGGCTTGCGCCGCCACCTGCGCCAGGTGCTCGTCGCGGTCGGTCGCCCGTGCACCGGGGGCCACGCTCGACAGCGCATGGTTGATGGCGGTCAGGGCAACATGTTGGTCGGTGTCAGGATCGAGGGCGACGTAGACGGCGGAGGCAAAGGGCTCCAGGACGTACGGCGTGAGGGTGTCCAGCGGCAGCACGGTGTCGCTGACTCCCATCGGGTCGCGGTAGATCGTGCTGAGGACGGCGCTGCCGGGTGTTCCGTCCGGGTACCGGAAGCGTACGGAGCCGCCGATCTGCCAGCCCTCCCCGGCGGCGACGACCTGCGACGCGGCGATGCTGCCGTCGGTGAAGTCCGCCCACGTACCGGCCACGACCTCGTAGTGGAGCACCTGACCGAATCCGGTCGGCTCCACGCCGGTCACCGTGCCGTTCGAGCGCATCGTCGGTGTCTCGTCGAAGATCAGGCGCGACGAGAGGCTGCCGGTTGCCGCTGCGACACCCGGTACGGCTTCGAGCGCCTCGACCGCGCCGAGCGGCACGCCGAGCTGGACACCACCGGTCACCACGACATCGGCGGTCACCTGGTCGGCGTAGACCTGGGAGCGCGCCTGGTAGTTCGCGCCGTCCTGGAACAGTAGTACTGCGCTGACCGCCACCAGCAGGGTAAGCGGGACCGACACGCCCGCCGCGCGGCGCAGGTCGGAGCGGATCGACCGCTCCGCGATGAAGCCGCCGAACCACGAACGCAGTAGCTTGCCCAACGGCGTCAGTACACCACGCAACAGCGTCGGCCCCAGCAAGATCGACGCACCGACGAGCAGCGGGAAGGCCGTCACGACGAGCATGAGCGCGATCCCGCCGCCCACGGTCGTGACCGGACCGCCCAGGGCGAATGCTCCCGCCAGGCAGGCCACAGCCGTCGCCAGCAGCAGCCATCCGAAGATCGTCCCGCCTCGCCCCGCCGCGCCGGAGGGGATGTCGGACTCGCGCAACGCGTCCAGCGGCGCGACGCGGGTGGCCCGTCGCGCCGGAAGCCAGGCCGCCGCCAGCGCCGCCAGCACCGCGGCAGCGGCCCCGGTCAAGAGGGCGAGCGGCTCCGGCGACACGACCGCTCCCCGGGCCATCAGATCCTGTGCGACGAAGAACTCACGCGCCAGCTCGGCAAGCACCATACCGACGCCTGCTCCGACAACGCCGCCGAGCGCACCGATGATGGCGGCCTCCCCGGTGACGAGGCGGCGGATCAGCCGTGGCGTGGTGCCGACGATGCGCAGCATCGCCAGCTCGCGTCGTCGCTGCCCGATCGAGACGGTGAGCGTGCTGGAGATGACGAACACCGCGTTCGTCAACGCCAGGAGCGCGATCGCCATGAGGAACTGACCGGACCCGCCGGCTAGCTCGGCCTGGCGCAGGTCAAGCTGAAGGCTCCCGGCGCGGGCCTCGCCGGTGAGTACCTGGAGGCCGGGGACGGCGTGTCGCAGCGCTTCGATGTCCGTGGTCGACACCAGCGCGGCGACCGGGGCGCCACCGAACTGCGCGGCCGTCGCACCGACGAAGAACAGGGCGTGCTCGAACTGCTCTCCCGGCCGCCTCACGATGCCGGTCACGGTGAACTCGTCGGTGCCGGTGGCGTGCGCGACCCGAACCGTGTCGCCCACGCCGATGTCGGCGGCCGTCGCAACGGACTCGTCGACCGCCACGTCACGTGGTCGGTTCGGTTCCCGGCCGGTGGTGAGCGAGGCGTTGTCGGCAAGCGCGGTCGACCACGGATGCCCCCAGGAACGCGTGAAAGCGTCGCCGGTCACCCTGCCATCCGGAGCGACCAGGTAGGCGGGGAACGGCGACTCGACGGCGACCGCCGTGACACCAGGCGCGTGGCGGATGGCGTCGGTCTGCTCGTCGGTCAGCCGTGGCATGGACGGCAGATCGAGCGCGAGCCCGCTGGCCAGGGTGATGCTCGCCGGCGGCTTGACCACGGCGTCGACGGCACCGAACCGCCAGCTCGTCACGCTCGCGGCACCCTGTCGCCCCTGCGCGCCGGCGATCAGCAGAGCCGCCGTCACCAGCGACGATCCCACCACGACCGAGAGCAGGGCAGCGAGGACGGCGAGCTTCCGCCGCGCCAGGCTCCGCCAGGCCAGGACGATCATGCTGGTGACCCGTTCGTCGCCAGCCGGCCCAGGATGTCCCCGGCCGAGGGGTTCCGCAGCTCGCCCTCGACGCGGCCGTCCCTGAGGAACACGACCCGGTGCGAGCGCGCGGCGGCGGCCGGGTCGTGCGTCACCATCACGATCGTCTGCCCGAACTGCTCGACGGCCAGCCGCAGGAAGTGCAGCACCTCGCTGCCCGTGTGGGAGTCCAGGTTCCCGGTCGGCTCGTCGGCGAACACGACTGCGGGACGATGCGCCAGTGCCCGGGCGATCGCCACACGCTGCTGCTGGCCCCCGGACAGCTCGTGGGGGCGATGCCGCAGGCGATTACCGAGACCGAGTACCTGGACCAGGTGAGACGTCCACTCCGGGTCGATCCGAGGCCCGCCGATGCGTTCACTGAGGGTGATGTTCTCCTCGGCGGTCAGCGTCGGAATCAGGTTGAACGCCTGGAACACGAAGCCCAGCCGGTCGCGCCGGAGTGTCGTCAGCCGCGCCTCCGACAGACGCGCGAGGTCCGTGCCGGCGACGACCACCGAACCCAGACTCGGACGTTCCAACCCCGCCAGACAGTGCAGCAAGGTCGACTTGCCCGACCCCGACGGCCCCATGATCGACGTGAACCGACCGGGCTCGAACGCGATCGAAACCCGATCCAGAGCGGTCACGGCAGACGTCTGACGGCCGAACGTGCGCGTCAACTCGACCGTGTGGACGATCGGCGACGACGCGGTGCCACCTGTCGCCCCCGGTGCTGGCGGAGGAACGGGCTGCGAAGACGGGAAGGGCATACGCCCATCCCAGGCGAGACGTGCGCCGGAGTCGATGGCACTGGCCACCGTCTTCTCGGTAACGCTGGCGTTACCGACGGGGCCCGACCAGCCGCGGCTACGCTGTGACTGCGCCGACACTCACCGGCCGTTGTCCCCGGGTGCGAGCAGGCAGGAGGAGTTGACATGTCCTCGGAGCCGGAGCCGGGTATCGCGCCCGACGAGACGCGGGACCGGAACTGGGTCGGCGACCCGATCCTGATGACCGTCGACGGGCAGGACTTCCGCGTCCGTGCCTACCGTGCGCCGTCCGGCGCGTGGGGCTACGACTTCGACTGGCTGAGCGGGCCGCACGAGTACGGCTTCGGCAGTTCGGGGGCGGGGATGAGCCGGGCCGAGATGGAGCAGGCCATCCGTAGTTTCCTCGCCGAGATCGACCCGGCCACCGGGTACCTGGCGGAGTAGCGTGCGCGCGGGGCGCGCCGCCGTCAGGTCAGGGAACGGGCGCGGGTGGCGACCACCGTGGCGGTGCCGCCGGTGGTGAGACCCGAGATCAGGTACGCCCGGTCGGTGCCGTGGGGGAAGACGGCCCAGAGGGCCGGCGGTCACCGGGTACGACGTCTCCTCCTCAGGTCGTAAGTCGAGTGCCGTCCTGCGCCAGATGTCGGGCCGGCGGCGGGCGGCGAGGCTGGTGGGGAGCCCCCGGGTGCCGCCACCGGACCCCTCCGGACATCCGGGAGCAGCGGAAGGCAACAGGACGACGTGATTCACGACGACGCACCCCGAGGGGTCGCTTTCCGATCCCGCCCGCCCCGGTCCGGTTCCCGTACCGTCCGCCTCGGCGCGGTCCTGGCGACCGTGGCCCTCGTCGCGGCGTCCACCGTCGGCTGTGGTGCGGGCTCGTCCCCGGCCGTCGGGGCCCCGCCCGTCGGCACCCCGGCCGCGCCGGGTGACCCGGCCACCCTGACCGAACAGGACGTCGTCGCCTGGCTCGACGGCCTGCTCCCGGCGGCGCTCGACCAGGCCGGCATCGCGGGGGCCACGGTCTCCGTCGTGCACGACGGGAGGATTCTCACGGCCCGGGGGTACGGCCACGCCGACACGGGCGTGGACGGCGGCGCGGACGCCAGCGTGGTACCGGTCGATCCGGAGCGGCACCTCTTCCGGGTGGGCTCGGTGTCGAAGGTCGCCACCGCCACCGCCGCCCTGCAACTCGTGCAGAGCGGCGCCGTCGATCTCGACGCCGATGTCCAGCAGCATCTCGATTTCACCCTGCCCCGCCGCTACGACGAGCCGGTCACGCTGCGGCACCTGTTGACCCACACCGCCGGGTTCGAGGAGCGGGTCGGCGGGCTCATCGGCGGTGAGGGGACCCGCGCCGACCTGCGGAAGGCGCTGGTGACCGAGCCGCCCGAGCAGGTCTTCGAGCCGGGCACGGTGCCCGCCTACTCCAACTACGGGTACGCGCTGGTCGGGTACCTGGTCGAACGGGTGAGCGGGCTGCCCTTCGACGAGTACCTCGACCAGAACGTCCTCACCCGGGCCGGGATGACCTCGTCGACGTTCGCGCAGCCGCTCCCCGGCGACCTGCGGGACCGGATGTCGCAGGGGTACGCCGACTCGTCCGGCCCGGCCCAGCCGTTCGAGATCGTCGGCGTCGCGCCCGCCGGGTCGCTCACCGCCTCGGCCACCGACATGGCCCGGTTCATGCTCGCCCACCTGGGTGAGCGGGTCGGGGAGACGCCCCTGCTCGACCGCCCGACGCTCGATCTCATGCAGCGGCCCGGCCTCGACGCGAGCACGCTCGGCGCGCTGGCCGAGGGGCCCCGGATGACGCTCGGCTTCTTCGACGAGAGCCGCAACGGCCGGCGGATCCTCGGGCACGGCGGGGACACCCGGTTCTTCCACTCGCACCTGCAGGTTTTTCCCGACGAGCGGGCCGGCGTGTTCGTCTCCCTGAACAGCAGCGGTACCGCCCCGATGGCCAGCCACGACCTGCGGCAGGCGGTCCTCAACGGCTTCGCCGACCGGTACTTCCCCCGGACCGGGGCGGTGCCGGCCGGGACCGTCGACGCGCAGACCTCGGCGGAGCACGCCGCGCTGGCGGCCGGCACGTACGAGAGTTCGCGGGGGATGCGGAGCACCTTCCTGACCACCGTCGGCCTGTTCGACCGGACCCGGGTGAGCGTCCGGTACGACAACCGGCTGCTGTTCGAGCCGGCCCCGCACTCCGCCAGCCCGGCCGTGTTCGAGGAGGTCGCCCCCTGGGTCTGGCGGGAGGTCGGCGGGCAGCGCGTCGTCACCATGCGGGTGGTCGACGGAGCGGTGGAGGCCATCGGCTTCGAGTCGGCGTTCGCCCTGCTGCCCGTCGCGCCGCAGCGCAGCACCGGGCTGGCCCTGCCGGTGCTCGTCGCCTCGACCGTCGTGCTCCTGCTCGCGGTGCTCTCGTGGCCGGTCGGTGCGGTCGTCCGTCGCCTGCGGGGTCGGGCCCCACGTGACCGGGCGGGGCGGACCGCGCGGGTGCTGAGCCGGGTCGCCGTCGCCGGTGCCCTGCTCGCCCTCGTCGGCTGGGCCGTGGCCGTCGTCAGCATCATGGGTTTCCAGGACGTCCCGGCCGCCACGCTGCGCGTGGTGCAGGCGCTGCAGCTGCTCGGTGTGCTCGGGGTCCTGCCCGCCGTGGTCCGGCTGGTCGACGACGTCCGTCGCCGGGTGGGCTGGCCCCGGATCGTCGGCAGCACGCTGGTCCTGCTGGCGCTGGCCGGCACCGGGTGGTTCGCCGTCGAGTTCATGCTGCTCGCGCCGAGCGTCTCCTACTGACCGGCGGCTCCGACCGGCGAATGTCCACCGCTGGCGGTCGGCTCCCGCCGACGACCCCGCTGCCGGTCGGCTCCCGCCGACGACCGGCACCCGAAGGAAGGACACCGGACCCGATGGGCGCGCCACGACGAGCGGCAAGGATGATCAGGACATGACGGACCAGCCCGGCACCGGCCCGGGGACGGCCCAAGCGCCCGGCGTGGCGCCCCGGTTCGTCCGGCGGTTCGACGAACGGCTCAGCCGGCTCGGGCTGACCGGGCGGTTCGCCCGGGACTGCCTGCTGGCGGCGGTCGTCACGGTCGTGACGTTCGCCCTGATGGGGACGCTCTTCTGGGCGGTGGCCCCGGCGGAGGGGCTGGCCTTCGACCCGGCGGAGGCCTGGCTGGTCGTGGCCGCCTGCTGTGTGCAGGCGATGCTGCTCTGCCTGCGCCGGGTCCGTCCGGTGCTCTGCCTCGCGCTGGTCGTCGGCCTCCAGGTCGCCGTGCTCACGGTGGTACCGCCGGAGGTGATGGCCCGGGGGCTGCCCCCGCTGATCGCCGCGTACACCGTCGGCACGCTGCTGCCGCTGCGGACCGCGCTGCTGGTCTCGGCGGGGGCGGTGGTGGTCGACGCGGCCGGCGCGGTCACGGCGGCCCTCGCCGGGACCTCCGGGCTGCTCGGTGTGGTGGTCGGTCACGTCGCCGCGGGCTCGCTGACCTACTTCGGCGCGACCTTCGTCGGCAACTACGTCGTCACCCACCGGCGCAACGTGGAACTGCTGCGGTCGCAGGCGGCCGAGGCGGTCCGGGCGCAGCAGGAGAAGGTCCGGGCCGCGATCGGCGCGGAGCGCGCCCGGATGGCCCGTGAGCTGCACGACGTCGCCGCCCACCACCTCTCCGGGATGGTGGTGCAGGCGGCGGCGGCCGAGCGGCTGGTGGACCGCGACCCGGAGGCGGCCAAGGAGGGCGTGGCGTGGATCCGCGCGCAGGGCAAGGAGACCCTGGACAACCTGCGGCTGGTCGTCGGGGTGCTGCGGGGCCGGCCGGGCGGCCTGGGCGAGGAGGGCGGGCCCGACCCCGGCGACCAGCACGCCCCCGTACCGGGGCTGGCGATGCTGGACGACCTGGTCCGGACCGCCCGGGGTCTCGACACCTCGGTCGACCTGGTCCGCGAGGGGTCGGCGCGGCCGGTGCCCCCGATCGCCGACGTCGCGCTGTACCGGACGGTGCAGGAGTGCCTCTCCAACGCCCGGCAGCACGCCCCGGGCGCCCCGGTCCGGGTCGTGCTGCGTTACCTGCCACGGGCGGTGGCGCTGGAGGTGGTGAACGAGCCGGCCACCCGACGTGCCGAGCCCGGGGTGCGGACCAGCAGCGGGGTCGGCCTGATCGGCATGCGGGAACGGGCGCAGTTGATCGGCGCGGCCTTCACGGCCGGCCCGACGGCGGCGGGCGGCTGGTCCGTCGCGGTGACGCTGCCGACGGGACGGGACGACCTCCCCGCCCCGTCGCCGACCACGAAGGGAACCGAGCCGGCATGATCAGCGTGATGCTCGTGGACGACCAGGCGGTCGTGCGGGCCGGCTTCCGCGTCATCCTCGAACAGGCGGGGGACATCGAGGTGGTGGCGGAGGCGTCCAGCGGCTCCACGGCGGTCGAGGTGGCCCGCCGGACGAACCCGGACGTCATCTGCATGGACGTCCGGATGCCGGGTGGCGACGGGCTGGCCGCGACCCGGCAGATCGTCGCCGAGGCGTCCGGGTCGCCGCCGGCCGTGCTGGTGGTGACGACGTTCGACCTCGACGAGTACGTCTTCGGCGCGCTGGAGTCCGGCGCCAGCGGGTTCATCCTCAAGGACTGCGAGCCCGAGGACCTCGTCGACGCCGTCCGGCGCCTCGCCAGTGGTCAGGGGCTCGTCGACCAGGCGGTGACCCGTCGGGTGATTTCGGAGTTCGCCCGGCGTCGCCCGGCACCGGCGTCCGACGCGGCGGCGGCGTACCAGCTCACGGCGCGGGAGACCGAGATCGTGCGGCTGCTCGCGCAGGGCCTGTCGAACGTGGAGATCGCCGCCGAGCTGCACATCGAGACCAGCACGGTGAAGTCGCACCTCGGCCGCGCGATGGCCAAGATCGGTGCCCGGGACCGGCTCCAGACGGTGGTGTGGGCGTACCAGAACGGGGTGGTCGCGCGCTGACCGGCCCGGCGGGTCAGGTCACCCGCCCGACGGTCGACGGCGGCAGATGAACCGAAATCGCCTTCGGCTCGGCGTTTGGGTATCGAGCCGTGGGTCTGTAACCATCCGTGTCGTGCTGTTGACAATTCGAGACGACGGCCTGGAGGTACGGCAATGACCGGGCGGCTCGGCACGCTCCTGCGGCGGCACCGGACGGCCGCCGGGCTCACCCAGGAGGAGCTGGCCGACCTCGCGGGCGTCGCGGTGCGTACCGTGCGCAACCTGGAACTGGGCCGGGTGGCCCGGCCGCAGCGCCGGACCGTGGAGGAGCTGGCCGACCGGCTCGGCCTGTCGGAGTCGGACCGGTCCCGGCTGGTCGCCGTCGCGCGCGGCGGTGACGTCGAGGACGTCGACGACGCCGACGACGAGCAGGCCGGCTCGCTCCCCGGCGACCTCGCCGACTTCACCGGCCGGGCCGAGGAACTGGGCCGGCTCGCCGAGGAGGCGGAGTCCGCCGGCCGGGCCGGGGCGATGCGGATCGTCGTGGTCAGCGGCCCGCCCGGGGTGGGCAAGACCAGCCTGGTCGTGCACGCCGCCTACGAGCAGGCCCGCCGCTTCCCGCGCGGGTCCTTCTTCGTCGACCTGCGGGGCATGGACGACGAGCCGACCACCCTGGCGCAGGCCCTCGACCAACTGCTCACCGCGCTCGGGGTGGCGCAGCTCCCCCCGTCGACGGACGCCCGGCTGACGCTGTACCGCGCCCTCAGCGCCGACCGGCGCGGCCTGCTGGTGCTGGACAACGCCCGGGACGAGGCCCAGGTGCGCCCGCTGCTGCCCAGCGGGCCGGGCTGGCTGGTGCTGGTCTCCAGCCGCAACACGCTGGCCGGGCTGGCCGGGGCGCACCGGGTGCCGTTGCGCGAACTCACCGACGCCGAGACGCACACCCTGCTCACCGAGGCGGTGGGCGGGGGGCGGATCGCCGAGGAGAGCGCGGCGGCGGTGGAGCTGGGCCGGCTCTGCGGCGGGCTGCCACTGGCCCTGCGGGTGGCCGCCAACCGGCTCGCCGTCCGGCCCGAGTGGAGTGTCCAGTCCCTGGTGGAACGGCTCCGCGACGAGCAGCGGCGGCTGGACCTGCTGCGCGCCGGGGACATCGAGGTCCGCAGCGCGTTCGAGCTGTCGTACCGGCTGCTCGACGGCCCGGCGCGGCGCGCGTTCCGGCTGCTCGGGGCGGTGCGGCTGCCCGGGTACTCGGCCCCGGTGGTGGCGGCGCTGACCGACGAGCCGGTGCCGGTCACCGAGGACCGCCTCGACGCCCTGGTCGACGCGGGCCTGCTCACCGCCGCCGCCATCCCCGGCCGGTACGCGCTGCACGACCTACTGGCGATCTTCGCCGCCGAACGGATCGACGAGGAGGAGACCGCCGCCGACCGGGAGGCGGCCCGGGAACGCCTCGCCGGGCACCTGCTGGGCCGGACGGCGGCGGCGGAGGGCTGGCTCGACCCGGCCTGCCCGGCGCCGGGACCCGGCTTCCCCACCGCGACGGCTGCGGTGAGCTGGCTGGACACCGAGCGCCCGGCCTGGTGGTGGGCGGTCCGGTACGTGGCCGCGCGGGGTCGCCACCACGACGTGCTCGCCGCCGCCCGGCACCTGTACTGGTACTCGGACCGGCGGCACCTGGCGGTGCCCTGGGACGAGCTGTTCGCCCTGGGGGTACGGGCCGCCCAGGCGATCGGCGACCCGGTCGCCGAGGCCACCCAGCGCAACAACCTCGGCTGGGCGCTGCACCTGGTCAACGACGAACTCGACGCCGCGTACGCGCAGCACAGCGCCGCGCTGGCGCTCGCCGAGGCGGCCGGGGACCGGCGCACCATCGCCTGGTCCCGGTGCTACCTGGCGGGGCTGCTGCGCAAGCGCGACGACCCGGTGGCGACCGCCCAGGCGGTGGAGCACTTCCGTACCGCCCGGGGACTGCTGTGGGAGGTGGACGACAAGCTCGGCTGGATCGTCGCGTCGTACTCGCTGTCGGACCTGCTCCGCTCGATCGGGCAGCTCGACGAGGCGTTGCGGATGGTGCAGGACGCCCACGACGGTTGGGCGACCGCCCTGCCGGACCGGCTCTCCAGCCGGCCGCTGCGCGGCTGGATGCGGCTGCGGCTGGGGTTGCTCCAGGCGGACTGCGACCGGTTCGCCGAAGCGGAGGCCACCCTGCTCGCGGCGATCGAGGACTTCGTCGCCGGGGACGACCCGAACGGCAACGGCCGGGTCCACCTGAGCCTCGCCGAGGTGCTGCTGCGGGCCGGCGAGCCGGACCGGGCGCGGGACCTGCTCGACCGGGCCACGAGCCTGCTCGAAGCGGTCAACGACGTTCCGTCGCTGCGCCACGCCGAACAGCTCCGGGCCCAGTTGGAGGCCCCGCTCAGGTGACCGGATCGGTGGCGGTGCCCCGCCGCTGCACCAGCCCGAGGGTGATCGCCTGCCGGGTCAGCTCGGCCTTGTTGCCGACGTCCAGTTTGGACCTGATCCGGGTCAGGTAGGTGTTCACCGTGGCCTCGGAGATGCCCAGCCGGCGGGCCGCCTGGGCGTGGGTGAGGCCGTGCGCGATCAGCTCCAGGGTCTCCGCCTCCCGGGGTGCCAGCGGCGGCCGGCGGGACGCCCGCGCCCGTGCCCGCTCCCGCCCCGGGCCGAGGTCCGGCGCGCAGGACGGCGTCGGCCCGCCGCCGGGCGCGTCGACGGGGTCACCCGGGCCGGGTCCGCGCGTGGCCCCACCACGGCCCACGCCGGACCCGGCACCGGTCGCTCCGCCGCGCAGCCTGGCGGAGAGCATCGGGCAGAGGTAGAAACCACCGGCGGCGGCGACGTCCAGCGCGATCCGCAACTGGGTCTGCTCGGTGGCGGTGCTCACCACCGAGCGGGCGCCGGCCCGGATCGCGTCCACCGTCGCGGCGGTCGCCGTCTCCGGCACCAGGACCAGGGTCGGGTACCGGGCACAGGACCACCGCACGGCGTGCAGCAGCGGATCGACGAGGATCACGACCGTCTCCGGCCCGGCCCCGTTCTCGGTCACCTGGTGCACCGCGTCGACGGTGATGCGGCGTCGTACCCGTTCGTTGCCTCCGATCAGCTGGTGCACCCCGCGCCGGGCCAGTGGCTCGGCCACCACCACACACACGTCGAACATCGCCCACCTCTCGGTGAGTAGTCAACTACTGCATGCGCGGAAAGGCGAGGCAAGAAGACCGGCAAGAACGGCGTCACACCGATGTGCCGGTAACGGGTCACACCGACAGGTAGCCGAGTTCCACCGCGCGTTGGGTCAGCTCCGCCTTGTTCGCCGCGCCGAGCTTGCGGCGCAGCCGTTTCGCGTACGTGTTGACGGTCTGTTCGGTGACGCCGAGCCGGTGGGCGGCCTGCCGGTGGGTGAGGCCCTGCGCGATGCAGCGCAGCGTCTCCACCTCGCGCGGACCCAGCGAGGCCGGGGCCCGCCGACCGGGGCCGGCCGGCGGGCCGCCGACCAGCGCCGCCACGCTCGGTGACAGGTACGAGCCGCCGGAGAGGACCGCGGCGCGGGCCAGCTCCAGCTCCTCGGCGCCGTCGCCGTCCCGCATCACGGCCCGCACCCCGGCCACCAGCAGCGCCAACGGGTCCACCGTCACGTGCCGGGGCAGCACCAGCAGCACCAGCCGCCCGGCGGTGAGCTCGGCCAGGTGTGACCAGCGGTCACCGGTCAGGCGGTCCCACCGCACCACCACCAGCACCGGTGCGCCGGTTTCGGACGGATCGGAGGACGGCATCGCATTCGCTCCCGAGGGGAAAAGACGCTCCGGTTCGTGCATCGAGCGCCAACGAATAGTAATTCCCCGCGGAGTCCCCGAAATGACGGCTGTCGGTGTCCCCCACCCGGCGAGCAGAATCTGCGACGCGACGACCCCGTCGCCCACCTCTCCCAGCACAGGCCGTCCCGCCTGCGCCGGCTGGCGTCGATGCCGCCGGCGCGCCCCGAGTGCGGGCCGTTTGGTCGTGGACCGGACCGGTCCGCGTGGTCTTGGCGACAAGGGAGACAGATCACATGATTTCCAGCGATCGTCCGGCGTCGGCGTCGGCGGACCACCGGTACCTCCGACTGTGGTGCTTCGGCGGCTTCCGGCTGGAGGTGGACGGCAGCCCGGTCGACTGGTCGGGTGTCCGTCCCCGGGTCCGGACGCTGCTGCGCTACCTCGCGGCGCACGCCGGGCAGCCGGTGCACCGGGAGCGGATCACCGCCGCGCTCTGGCCGGAGCTACCGGACCGCTCGGCGGTCAACAACCTGCACGTCGGGGTCTCGACGCTGCGGACCTTCCTGGAGCCCGGGGTGGCGCGCGGGGCGTCCCGGTTCATCGTCCGCGACGGCTCGTCGTACCGGCTGGAGGTGGGGGTCGGCGGGGGCAGTGACGTGGCGGCGTTCGACGCGGCGCTGGCCGCCGCCCGCCGGGCCCGGTCGACCGGGGACGGCCCGGCGGCGGTCCGGGCGCTGCGCAACGCCCTCGACGAGTACGCCGGCGACCTGCTGCCCGAGGACGGCTCCGCCGAGTGGGTGCTCGCCGACCGGGAGCGGCACCGGTCCCGGGCCACCGAGGCGGCGGTGCTGCTCGCCGGCCTGGAACTGGCCCGGGGCCGGTCCCGGGTCGCGATCACGGCGGCCCGCCGGGCACTGGAACTGGACGGGTACCACGACGACGGGTGGCGGTTGCTGATCACCGCGCAGCGCCGGGCCGGCGACGTGGCGGCGGCCCGGCGCAGCCAGCAGACGTACGAGCGGGTGCTCTGCTCGCTCGGCGTCGGCCGGACCGGCGCGCCCCGCCCGGTGCACGTCACGGCCGCCTGAACACCTCGACCTCGGCCAGCGCCACCCGCCGGCCGCGCTCCTGCCCGTAGACCGCGCCGATGGTGAGGCGGAGCCGGGTGACGTCCCCCGCCACGTGGTGGAAGGTCTGCGGTCCCGGCCGGTCGGTCAGCCGCAGCGGGGTCGTCGTGCGGGTACCGTCCCGGGTCCACAGGGTCATGGTCAGCTCGGCCGGTCGCGCCTGACTGACGAAGTCGTCCTGTTGCGGCGAGGCACCGGTGTGCACGATCAGGTCCAGCAGCCGGATCGGCGGGTCGAAGGTCAGTTCCACGTACTGGCCGGCGGCGGGCTGGTCGGTGGCGGGTGCCCAGTACCGGTTGTTGAGGCCGTCCACGGTGGACCGGGCCGGGTGGCCGCGCGCCTCGCTGGAGGCGGTCACCTCGGTCGGCAGGATCGCCTCGGGCGTCGCCGTCCGGTCCCGGATCGTGTCCAGGACGGGCCGGCCGAACCGGACCACCACCAGGGCCAGCGCGGCGATCAGGGCCAGCACGAGCAGGACCGCCAGCAGCCGGCGCAGCCAGCCGCCACCGGAGCGGCGGCGTGGCCACCGGAGCCGGCGCCACCAGGGTACGGTCGCGGCCGGTTGCGCCGTCGCGTCCAGCGGCCGGCCGCAGCGCCGGCAGAACGACCGGCCCCGGGGGTTGCCGGTGCCGCAGTGCGGGCAGACGACGTCGTCGGGGCCGCCGGGCCGGTCCCCGGTGAAGTCCCGGACCACCGGCGCGGGGGCCACCGGCCGGCCGGGCTGCACCGCACGCGGCTGGTCGGCGGCGGGCCGGTCGACCTGCGCCGGCACGGTGGCGGTGGGGTCGGTGCCGGTCGGGTGGGCGCTGGTCGGGTCGGCGGGCGCGGCGTCCCCGGTCGTGGCGGGGCGCACCGGGACCACGAGCGCCGCCGCCCGCCGACTGTCGGGGGCCGGTGGGGGTGGCGGGTCCGGTTGGGCATCCTGTCGAGCTGAATCGTCCACGTCATCGGTCCACCCGGTCCGGTCGGCCCCGGCCCCGGCTCCGGCCCTTTGACCGACGACCGGCTGCGGTCCGGGGTCGGACTCTGGCTCCGGGGCGGGGTCGATGGCGGGGGCCGCGTCCGTGCCGGGTGCCGGGTCCGGGTGCCGGGTGCCGGTGGGCGCGTCGTCGGTGCCGGTCGGGGGTCGGCCGGTCCCGGCCGGGACCGGGCGGGTCCGCGGGGCGGTGTCGTCGGTGGCGTCCCAGGCCAGGAAGGCGCCGCAGTTGCCGCAGAAGTCGTCCCCCGGGACCACCTCGGCGCCGCAGTTGTCGCAGACCCTCATCGGGGCCCGCCCGTCGCCGGTTCGCCGCCGTCGGCCGCCAGCACCTCCACGGTGTACGGCACGTGCGCCGGCCGGTTCGCCTCGATCACCGCCCGGATCTGCTCCGTCAGGGCCGCGGTGGGCTCCGGTACGCGGACCCGGACGGTCAGGGCGGGCTCGGCGGAGCCGGGCAACTCGGCACCGGGGGTGGCCGACCAGATGGTCCCGCCGCTCTCCAGGATCTCCGGGGTGACCCCGGTGGCGAGGCGTACCTCCTCGGCGATCCCGGCGGCGGTGCCGCGTACCCGGTGTCGGGAGACCGCGTCGCCGACCAGCCGGCGGCGTTCGTCCTCCGGTCGGTCCCGGCTGCCGCCGGCGGCCACCCAGGTACCCAGCCAGTCGACGAAGTCGGGCGGGGCCAGCGCCGGGTCGAAGTACGCCCAGAGGTTGTCCAGGGTGGCCTGCACCGGCGCGATCACCTGGTCGTACGCGCTGGTGAGGCGCTGGGCCAGGTCGTCGTCGGCGTACACCCCGGGCAGCCGTCGACCCAGTGGGTCGGGGGAGGCCAGTCCCTCGATGGCGGCGCGCATCGGCGTACCCCTTTCCGCTCTACACGCCCGACGGGCGCTGCTCGACCCGGACCTGGTGCTGGTGGGAGAAGACCAGCGCGTGCCGGTCCAGGTCGATCCGGTTCACCTGGTCCCCCCGGCGGCCGGTGATCGGGTCGGCGGGGAACATCCGGATCTCCTCCACCACCTCGACGCCGGGCAGCCGTTGCAGCACCCCGAAGATCTCCCCGGAGTGCACCTGCCGACCGAACGGCCAGCCGGTGCCCTCCGGCCCGCCGTGCACCGGGTCGAGGAAGCGGTACAGGGTGGCGGTGGCCTCGGCGCGGACCTGCGCGGCGGCGACGTCGGGGCGCGCGATCAGCCGCGCCACCACGGTCACCCCCTGGTAGAACGGCGGTTCCACGACCAGCCGGGTGCCCACCGGGCGGCGGGCGTCCAGGTGTTCGGCGATGGTGGCGAGCATCGCGTCCGGGGGGACCAGGTCCTCGAAGTGCAGCCGGCCGTCGGCGTCCGCGACCACCTCCGGCACCACCAGCAGGCGTACCCCGCCGGCCGCGCTGCCGTCCCCGGCGGGCAGGCAGCGGACCCGGGCGGCGGCCGGGGCGGCCTGCCGGGCCAGCAGTTCGTAGTCCCGGGCGGTGACCGCCCGGTCCTGGGCGCGCAACTGCACCGGCCCGCGCAGCCGGGCCTCGGCCACGGTCTCCCCGTCCACGCCGCCGGTGGCGGGTTCGCGGTTCTCCACCCGGGCCACGTACGGCATCGAGCTGCGCAGCACGGCCAGCGCGCCCCGGGCCACGTTGCCGCTGCGCCCGCCCCCGGTCCGGTACCGGCGCACCCGGACCCGCGCCCCGGCCGCCGGTACGGCACCGTAGCGACGCAGCGTGCCGTCGGGTTGCCGGACCGCCGGCCCGAACAGGATCTCCCCGGCGGTGCGGTCCAGCACCACGTGCCGGTCGTCCGGCCCGGAGTCGCTGAACGTGTCGACCTCGGTCCACGCCAGCCAGCCGCCGCCGTCGGCGCTCTCCACCACCAGCGGGTGCTCGTCGCCGACGATCGGCGGCCGGGCCACCGTGAACCGCTGGCCGGGCACCCCCTCGGCCTCCCCGACCTGCTCGCCGAGGATCGTCTCGGCGTGCACGGCGGTGACCGTGCCGCCGATGGTGGCCGCCTCGATCGCCCGTACCGTCGGCGAGGCGGCGTAGAACGGCTGGTCGGGGCGGGCCTCGACCAGCCGGCAACGCAGCCAGCCGGCCCGCTGCCCGCCCACCACGGAGCTGACGTGGCCGGCCGGCACGTGCAGCACCACCTCGCCCGGTCGGTTCAGCCCGCCGGTGTCGTCGTGGTCGACGACGCACGGCGACCAGCCCTCGCCGGTCCACGCCTCCCAGACCAGCGGCGGCTGGCGCGGGTCGACGCCGACGCCCTCCACCCGGCTGTCCAGCACCAGCAGCACCGCGCAGGACGGCACGGCGGCGGTGAGCCCGAGCAGCATGGCGTCGCCGACCGACGGGCTGGCCGGGAAGCAGGGCACGTCCCGGCCGTCGAGCAGCTCCTCGGTCCGGTCCACCGGGGGCCCCTGCGCCGGGTGGCTGCGCAGCCGGCTCAGCTCGCAGGGGACCACGGTCAGGTCGGCGGCGGTGGTGAAGACGATCGCCTCGTCGGTCTGGGTCCGTTCGGTGCCGACCTCGGTGCCGGCGCGCAGCACCACCGGCTGAGTCTGCGGGCCGGAGAGCCAGAACGTGACGTCCCCCCGGGCGGCGGTGGGCGGGAACGGCCGGATGCCGATCAGGTCGAGGAAGGCCAGGTAGTTCTTCTCCGGCACCCGGTTGAGCCGGTAGAGCAACTGGTCGACCATGTGCGCGAACGTCTCCACCAGGGTCACCCCGGGGTCGGAGACGTTGTGGTCGCTCCACTCGGGGCAGCGCTGCTGGATGAACCGCTTCGCCTCGTCGACGAGCTGCTGGAAACGGCGGTCGTCCAGGTTCGGTGCGGGCAGCGGCATCAGGCGACGCTTTCCTCGGGACCGTCCTCGTGGGACGGGATGACGTAGAACGGGAAGACCAGGTTGCGCGGGTCGTTGGTGCCCCGGATCGAGTACCGGATGTCGATGTAGAGCACCCCCGCCTCCTCGGCGTCGAAGCTGACCACCACGTCGGTCACGTCGATGCGCGGCTCCCAGCGGTCCAGCGCCCGGCGTACCTCGAAGGCGATCCGCCCGGCGGTGTTCTCGTCGGCCGGGGCGAAGACGTAGTCGTGCACGCCGCAGCCGAACTCCGGCCGCATCGGCCGCTCCCCGGGCGCGGTGCCGAGGATCAACCGGATCGCCTCGACGATCTCCCGTTCCCGGTCGACCAGGGCGATTCCGCCGGTCGCGTCGGTCCGCAGCGGGAACGCCCAGCCCCGCCCGATGAACTGCTCGGCCACCGGGGTCAGCCCCCGATCTGCACGGACGCCGCGCCGCTGCTGACCGTGGCCCGGCAGGTGAGCTGGTCGCCCTGACGCGCCGCCGGGAAGCCGCCGATCAGCACCCGGCGCAGCGGCGGCGGCACGGCCGGCACGATCACGTTGGTCATCAGCAGGGCGACGTGCAGCGGGCAGACGCAGACGGTGCCGACCACGGCGGCCGGCTGCCCGGCGACGAGCACGCTGGCGACCCCGAGCATCGGGGTCACCGTCGGCGTACCCGGGGGCAGGGCCCGGCCGGCGGGCGGCCCGACGGTGCCGGTGGGCGGGCCCGAGGGGAGCGCGACGGGCGGGGTGGCCGGGCCGGTACCGCCGCGAGCGGGCACGGGGGGAGCGGAGGGCAGGCGGGCGGCGAGGTGACTGTGCTGGTCCCCGATGCGGGCAGCCGCTGGCATGATCGTGTCTCCCGTCAGTTGAGCTTGACCAGCGTGGCGTGGATGTCGACCAGGCTCTGGCCGGCGACCTCCACCGCCTGGCCCTTGAGGGTCAGCTTGCCGGTGCCGGCGTCGAGGGTGATCCCCTGGCCCTTTACGGTGACCTGCTTCTGGGCCTCGATCTCGACGGTGCCGTCGCTGCGGATCACCACCGAGGTCCTCCGCTCGTCCAGGTGCACGGTGAGCCGGTCCTTGGCGGTGGTCAGCCGGATTCCCCGGGGCCCGGCGGGCAACTGGGACTCCAGGAACTCGATCCGGTCCCCGCTGCGCGAGGCGAACGAGCGCCGGTTCACCCGCCCGGAGGCGGCGTCGATCAGCGCGCCCTCGTGCGTCGACGGCTTGTCCACCCCGTTGTAGAGCCCGCCGAGGACGTACGGGCGGTCGAGCAGCCCCTGCTCGAAGCCGACCAGCACCTCGTCGTTGACCTCCGGGCAGAACACCCCGCCCCCGCCGACCCCGCCGAGTTGCACGGTCCGGACCCAGTCCGTCTCGTAGTCGGCGGGGTCGGTCAGCCAGGGGAAGCGCAGCTTCACCCAGCCCTGGCCGACCCGTTCCGGGTGCCGGCGGTCGGTGTCGGCCTTGGTGTTGGTGACGATCCCGACGGCCAGCCCCGGGATCCGGGCGGCGCGGGCCGGCGCGGCGGCGGCTGCGGCGAGTCCCCACGTCGAGCGGTCCTGCCGGCCGCTGACCGTCAGCCACGTCTCGTAGAACTGGCCGGGGACGATGACGTGCCGGCTGGCGGTGGTCGTGTACTTCCCCTCGAACGGCTTCCCCACCTGCTGCAACGACAGCGGCACCCCGGCCCGGAGCCGGGGGTTACCCCGGATGCCGACCTCCAGCTCGGCGAAGGCGGCGGTCACGTCGGCGGCCACCGCGCCGGCCACCGCCCGGGTCTCCGCCGCCGTCCGGTACGGCACGTCGGCCACGCAGAGCCGGGCGGAGGCGAAGGGCTCGGCCACCTTCTCCGGGCTGGTGCCGATCTGCACCTCGTCGCTGGCGTCGGTGCGTACCTCGGTCCGCACCGGCTGCTTGGCGCGGACGTCCCAGCCCCGGACGGTCACCCCGGCGACCTGGCCGACCGAGGTGACGGTGGAGCGGACCGAGAGCAGGTTCTCGTTCATCTCCACCACGTACGGGCTCTGCTCGGCGGTGACCCCGGCGCCCGGGGCGCTGGCCGCCCGCACCGAGCGGCGGAACTCGAACCTGCCGTCGACCACCACCACCTCGGCGTCGTTGTCGACCGCCAGCAGCTTGAGGAACTCCCAGTCGGTGACGTTGGGCTGGGTGACCATCTCGTACACGGTCGGGGTGGGGTCGATCCGGCCGACCGGGATGCCGGCGGCGGCGGCGACCTCGCGGGCGATGTCGGAGGCCTTGCGGTTGACGAAGCTGCGGACCCGCTGGCCGCGCATCAGCCGGTGCGACCGGTCCAGGGCGCGGACGGTGGTGAAGGTGCCCACCCCGTCGTACTCGGACTCCAGCGTCACCACCTCGCCGGTGAAGAGCGGCAGCGGGGCGGCGTCCGATCCGGTGCGGACCCGGACGGTCAGCTCGGTGCCGATGGTGACCGAGTTGTCCTTCAGGAGGCGGCTCTGCTGGTCCCGGTAGCGCAGCGTGGCGGTGGCGGCCAGGTTGGTGCTGTCCTCCACCACCGCCGAGACCAGCCGGTCGGCCCAGAGCTTGGGCAGCTCTCCGGGCAGGCCGACGACCAGGTTGTTGGTGTGGTCACCGCTGGACATGCCGGTCCTCCTCGGTGCGCAGCTCCTCCGGGGCGGGCAGCAGCACCTGCCGCCCCGCCGTCAGCCGGACGGGATCGTCGATGTCGTTGGCCTCGGCGATGACCCGCCACGCGGTGGCGTCGCCGTACTCGCGGTGGGCCAGCAGCTCCAGCGAGTCCCCGGCGACCAGCCGGTGCACCCGGCGGGCGGTCCGGCTGCCCGAGGTGGGGTTCTGCCCCGGGGTGGCGCCGCTGATCTCGTTCAGGGTCAGCGAGCAGGTCGCCCGCAGCGGGGTGCCGTCCGGGTCGAAGAGGCTGTACGTGGCGCTGATCTGGCTGACGTACGAGTAGAACGAGACGGTCTGGAACTGCCCCCAGGCGAACTTCACCCACGGCGGCGAGGGCGCCTTCGCCGCGATGCTCGCCTTCGTCGGGACGCAGCAGGTGAGCAGGGCGTCGACCCGTTCCTGGACGGTGCGCGAGTGGGTGTCGGTGGCGTCGAGGAAGATCTCCAGGCTCAGCGTCCGGGGCCCGGAGCCGCTGAACTCGGCGACGCCGACGTCCGCCGCGCCCCGCACCACGTGCGGGATCCAGTTCGCCGACTTGGTCAGCGCGAGCTGCTGCGGGTTGAACATGAACGTGATCGGCCCACCGAGCGCCCCGCCCGGCTGGCTCCCGCCCGAGGTGGGCGGCTGGTACCGCTGGAGGTGCGCGGCGACCTTCTGCGCCCGGGGCATCAGCCGACCTCCAGGAAACCGTGGTACGCCAACTCGATGCTCTCGCTGGCCACCTCGGACCGGTTCGGGTCGAAGGAGGGGCCGGACCAGCGGACCAGCACCACGTCGGCCAGTCCCCACTGGACCAGCAGGGCCAGGTCGGGGCGGAGCGCCGCGATCTGCGCGGTGCCCCGGCGGACGCCCCTCGGCAACTGGGCCAGGTAGCTGGAGACCTTCGCGGTGTCCCGGGTCAGCGGCCGGCTCAACGTGACGTTGGAGTACTTCAGCCGGGACGGCAACTGCCAGACGAAGTCGTTGTTGCCCCCCTCCTCGTACTGCTCCACCTCCACCTCGCAGCCGAGCCCGTCGCAGGTGTTCCAGTCGCCCAGGTCGATCCCGTCGATCTGGAGCCGGAAGTGGACGCTCGTCCCCGGATCACCGCTGGCCATCACCGTCTCCCTCCTCGTGCCGGCTGCCCCGTCCCGGCTCCGGCTCCGGCCCCGGCCCCGGTCCCGCCGGGCGGGCCGGGCGGCTCACCGGGCACCGTCCCGCCACCGGCCGGAGCGTTCCCGGCTGGCCCGCAGGTCGGCCCGGACCAGCCGGCTGATCGGTTCGACCAGCCGGTGGGCCAGGGCGTCCAGGTGCCGCCGGTCGAAGCCCTTGATCAGCGCCTCCACGTCCGTATCCGCCGCCGACTCACCGGCCCCGTCGACGGCCCGGCGCTGCACCGGCCCACGGCTCGCCCCGGCGACCCGCTGCACGCTGGCCCCGGCCCTGGCCGGCGTGGTCCTCGCCGTGGCGGTGGTCGCCGGGTGGCCGGCGTCGCCACCGGCCGCGCTCCGCTGGACCGTCGCCGTGGCCTGCGCGCCGCCACCCCACCGGCCCGGCCCCGCACGCTGCGCCGCCGCGCCCGGTGGGGTGGTCGCGCCAGCCCGGCCGGTCGCCGTGGGCGGTGGTGACGGCGCGGCGCCCACCGTCGGGGCCGCGCCGTCGGCCGCCGTCGGCACCGCCCGCCGCAGCGTCGGCAGGGGTACGCCCGCCGCCCCGGCCGACTGGCCGGCCCGCTGGAGCAGGGG